>JBDHSO010000081.1:0-16881 GCA_039808125.1 Rhodobacter sp. | reverse complement strand
AGACCTTTTCGCCCGTCAGCCAGAGGCGCAGAGAGTCCTTCGGCAGAAGCACGGTGGCCACCTTCGCGCGCAAGGCCGGCTCATGGGTGGCCAGCCACGCCAACTTGGGCGCGGTGAACCCCGGGAAAATGATATTGCCGGTAATGCGGCGAAAGCGGGGATCCGCGTCCAGCGCCGCCGCCTCGGCATGGGCCCGGGTATCGTTCCACAGGATGCAGGGGCGCAGCACCCGGTCGCCGCGGTCGAGAAGCGTTGCGCCATGCATCTGGCCCGACAGCCCGATTCCCCTGACCGCGCCAAGGCCGCGTTGCGCCAGCCGGTCCATCACCACCTCGACCGCGACGATCCAGTCGGCGGGAGCCTGTTCGCTCCAGCCGTCATGGGGGCGGCTGACGGTCAGCGGCGCCGCGGCCTCGGCCAGCACGCGCTGGGTATCGTCGACGAGGATGCCCTTCAGCCCCGAGGTGCCGAGATCGAGCCCGATGAACATCCAGATGCCCTCTGTCGTACCGGAGATTGCCGAAGCCTGCCGGGAACCGGGGCGAAAGTCAAAGCGCGCCGGCCGCCCGTTCGGCCGCAAGAATCGCGGCCAGTCCCTCGCGATAGGTCGGGTGGTTCAGGCGCACGCCCAGCTCCTCGCGGATGCGGCGGTTCGAGACGCGGCGGTTTTCTTCATAGAAGCTGCGCGCCATCGGCGGCAACTGCGCATCCTCGAACCGTTGTGCGGGCGGTTCCGGCAGGTCCAAGAGGGCCGCGGCATGCGACAGGACGACATCGGCGGGCGCCGGTTCGTTGTCGCACACATTGTAGATGGCCCCCGGATTGGGCCGCCGGATCGAGGCGAGCAAGACCTCGGCAATATCCTCGACATGAATGCGGCTGAAGACCTGGCCGTCCTTCAGGATGCGCCGGGCAGTGCCGTCCTTCACTTTCTGGAACGGGCCGCGTCCTGGGCCGTAGATGCCCGACAGCCGGAAGATGTGGACCGGCAGGCCGGTGGCCATCCATTCGCGTTCCGCCGCCGCCCGGTCGCCCGAACGGCCGCGGGCGGGGGTGGGCTGCGCCGTCTCGTCGACCCAGCCGCCGCCCCGGTCGCCATAGACGCCGGTCGTGGACAGATAGCCGATCCAGGCCGGCCGCGCGTCGCGCAGCGCCGGCCAGCCGCGCAGGAAGGGATCGGCCCCGCCGGCCACCGGCGCGGCCGACAGCAGGATATGGGTCGCCCGCTCCAGCGCCGGACCAAGATCGCCGGGCCAGAGAACCGGCTCCACCCCGGTCGCGGCCAGCGCCGCCATCGCCTCTGGCTGGCGCGTTGTGCCGATGACGGTCCAGCCCTCGGGGATCAGCCGACGGGCAAGGGTGGCGGCCGAATAGCCGTGTCCAAGCGAAAGAAGCGTTGTCATGCGGCGGACTATCGGCCGCCGCGCGCGCCGCCGCAAGCCCCGGGTCCGCCGCCCGCCGGTTGCGGTTTTACCAAGCCTTCACTTGCGCCCCCCCCGGGGATGCGCGTTATATGCCCCGATCACCCGATCAAGGGACCGATCATGCAGGACGATGCCACCCCCTTCCTTCTTCCCGACCATCCCCCGACCGAAAGCTATACCGAGGCGGCGCCCGCCGTCGCCCGGCTGGAACAGCTTTATGCCGAGGCGACCGATTTTCTGACCGGCTGGTTCAACCGCGCGCTGGTTGCCGGCCGGCCGCCGGGGCGGGTCCGTGCCTTCTATCCGGAAATCCGGCTGACCGTGACCAGCTTCGACAAGGTAGACACCCGCCTGTCCTTCGGTCATGTCAGCCATCCCGGCGTCTATTCGACCACGGTCACGCGGCCTGATCTCTTTCGCCAGTACCTGACCCAGCAGATCAACCTCCTGCTGGAAAACCACGGCGTCCCGGTGACGATCGCGGTCTCCTCGACGCCGATCCCGGTGCATTTCGCCGTGGCGGGCAACCCGGATGTGGTGATCCCGCAGGAGGGCGCGCTGGACTTTCCGCTGCGCGACGTGTTCGACGTGCCCGACCTGTCGACGACCAACGACGATATCGTGAACGGCACGCTGGCGCGGTTCCATGACGGTTCCATGCCGCTGGCCCCCTTCACGGCGCAGCGGGTGGATTATTCGCTGGCCCGGCTGTCGCATTACACAGCCACCGCGGCCGAGCATTTCCAGAACTACGTCCTTTTCACCAACTACCAGTTCTATGTCGACGAATTCGAGACCTATGCCCGCGCCATGCTGGCGGATGACAGGTCGGGCTATACCGCCTTCGTGGCGACCGGGAACCAGGAGATCACGACGCATGACGGCGTGCTCCAGATTGTCACCAAGATGCCGCAGATGCCGACCTATCATCTGAAACGGCCGGACGGCCAGGGGATCACGCTGGTCAACATCGGCGTCGGCCCGTCGAATGCCAAGACGGCCACCGACCATATCGCCGTGTTGCGGCCGCATGCCTGGCTGATGGTCGGCCATTGCGCGGGGCTGCGCAATACCCAGGCCCTGGGCGATTTCGTGCTGGCCCATGCCTATCTGCGCGAGGATCACGTTCTGGACGACGATCTGCCGGTCTGGGTGCCGATCCCGGCCTTGGCCGAAATCCAGATCGCGCTGGAGCGGGCGGTGGCCGATGTGACACAGCTGGAAGGCTACGAGCTGAAGCGGATCATGCGGACCGGGACCGTCGCCACCATCGACAACCGCAACTGGGAATTGCGCGACCAGTCGGGTCCGGTGCGCCGGCTGAGCCAGTCGCGCGCCGTGGGGCTGGACATGGAATCGGCAACCATCGCGGCCAACGGTTTCCGCTTCCGGGTGCCCTATGGCACGCTTCTGTGCGTGTCCGACAAACCGCTGCATGGCGAGTTGAAGCTGCCCGGCATGGCAAGCGACTTCTACCGCACCCAGGTCAGCCGCCATCTGCTGATCGGGGTCCGGGCGATGGAACTGCTGCGGGAAATGCCGCTGGCACGGATCCACAGCCGCAAGCTGCGCAGCTTTGACGAGACGGCATTCCTGTGACGGCTCACCTTGGCCGCGAAAAGCGGCGTATTTGCGCGATTTGGCCGCAAGAGGCCTTGATTTCGGGGGAAAAAGCAGATGATTGATCGCAGTTCCCGATCCGGGTGCCGGCCGCCGCGCCGCACCTTTCGGGCTTCCGACACACAAAGGAGACGAAAATGTCCAAGCCGATGACCAAGACCCAGCTCGTTGCGGCGCTTGCCGACACCATGGGCAGCGACAAGAAGACCGCATCCGCTGCGCTGGACGGCCTCGCCGCGGTGGTTGCGCGCGAAGTGGCCGCCGGCGGCGCGGTCACGCTGCCGGGCCTTGGCAAGGTGGTCTGCAAGGCCCGCCCCGAACGGCAGGTCCGCAACCCCGCCACCGGCGACACGATGACGAAGCCGGCCGACAAGCAGGTGAAATTCGCCATCGCCAAGTCGCTGAAGGATCTGGTGAACAGCTGAACCGCAGTTTCCGGTTGGTCGGTTTCAGGGCCGCCTCAGGGCGGCCCTTTTTTCTCGGCCCCGCTGACCCCTGATCCGACGCGCCTGTGCCCCGCCGAAACGCGACCGCGCGGTCGCTAGAGGCCAAGCCCGTCCAGCAGGGCGTCGAAAGGGGTCCAGTCGTCGACCTGCAACCGGACGACGAGGATCAGCACCTTCGGGCGGAACGCGGCGGGCAGGCGGGTTGCATCCTTTTCGGTCGTGACAAGCTGGGCGCCAAGGGCCTGCGCCTCGGCCTCCAGCCGGGCCAGCAACGCGGGGCTCAGCGGCTGGTGATCGTCCAGCGGCTCGGCCCGCAGGACCTCGGCCCCTTCGGCGCGCAGGGTGGCGAAGAACTTGGCCGGGTTGCCGATGCCGGCGAAGGCCAGCACCCGCTCGCCCCGCCAGTCCATGCCCATCCGCAGGGGTGCGAGATGGCCGGTCAGATGCGGCAGGATCCCGACCGCGCCTCCCCAGCGGGTCTGGAAGGCGGCCTGCGCCGGTGCCTCGCCGATCGACAGCACGGCCCCGGCCCGGGCAAGCCCGGTCGCCACCGGCTCGCGCAGCGGGCCTGCGGGGATGCAGCGCCCGTTGCCGAAACCCTGCGCGGCATCGACCACGACGAGCGACAGATCCTGTACCACGGAAGGGTTCTGGAACCCGTCGTCCAGCAGGATGACGCCCGCGCCCGCGGCCTCGGCGGCGCGCACCCCGGCCGCACGGTCCCTCGCCACCCAGACCGGGGCAAAGGGCGCCAGCAGCAGCGGCTCGTCGCCGACATCGGCGGCGGAATGCCGCATCTCGTCAACCCGGACGGGGCCGGCAAGCCGCCCGCCATGCCCCCGGCTGACGACATGGGCGGCATGCCGGCGCGCGGCCAGCCGTTCGATCAGCGCGATCACCGTGGGGGTCTTGCCGACGCCCCCCGCGTTCAGGTTTCCGACGCAGATGACCGGAATCCCGGCGCGGTAGCCGGGCCCGCCCGAGGCCAGCCGCCGGGCCGTTCCGACGGCATAAAGAAGGCCCAGCGGCGAAAGCAGGCGGGTCAGCGCGCCCGGCGCCCGAGGGTCGTTGAACCAGAAGCCCGGCGCCCGCATCAGCGCCCCCGGTCCAGTTCGGTGCGGATCCGCTCCACGATGTCCTGCGTCACCTCTGCCCCCTCGGAGGCGACGGCCCAGGCCGCCTGTGCCAGCCGCGCCGCGCGTTCGGGGGCAAGGGTGTCCGACAGCGCCGCAGCCAGATCCGCGGTGGAGGCGACGGACCGCGCCGCCCGGGCCAGCCCGAGCCGCCCCAGGGCCACGCCATGTGCCCCGGCGCGCGGCCCGTGCAGGATGGCCGACCCCAGCGCCGCCGCTTCCAGCGGATTGCGGACGGCACCTTCGCCGGCCAGGCTGCCGCCCAGAAAGGTGACGGGGGCCAGCCGATACCAGAGGCCGATCTCGGTCGGGTTGTCGACGATGTAGATTTCGGTATCCCGTTCCGGCTCCTGATCCAGCGCACGCTGCGCCACCAGCCAGCCCTCGGCCTCCAGCCGCTCCGCCAGGGGGCCGGCCCGTTCCGGCCGTTCCGGCAGCAGGATCAGCAGCAGCCGGTGCGCCAGCCGCAGCGTCGCGCGGTTGGCGGCCAGGACCGCCGGCTCCCCCGCCTCGGGCACTGCGGCGGCAAACCAGACCGGTCGGGCCGCGATCAGCCGTGCCAGCGCCTCGCGTTCGGCCTCGAGAGCGGGAAGCGCCGCGGACCGTTCCGCCATCCGGCCCGAGACGATGACAGAGGCGGCGCTTGCTCCGGCCTTGCGGAAGGCCCGCGCCGCGGGCTCGTCCAGCGCCAGGATTGCGGAAAATGCCGCCAGGGCGCTACGCAGCCGGCCCGGAAACCAGCCGCCGCGATCCTTCGGCAGTTCCGGCACGCGCGCCTCGACCATCAGCAGCGGAACCTTTCGCGCCGCCGCCTCAAGCACCAGCGCCGGACGTAGCTCGCCCTCGGCGAAGACCCCGGCATCGGGGCGCCAGTGATCCAGAAAGGACCGCACCTCGGCCGGCACATCGGCGGGCGGAAGCTGGACGATCATGCCGTTCTGCGGCGCGAGTGGCTGGTCGGTGGTGACAAGGATCGAGATGCCGTCCTCTTCGATCAGCCGTCGCGCCAGTTCCGTCATGCCCGGCGCCGAGGTCGCGCCCGGAACATTCAGCCATATCAGGGTGCCGGCGGGCCGGGACGGTGGCGACACCTGGGTGCCGGCCTGCGGCCGGCGACCCAGATTGTACAACGTCCGCCCCAGCGAGACCGCCATGGATCAGCCCAGTTCCTCGGTGGCCGAGGCCGCCTGCTCCTCGTCGCGCAGCCGATGGATATGCGCGATGAAATAGCGGGTATGGGCATTGTCCACCGTGCGCTGCGCCTCGGCCTTCCAGGCGGCATGGGCGCTGGCGTAATCGGGGAACATGCCGACGATATGGATATCGTTCACGTCCTTGAAGGTGGTCTTGTCGGGCGAGATCAACTCGCCTCCGAACACGAGATGCAGGCGTTGCGTCATGGCTTCCTTCCCACTGCGATGGCGCAGACTACCCTGCCGTGGGGCCGGCGAAAAGCCGGTCTGCGCCGCATCGCAGCAAGGAAGAGGCGGGTGTTCCTGCCCTTGCAGCGAACGGGCGAAGGGGTCAGACTGCCGGTGCCGCATGCGGCCCACGTATTTGGACAGGAGCTTTTCATGGAACTGCAAACATTTGCCGGATGGAACGCCGTCTATCTCGCCATTGCGATCCTGATCGTCGTTTCGATCTTTCTGGCCGTCCGGATCGTGCCGCAATCCGAAAAGCATGTCGTGGAGCGCTTCGGCCGGCTGCGGGCGGTGCTTGGTCCCGGCATCAACTTCGTGGTGCCGTTCTTCGACCGCGTGGCCCACAAGGTTTCTGTGCTGGAGCGCCAGTTGCCGAGCGCGAGTCAGGATGCGATCACCGCCGACAACGTGCTGGTCAAGGTCGAGACCTCTGTGTTCTATCGCGTGACGGAGCCGGAAAAGACCGTCTACCGCATCCGCGACATCGACGGTGCCATCGCCACGACGGTTGCCGGGATCGTCCGGTCGGAAATCGGCAAGCTGGAGCTGGATCAGGTCCAGTCCAACCGCTCGCAACTGATCGAGAGGGTGCGCGAACAGGTGGCGGCCATGGTCGACGACTGGGGGGTCGAGGTGACGCGGGCGGAAATCCTTGACGTCAATCTCGACGATGCCACCCGGGCGGCGATGTTGCAGCAGCTGAACGCCGAACGCGCCCGCCGCGCCCAGGTGACAGAGGCCGAAGGCAGGAAGCGCGCGGTGGAGCTGGCGGCGGATGCGGCGCTTTACCAGGCCGAACAGCAGGCCAAGGCCAAGCGCATCACCGCCGAGGCAGAAGCCTTCGCCACGTCGGTGATTGCCGTGGCGATCCGCGAGAACGGCCTGGAGGCGGCGCAGTATCAGGTGGCGCTGAAACAGGTCGAGGCGTTGCAGGCGGTGGCCGCGGGCGAGGGGAAGCAGACCGTGATCCTGCCGGCCAGCGCGATGGAAGTCTTCACCGATGCCTTCAGGATGTTCAGGCCGAAATAGACGGAGGGCGGAATGCCGGATCAGTTCTGGACTATATGGTGGGCCTGGATCGCGCTGGGCGTCGCGCTGGGCGTGCTTGACCTTGTCATGCCGGGGTTCATCTTTCTGGGCTTTGCCATCGGAGCAGCGGTGACGGGCGCGCTGATCGGGGTCGGCATCCTCGGCTCGGCCGGGCTGCCGCTGGTCGTGCTTGTCTTTGCCATCCTGTCGCTTCTGGCCTGGGTCGCGCTGGTCCGGGTCATCGGCAAGCGGCCGGGTCAGGCAAAGATCTGGGACCGCGACATCAATGAAAATCCCTGAGGCCCCGGAGGCCGGTACCGGCGCGGCCGGTGCCGCCTTCATCGGCGCCAAGGCGGCGCTGTTCTGCGGCCCGCGCCTGCTTGCGCTCCAGCGCGACGATCTGCCCGGCCTGCGCTGGTCGGGGATGTGGGATCTGCCGGGCGGCGGGCGCGAGGCCGGCGAGACGCCGGAGGCCTGCTTCCTGCGCGAGTTGCAGGAGGAACTTGGCCTCGTCCTGCCGGCCGAACGGCTGGAAACCCGGCTCTGCCTGCCGGCAATGTCAGATCCCGCGCAACGGTCATGGTTCTTTGCCGGCCGCATCACCGCGGCCGAGGTGGCCACCGTCCGTCTTGGCGACGAGGGTCAGGCCCGGGCGCTGATGCCGGTCGCCGATTTCCTTGCCCATCCCGCCGCCATCCCCGCGCTCAAGGATCGGGTCCGTCGCGTCCTGTCGCCCCGGCTGATGGTGCCCTGATCCCCGCCGTCCGGCGAACACGACGACCCCCTGCGCTATGGCTTCAGCCGGGCCATCAGTCCGGCGTGCAGCGCCGGAGGCGCCGCGATCACCCCCGCGGTCTGCGGCAGCGGGCGGTTGAACCGCAGCGGTGCGCCGTGCCGGTCGCTGACCACGCAGCCGGCCTCGGCCGCGATCAGGCTGCCGGCCGCACAGTCCCATTCCCATGTGTCGCGCAGCGTCAGCATCGCATCGTGCCGGCCCTCGGCCGCCAGACACAGCCGCCAGGCCAGCGAGGCGCGGAAGCTGCGCCTCAGATCGGGAACCCCGCCGGGCCATGAATCGGGTAGCAGATTGGCGCGGGTGGTCAGGACATCCGCGCCATCGACTTCCCGCCGGGCGCTCGCCTGCAGGATCCGCCCGTTCAGCCGGGCCGCGCCGCGCAGATGCGCCGCATAGGTCTCGTTGCGCGCCGGCAGGTGCACGACCGCGGCCGTCACCACGCCCTCCGTGGCCACCGCAAGCGAGACGGAAAAGGCTTCCTCCCCGGCCAGAAACGCCCGCGTGCCGTCGATCGGATCCAGGATGAAGACCCGGGCGCAGGACAGCCGCGCCGGATCGTCGGGCGTTTCCTCGGACAGCCAGCCATAATCGGGGCGCGCCGCGCGCAGGCCGGCGGCCAGGGCGGCATCCACCGCCAGATCGGCCTCGGACACCGGGCCGGCATCCTCGGGCTTTTCCCAGGCTTTCGGGGCTTGCCGCCAGTAGGACAGCGCGATCCGGCCCGCCGCCTCGGTGGCCTCGATCAGAAGTGCAAGATCGGTTGCGGGATCAGGCACCGGCAAGGGTCATTCCGTCGATCAGAATCGAGGGCACGCGCAGCGACAGATGCGGGCGGGCATCGTTCGCCGGCACGATCCGTTGCAGCATCTCGCGCAGGTTGCCGGCGACGGTGCATTCCTGAACCGGATGCGACAGCCTGCCGCTCTCGACCCACCAGCCGGAGGCGCCGCGGGAATAGTCGCCTGTCGTGGCGTTGATCGTCTGCCCGATCATCGACGTGACCAGAAGCCCGGTGCCCATCTGTGCGATCAGATCCGCGGGCGTCGCCTGTCCCGGGGTCAGGTCGATGTTGGTCGTTACCGGCGAGGGCGGCGCGCCGGTCCCGCGTCCGGCATTGCCCGTCGAGGCGAGACCCAGCTTGCGCCCCGTCGCAAGGTCGAGCACCCAGCTTTGCAGCACCCCGTCCGCGACCAGCAGCTTCCTGCGGCAGGCCAGCCCCTCGGCATCGAAGAGGCGCGAGGCCGGCCCACGCCGCCGCCGCGGATCCTCGATCAGGTCGATTCCGGCCGGGAGCACCGCCCGCCCCATCAGGTCGCGCGCCCAGCTTGCGCCCCGCGCAATCGCGGTGCCGTTGATCGCCGCCAGCAGGTGCCCCACCAGCGAGGCCGCAACCCTTTCGTCGTAAAGCACCGGATAGGTGCCGGTCGGCGGCTTCACGCCCCCCAGCCGCGCCAGCGCCCGCTCGGCCGCCTTTGCACCGATTTCGGCATTGTCGGGCAGATCGGCGGCGAAAAGCCGCGATTCCCCGGCGAAATCGCGCTGCATTCCGGTGCCTTCGCCGCAGAAGGCCGTGACCGAGCGCGAATGCCCGGTGCGCCCGTATCCGCCGGAAAACCCGTTCGATTGCGCGATGGCGATGGCGCGGCGCGAGAAGGCGGCCGAGGCCTCGGCCTGGGTGATGCCCGCTGCCGCCATCGCCGCCGCCTCCAGCTCGCGCGCCGCCGCCTCCAGCGTGGCCGCGCCGGGGTCGCGGTCGGGATCTTCCAGTTCCAGCCCGGCCGCGTCGCGGTCAGCGGCCAGATCGGCGGGATCCGCCAGCCCCGCCGTCGGATCCTCGGGCGCCTCGCGGGCCATCGCGACGGCGCGTTCGGCCAGCGTGGCCAAGGTTGCGGGCGAGGTATCGGAGGCAGAGACGCAGGCCTGCCGCCGCCCGATCAGGACGCGCAATCCGACCTCGGTGCCTTCGGCGCGTTCGGCCTGCTCGAGCCGGCCCTGCCGGATGTCGATCGACAGCGAGGTTCCCGTCACCGCCAGCGCATCGGCGGCCTCGGCCCCGGCTTTCAGCGCGGCGTCGATCAGGGCTTCGGCAAGACGGGGCAGGGGGGGCTGGCTCATCACACACTCCTTCCGCGGGGCATCCTGTCAGGTAGCCTCGCGGACCCTTCCGCGCAAGTCATGCCGGGTCAGCGGATCTTCTGGCCGTTCACGAACAGCCCCTTGTCCTTGAACTCGACCTCCGAGACCAGTTCGCCGGGACCAGGGCCGGGCTTGGCGAACATGGCCAGCATCATGCGGGCCGACATCAGCTGATCCTGCGGCAGAAGACCCATCTGCACCAGCCGGTCGAGCAGCTCGTTCACACCCTTCATGTTGGCGCTGATCGTGCCGGTGGGTGCCGGCAACCCGTCCCAGGTTGCAAGGTCGGTGTTGTCGAAGGTAAGCGCGCCGGTCGCCGCCGCTTCGGCGCCGACGAATTTCAGCAGGAACTGCGTCAGATCGGCCGAGTAAAGCAGGACCGGCATCTCCGGCACCTCGGTCATTCCGCCCGCGGCCTCGTCGAACAGGTCGAACGCCCAGCCCATCTTGCCCTTGAGGTCGACAATCGCGGTCATGGGGTCGTGCGGCAATCCGGCGGCTGGCCCGGCCATGGCCCAGACCATGTCCGACGCCGCCACATCGACCAGCCGCAGCAACGCCACGAAATCCTGCGGCGCATCGGTCTTGGCCAGCGGGCCGGCAAGGTGCAGCGTGATTTCGGTGAAGGATCCGTCCATCGGCGGCAGCCCCTCGGACGGCATGTTGACGGCCAGCTTGCCGCTCTTCATCCCGAAGCCGAAATCTACCCGCGTCTTGTCCATCATGACCGAGCTATGGTGTTCGGAAAGTTCACCCTGCCAGGTGTTCGCACCACGCCGGTCCGTGAATTCGAACGAGGCGCTCATCGCGCCGCCCGTCGTCCTGGTTTCGGTCGAGAAACCGGCGGTCAGTGCCATGGCGAAATCCGCCATCATATCGGCCGGCAGGATCTGACCCTTCGACATGCTGTCCAGATCGACGGCGCTGAAGGTGGCCTTGTAGGTTTCCGCGTCGGCCGGGTTGGCCGCCGCGCCTGTGGCCTCGATCCTGTCGACGCTGACCGTGGCGTCGAAGGTCGTGCTGCCATTGGCTTGCGGCGCGATCAGCTGGGTGCCTTCGATGCCGGTGATCCTGACGTCGAACGTGGCATCGAGCGGCCTGTCGTGCACGTCGGTTGCCTTGGTCAGCGTCCCCGTCAGGGTCGGCAGGGCATAGGTGTAGCGCACGGCCGTGGCCTCGCCCGAGGCGGAAATCCTGGCATCGGGCAAGGCGATGGCGAAGGTCACACCCGCCGGCGAGGGCCGGGTGCCGGATTCGCCGATCGTCATCGAATAGCTTTCCGACAGGCCGATCGTCACCGTGCCGTCGCCCGGATCGGCCAGCGCGACCTTCGGGATCATCGTGGTTATGACAATGCCGCTGTCGGGCATCGCGGTCACGATCTTTACATCCGTGAGGTCGATCCCCGTCGCGGTCCTCGACTCGGACCCGGCGGTGATCTGCTGTCCGCTCGCGGCGGCCGCGGCTTGCCAGTTGGACCATACCTCCTCGGGCGTGACGGCGAAGGCCGCGCCGCAGGACAGCGAAAGGATCAGTGCAGCCGAGGAGCAGAGAGACAGGGATTTCATCGGGAGGCCTCTTTCGGAGCAATCTCGTTTCGATGGTCGCTTCCGGAAAGCGCCACGTCAAGGGTTGCGCGGCGGCACCGGGGGCTTCCCGCCGGGCGATGCACCGGCTATGGCGTGGCGGAACGGCGGAGGATGCGATGATCCGGGTGGAAGACGAGGGGCGGCTGCGGACGATCCGGCTGAACCGGCCCGACAAGGCCAATGCGCTGACGCACGACATGCTGGCCGCCGTGGCGGAGGCCGCGGAGACGGCCGCCGTGATCGGAATGCAGGCGCTGATCCTGACGGGGGAGGGCCGGGTCTTTTCTGCCGGCGCCGATCTCGATGCGGCCAAGGCGGGGCTGGCGACCGATCCGGTCTGGACCAGGGCCGCCGTGGCGCTGGCCGGGTTTCCGGGGCTGAGCGTTGCGGCGCTGAACGGCACGCTGGCAGGCGGCGCCTTCGCGCTGGCCTTGCCCTGCGACATCCGCCTGGCGGTTCCGGGCGCCGGTTTCTTCTATCCGGTGATGCGGCTGGGATATCGCCCGCAGCCCGCGGATCCCGAACGGATGACCCGGCTGATCGGGCCGGGGCGGGCGAAGATGATCCTGATGGCCGGGCAGAAGATCGGCGCGGAAGAGGCGCTGGCCTGGGGGCTGGTCGACAGGATCGTCGCGTCCGAGGCGCTGATGGAGGAGGCGCGGCGCCTTTGCGCCGATGCGCTGGCCGCCTCCGCCGGGCATGTCGCGGCGATCAAGGCGATGATCGGCTGAGGACCGCCCGGGCGGACGGACCCGGACGCGGTGCCGAAGGCGCGGACATACGGGCGCATCGCGGGTCCCGTGCCGCGCGGCGCCGGCAACCCCTTGCGCCGCCGGGCCGGCTGGTGCGGCCGATCGGTCATCTTGCCAGGCCCGCCGTTCCTTGGCAGAGCATGACCCAGGCGGGATAATCACAAGGAGTATGTGATGGACTTTCAGTCCCAGGCACTTCAGCAGGTCGTCGACTGGCTCGACCGCGCTCTGGACATTGCCGAGGGCTGGCTCCTGTCACCCGCGGCCTGGTCGCAACTGGCGCTGCTTGCGGTCGCCTTCCTGGCGGCGCGGTTCGTGGCGGGCCGCCTGCGCCCGGCGATTTCACGCTTCCTTGCCCCGAAGGAGGATGCCTCCGGCCCGATCGCGGCGCTGCGCCGCTTTGCCCTGCGCTTCGTGCCGCTTCTGTTGCCGCTGCTGGCCTATGGCTTCACCGCGGTGGGCGAGGGGCTGACGCGCGCCGCCTTCGGTTCGGGCGATCTGATTGCCTTCGGCAAGCGGGTCTTCATCTTCATCGCCGCCCGCATCTTCGTGCAGGACGTGCTGACCGATGGCTTCCTGCGCCTTCTGGGCAGGTATATCCTGATCCCCGTTGCGGCGCTTTATGCGCTGGGCGTGCTGGACGAGGTGACGACCTATCTCGACGAGGCGCAGGTCAACCTCGGCTCGATCCAGTTCTCGGTCCTCTCTCTCGTCCGCGGGGCGGTGGCGGGCGCCGTGCTCTACTGGCTGGGCGGCTGGTCGAACCGGCAGAGCACCGGCTACATCAGCGGCCGGGGGGAACTGCGCCCGGCGCAGCGGCAACTGGCGATCAAGACCGTCGAGATCGTGATCTACGGCGCCGCCTTCCTGCTGCTGATGTCGATCATGGGGATCAACCTTACCGCGCTGGCCGTTGTCGGTGGCGCGCTGGGCGTCGGCATCGGGCTGGGGTTGCAGACCATCGCCTCGAACTTCGCCTCGGGCGTGATCCTCCTGCTGGAGGGCCAGACCACGGTTGGCGATTATGTCGAGCTTGACGACGGATCGGCCGGAACCATCGTCAAGATGACGGCCCGCGCCTGCATTCTTGAAACCTTCGACGGCAAGTGGATCGTTGTTCCGAACGAACATTTCATCACCAGCCGGGTCCGGAACTATTCCGACGCCGGCAGCGCCAACCGCTATGAGGCGCCGTTTTCGGTCAGCTATGAAACCGATATCAACCTTGTGCCTGCGATCATCGAGGCGGCGGTGGCGGACCTGCCCTTCGTGTTGCAGACCCCGGCGCCCCCTGAATGCGAATTGCGCGGCTTCGGCGCCTCCAGCGTCGATTTTGCGGTGGAATACTGGGTGAACGGGATTGACGACGGCAAGAACACCTATGGCAGCCCGGTTCTTTTCGCGATCTGGAACGCGCTGAAGGAGGCGGGGATCGAGATGCCCTATCCCCAGCAGGTGGTGCATCTGAAGGGGCCGGCGCCCCTGGCCGGTGCCTGAGGTGGAGGTCGATGCGCTTGTGGTGGGGGCGGGTCCGGCCGGGCTGATGGCGGCCGGGGAACTTGCCCGCGCGGGGCGGCGGGTGCTGCTGGCCGAGGCCCGGCCAAGCCCGGCGCGAAAATTCCTGATGGCCGGGAAATCGGGTTTGAACCTCACCAAGGACGAGCCGCCCGCCGTCTTCGCCTCGCGCTACGATGCCGGCTGGCTGACGCCGATCCTGCGTGATTTCGGCCCGGCCGAGGTTCAGGACTGGGCGCGCGGTCTGGGGCAGGAGGTGTTCACCGGATCGTCCGGCCGGGTATTTCCCGTGGCGATGAAGGCATCGCCGCTGCTGCGGGCCTGGCTGGGCGATCTTGCGGGGCGAGACGTGGTGCTTCGGACGCGCTGGCGCTGGGCGGGATGGCAGGGCACGGCCTTCCGGTTCCAGACCCCGGAGGGCGAGGTGGCGGTGCATCCCCGCGTTGCAGTGCTGGCGCTCGGCGGCGCAAGCTGGGCGCGGCTTGGCTCGGACGGGGCCTGGGTGCCCTGGCTGACCGCCCGGGGCGTCGAAGTGGCCCCCTGGAAGCCCGCAAACATGGGGCTGAGGGTGGATTGGTCGCCGCATATGGCGCGCCATTTCGGCCAGCCGGTGAAGGGGGCGGCGCTGATGGCGGGCGGGCTGCCGCAGCGGGGCGAATTCGTCGTTTCGGCCCGCGGGCTGGAGGGCGGCGGGATCTATGCCATGGCGCGCGCCGTGCGCGAGGGTGCGGCGCTGACGCTGGATCTGCTGCCGGATCTGTCGCAGGCCGAAGTCGCGGCGCGGTTGTCGCGGATGAAACCCGGGGAAAGCGCGACGAACCGGCTGCGCAAGCTGGGCCTGTCGCCGGTGGCGGTGGCGCTGGCGCAGGAATGGGCGAAAGGGATGTCGCCGGCGGAGGTGAAGCGGCTTGCCGTCCGGCATGCGGGCCCGCGCCCGCTGGACGAGGCGATCTCGGTCGCCGGCGGCATCAGCCGAGACAGCCTGACGGATGGCCTGGAACTCCGCGCGCTGCCGGGTGTCTTTGCCGCCGGCGAGATGCTCGACTGGGAGGCGCCGACCGGTGGCTACCTGCTGACCGCCTGTCTTGCGACCGGGCGCCATGCCGGGCGGGCGGCGGCGTGCCGTCAGGTCGCCCCTGTACAAGATGGGTGATTCCCTGTATCGCCCGCCGATGGCCTGAGGGTTCCGTTTCGTGCTGTGGGAGGCGCGGACAGGGGCGGTGGGCCGGATATGGCACACATCAGGGCGCAGATCGCGCCCGGACAGGACACAGAGATGGATATGGAACGCATCGCCGGGCCGCTTCGTGCGGCTCTGGGCGCAAAGGGCTATGAGGCGCTGACCCCGGTGCAGGAGGCGGTGCTGGCCGACGAGGCAACGGCGCGCGACCTTCTGGTTTCGGCGCAGACCGGATCGGGCAAGACAGTCGCCTTCGGCCTGGCCATTGCGCCCGAGGTGCTGGGCGGCGTCGACGGGCTTTTGCCGGCCGAAAAACCGCTGGCGCTGGTGATTGCGCCGACCCGGGAACTGGCGCTGCAGGTGCGGCGCGAATTTGAATGGCTGTTTGCGAATGCCATCGTCGCCTCCTGCGTTGGCGGGATGGACTATCGGACCGAACGCCGCGCGCTGGAGCGTGGCGCGCATCTGGTCGTGGGGACGCCGGGCCGCCTGCGCGATCACATCGAGCGCGGCTCGCTCGACCTGTCGGATCTGCGCGCCGTCGTTCTCGACGAGGCGGACGAGATGCTGGACATGGGCTTTGCCGAGGATCTGGAATTCCTTCTCGGCGCGGCACCCGATGAAAAGCGGGTGCTGATGTTCTCGGCCACGGTGCCGCCGGAAATCGCCAAGCTGGCGGCAACCTACCAGCGCGATGCGCTGCGGATCGCGGTCAAGGGCGAAGCGGCGCAACACGCCGACATCGACCATCGCGCCGTGCAGGTCAGCCTGCGCGACAAGGAACCCGCGATCTTCAACCTGCTGCGCTGGCACGATGCCCGTTGCGCCATCGTCTTTGCCAAGACGCGCGCCAATGTGAACCATCTGCATGCACGGATGGTGAACCGGGGCTTTCCGGTGGTGGCACTGTCGGGCGAACTGTCGCAGACCGAGCGGCTGCATGCCTTGCAGGCGCTGCGCGACGGGCGTGCCCGGGTCTGCATCGCGACCGATGTCGCGGCGCGGGGGATCGACCTGCCGGGCCTTGATCTGGTCATCCACGCCGACCTGCCGGGCAGCCCCGAGACGCTGCTGCACCGGTCGGGCCGCACGGGCCGGGCGGGGCGCAAGGGCACCTCGGTCATGATCGTGCCGCAGAACGAGGTGCGCAAGGCGAACCGGCTGCTGCAAGGCGCCAAGGTGGTGGCCGAGTGGGGCAAGGCCCCCGGTGCCGATGCCGTGCAATCGCGCGAGGATGAACGGCTGATGGGCGATGCCGCGCTGACCGAGGCGCCGGGCGACGAGACCTCGATTGCCGCGGCCATCCTCGACGCGCATGGTGCCGAGGCTGTGGCGGCGGCTTTCGTCCGGCTCTGGCGGGCGGGCCGGTCGGCGCCGGAGGATCTGGCCGAAGACCTGCCGGCGCCGGCGCCCCTGCCGGTGCGGGAACGGGGCGAATTCGGCCCCTCGGTCTGGTATCGTCTGTCGGTCGGCCATTCCGGCCGAGCGGAGGCGCGCTGGCTGCTGCCGAAGATCTGCGAGGCGGGCGGGATCTCCAAGGACGGGATCGGCGCGATCCGGGTGCAGCAGGACATGACCTTCGTCCAGATCGCCGAACCGCTGACGCCGCGCTTTGGCGATACGGTGGAAATCGAGCCCGGCCTGACCATGATGCGCATGGCCGAGGCGCCCGAATTCGGCCCGAAGGGCCGGCCGGTGCCGGCCGACAGCCGCCCCTCGCCGCGCGAGGGGGGCAAGCGGCCCTATCAGCCGAAGCCGCCGCGGATCGTCAGCGACGATGAGGCGCCGCGCGGTCCCGCGCCCGTACCGGCCGCACCGGCCTGGGAGGACCGCCGGC
>JBDHSO010000080.1:0-17034 GCA_039808125.1 Rhodobacter sp. | reverse complement strand
CACCTCCGTCACAGGAAGTGAATCACACCCCAAAGCCGGCAGGAATCCCGTTTATGAGTTCACGGCCTAGGCGCCGCGCGCCCGCGGGCGAAGCCTGTCCCTTCGCGGCGGGGCGAAGGTCGGGGCCGCGGAGCCATGTCCGCGACAGCTCCGGCTCCTGCTCTGGCCGGCCCGTTCCTGCCTGCCGCCGCCCGCGGCTGCCCCGACGGCACCTGCCGGCGCGGTGAAATGAAGGTCTTGAGCAAAAGTGGTTTCTCTGGAAGTCTGTCGCGGATCAGGGCTGCCACCCGCCGGAGGATATCATGGACGTTCTTACCGAAACCGGAGGTCAGGGGAATCTCCCGCGCTATTTCGCGGCGGTCTTCGACCGGGCCCGCAATCTTGGCGCTGGCCGGCTGGATCTCATCCTGCCCGATGGCCGCCGCTTCCGTGCCGAAGCCCCGCGTCCCGGCCCCGCCGCCGAAGTTCATGTGCATGATCCCGATGTCTTTGCCCGGCTGCTGCGGGAGGGCGACCTCGGCTTTTGCGACGCCTATCTCGACGGCAGCTGGACAAGCCCGGATCTGCAGGCCTTTCTCGACCTGATGCAGATGCCGGAAAACAACGACATGACCGACAACTTCCCCGGCCTCGCCATCGTCCGGCTGTGGGAACGGCTGCGCTTCCGCCTGCAGGCCAACACCCGGCGCCGCGCCAAGGTCAACATTGCGGCGCATTACGACCTGGGCAACGATTTCTACCGGCTCTGGCTCGACGACAGCATGACCTATTCCTCGGCCCTGTTCCACAGCGGGCAGGAAAGCCTGGAAACGGCGCAGGAGCAGAAATACGAAAGCATGGTCGACCGGATGGGCGCCAGGGAGGGCGACCATGTGCTGGAGATCGGCTGCGGCTGGGGCGGTTTCGCCGAATATGCCGCCGGCAAGCGCGGGCTGCGCGTCACCGGGCTGACGATCAGCCAGGCGCAATACGATTATTCCGTCGAACGCATCCGCCGCGCCGGCCTGTCCGACCGGGTGGAGTTCCGCTTGCAGGATTATCGCGACGAGAAGGGGCTTTACGACGGCATCGCGTCGATCGAGATGTTCGAGGCGGTGGGCGAGAAATACTGGCCGATCTATTTCCGCACCCTGTTTGAGCGGCTGAAGCCCGGCCGCAATGCGACGCTGCAGATCATCACCATCGCCGAGGATCGCTGGCGGCTCTACCGCCAGCATGTCGACTTCATCCAGAAATACATCTTCCCCGGCGGCATGCTGCCGCCGCTGTCGGCCCTGCGCAGCGAGGCGACGCGGGCCGGGTTGCGGGTGCGCGACTCGATGGAATTCGGCGAAAGCTACAGCCAGACCCTGCGGCGCTGGCACGAAACCTTCACCGCCCGCTGGGACGAGGTGCGCGCCCGCGGCTTCGACGAACGTTTCCGCCGGATGTGGGAATTCTATCTGACCTCCTGCGCCGGTGCCTTTCGAGGCGGCAACTGCGACGTGACGCAGATCACCCTGACGCGGCCCGCCTGAGGAGACGCGATGCCCACCACCGCCCGGCTGGTCGCCGCCCTCTGGTTCGCCGCCATCGGCTGGCTTGCGGCAAACGCCTTCCTGCCGCAACTGGGCGAAGGGGCCTCGCCCGGCTATCTGCGCGAGGTGGCGGCCGGCATCGGCCTTCTCGCCGGATGGCTGGTGATGGGGGCGATGGCCGGGCGCGGCTATGCCGATGCGGTCGGGATCGGGCTGACGACCTCGGTCATCCTGGCGGTCGTCACACTGCTCGGCTTCTCGACCCGGGAGATGATCGTCGACGCGACCCATGGCCGCTATGGCGATTCGCCGATGGCGGCCGTCGCCGGCATCTTCTCGATCATGCTCGACCGCGCCGGACAGATGGCGATTCCGGGGGTGCTGGGCACGCTGGTGCTGGGCGGCATCCTCGGCGGCCTCGCGGTCGAGGCGGCAAGCCGGAGGTGGCGGTGACGGGCGGGGCGCCGGAGGATCCGCGGCTGGCCGATCCCGATCTGGCGGCGCTGTTCCAGGGCCCGGGCGGCGCGGAACGGCGGGCCTTCTGGCAGGAGGCGACGGGCGGCCTCGCCGCGCCCGACCGCGCCGTCGAACGCCGGCTTGCCGCCGATATCCTCGCCGCGATGGGCGAACAGCCGGCGGCCCGCCTGCGCGCCGCCCGCACGCCGATGCTGGTGCGCGCGGCCTCGGCGATGCCGGCGGCGGCCAGCGGCGGCCCGGGCGGCCCGGGCGATGGCGCGGTCGAGGTGCTGGACCGCAAACACCCCTTCCGCGGCTTCTTCGGCATCGAGGATCTGCATCTGCGCCACCGCCGCTTCGACGGCAGCATGGGCCCGGTCATCGGGCGCGAGGTCTTCGTGATGACCGATGCCGTCACGGTCCTGCCCTATGATCCGGTGCATGATCTTCTGCTGATGGTGGAACAGTTCCGCGCCGGCGCCGTGGGCCGCGGCGGCGGGCCGGTCTGGCATCTGGAAACCATCGCCGGCCGGATCGATCCGGGCGAAACCCCCGAGGACACCGCGCGGCGCGAGGCGACCGAGGAGGCCGGCCTTGCGCTTGGCGCGCTCTTGCCGGTGGCGGGCTTCTACCCCAGCCCCGGCGCCTGCACCGAATACATCCATTCCTTCGTGGCGCTCTGCGATCTCGGTGCGGCGCAGGGCGGCCTGCATGGCGTCGCCGAAGAGGGCGAGGATATCCGCACCCATGTGCGGACCTTCGACGCGGCGGCGGCGGATCTGGCGGCCGGCCGCATCATCAACGCCCCGCTCCTGATCACGCTCTTGTGGCTGATGCGCGAAAGGCCGCGGCTGCGGGCCGGAGCCGGAATTTGATCAGATCTTGATTGTCCCTGCCCCCGGGGCCTAACCTGCCCGGAAGCCAGGGACAGGAAGAAACCGTGATGAGCCGCAAGATCCCGACACACGAGGTCACTTATGCGCGGCTGCGCGACATGATCCTCTTCGGCCATCTCGCGCCGGGCCAGCCGGTGACGATCCAGGGCCTGATCGCGGAACTGGGTGCCGGCATGACCCCCGTGCGCGAGGCGATCCGCCGGCTGACGGCGGAAGGCGCGCTGCTGCCGCAGGGCAACCGCCGCGTCGCCGTGCCGCCGATGACGGCCGAGACGCTGGACCAGCTGGCCTTCGCCCGCCTCTCGATCGAACCGCATCTGGCCGAGCGCGCCGCCCTCCGGCTGACGCCGGCGCTGATCGCCCGGCTGACCGGAATCGACGATGCGGTGACGGCGGCGATGGATCGCGGCGATATCCCGGCCTATCTGCAGGCGAACCACGCCTTCCATTTCGCGCTCTACGAGGCGGCGGATGCGCCCGTACTGCTCGATCTCGCCCGCTCGCTCTGGCTGCGCGCCGGGCCCAGCCTGCGCGCGGTGATCGGCCGCTTCGGCCGGGCCGGGCAGCCCGATCTGCATCACGCCGCGCTGGCCGCGATGCAGGCGGGCGACGCCCCCGCGCTGGCCGCGGCCCTCGCCCGCGACATCGAACAGGGCGTGGATCAGGTCCGCCAGGCGCTGGCCGAAGGCGCGCTCTGACGCCTCCCTCCCGCCCGCGCCCTTGGCCCCTTCCGCCCCCCGCTTCCTCTTGAGAAAAATACCCCCGCCGGAGGCCCCCGGGCCCCGGCGCCGCGCCGCGCGCTGGACTCGCGCGCGGCTTACATCCCCTCGAAGGCGCAGAGGGCGTGGACATCCATTCCCAGGCTCTCCAGCTTGCGGCGCCCGCCAAGGTCGGGCAGGTCGACGACGAAGGCGCAACCCACGACCTGCGCGCCCAGCCGCTCGATCAGGCGGATGCCGGCTTCCGCCGTGCCGCCGGTGGCCAGCAGATCGTCGACCAGCAGCACCGTCTCGCCCGGCTGCATGGCATCGTCATGCACCTCGACCACCGCCTCGCCATATTCCAGAACATAGGCCTGCGAAATCGTCTGCCCCGGCAGCTTGCCCTTCTTGCGGATCGGCACGAAGCCGGTCGAAAGCTGATGCGCGACCGCCCCGCCCAGGATGAAGCCGCGCGCTTCCAGCCCCGCCACCTTGTCGATCCGCATCCCGGCATAGGGGGCGAGCAACTGGTCGACGCACATGCGAAAGCCGCGCGGATCGGCAAAAAGGGTGGTCACGTCGCGAAAGAGGATTCCCTCATGCGGAAAGTCGACGATGGTGCGGATATAGTCCTTGACGGTCTTGGTCATGGCGGCCTCGGAACAGGGTGACGCGCCTCGATAGCATCCGCCGGAAGACCGCGACAAGCGAGGCCATTGCGGCCGGGCCGGTTCGGCCGGACGCGCAGCGGCGCGCGCGGTCACAGCACCCGTCCCGCCACCGCGTCGAGCCTGGCGAGGAGGCCGGGATCGCGCCGGTCCGGCGCCGTCATCAGCGCATGGCTCAGCGCGTGGTCGCAGCCCTGCGGACAGGCCCCGCGGGCGGGGCCGAGACGGCGGGGCAGCCCCGCGACCGTCTCCCGCGCGGCCGCGGCATTCGCCGTCAGCGTGGCGATCACCGCCGTCACATCCACCGCGTCGTGATCGGGATGCCAGCAGTCGTAATCCGTCACCATGGCCAGCGAGGCATAGCAAAGCTCGGCCTCGCGGGCGAGCTTGGCCTCCGGCATGCCGGTCATGCCGATCACATCGGCGCCCCATTGCCGGTAGAGCCGGCTTTCGGCCAGCGTCGAGAACTGCGGCCCCTCCATGGCGAGATAGGTCGCCCCCTCCTGCACCCGCAGGCCCGCGTCGCGCGCGGCCCCCGCCACCAGCGCGGCAAGGCGGCCGCAGATCGGATGGGCAAAGCCGACATGGGCGACGCAGCCCGCGCCGAAGAAGCTTTTCTCGCGGGCGAAGGTGCGGTCGATGAACTGGTCGACCAGGACGAAATCGCCGGGCGCCAGATCCTCGCGCAAGGATCCCACGGCCGATACCGCCAGGATGTCGGTGCAGCCGATCCGTTTCAGCGCGTCGATATTGGCGCGATAGGGCACCGAGGTCGGACTGTGGACATGCCCCCGCCCGTGCCGCGGCAGAAAGGCCACCGGCACCCCGCCCAGCCGGCCGACCAGCACCTCGTCGGAGGGCCGGCCCCAGGGCGACTTGACCTTCACCCAGGACCCGCCCTCCAGCCCCTCAATCTGATAGACCCCCGATCCGCCGATGATCCCGATCATGATCTGCATGGCATCGCCTCCCGGTTGTGCTGTCTCGCGTGCGCGACGATATCCCGGCGCGGCGCAAGGGGGAAGGGCGGGTCACGCCCCGTCGGGGGCCGTGCCGCCACCCAAGGCGCGCGGAGGGCGACCGGGGGGATGGGCCTATTCCGGCACGCCGCGCTGGATGATGCCGGTCGCCGCCGCGGCGGCCAGCGCCGTGACCGCCCAGCCGGCCAGCACCAGGGGCCAGCGCGCCCACCAGAGCGTGAAGCCCCAGAAGCCGCGGCCGGAAGATGGCGACCAGGTGGCGGTCTGGCCGAAATCCGGCACCGGCACCACCAGATCGGCCCCCCAGGCAAGGGGCTGGAACGTCTCCCAGTCCACGCCGGTGCCATCGGCGGCGTTCCAGACGGCGGCGGGGTTCTGCACGCAGCCCGGAAAGGGCCGGGGCAGGCAGTCCTGCGCCAGGACGGACTGCCAGCTTTCCGAGGCGGCCACCAGGTCGTTGGCGGGCGCCATGCTGCCCTCGGTCCAGGCTGCCTGGGCCAGTGCGGCGGCGATCAGGATCAGCCCGGCGATCCAGTAGAGCGAGCGGAACGGCGCGTAGCCATAGCCGATGACGGCATGGGCCGCCGCGTCCCAGCCATAGTCGAAGCCGTTTCGCAGCCGCGCCGCCAGCCGCTGGCGCGGGGTCGCGGCGGCGGCCAGCGCCGCGCGGCGGCGCGCCTGGCCCTTCAGCCGCGCCTGCTCCTCCATGATGCGCCGGGCCTCGGCCTCATGGCCCATGGCATGCAGCACGCGCGCGCACTGGCCATAGGGCTGCGGCAGGAAGCGGCCGTCCTTGCGGGCGACGCGCGCCAGCCAGGCCAGCCGGGTGGCGGCATCCGTGGGCGCGCCGCGGGTGATGCGGTCATAGGTGAACCCGTCGAGATAGGTCCGCTCGTCGCCCGGCCAGCTTGCCAGATCGTCGACCAGATCGCCGACCTGGGCCGAGGGCAGGTGCAGGCGACCGGCGGGGACGGCCACGTTCTGCCAGAAGAATTCGGCGCCGACCTGCATCCGCTGTGCCGAAAGCGCATGGCCGCCGGGATTGTCGAATTCGGCACAGCTGCAATCGAGCTGCCCGCCAATCCGGGCACCGGACAGCCGCACCTCGCCCTCGGCGTGAAAGGGGAGCGCGCCCTGATCGCGAAAGAGCACATCGCCGGCGATGCGGGCACCCTGCAAGGTCAGGGCAATGCCGCCGGGATTGCGGAACCGCGCACCGTCGCAGGCCAGCTGGCCGGCGATCTCGGCCCCCGACAGGCTGGCCTCGCCGTCGCAGACAAAGGCGGTGCCATCGGCCGCGCGCAGATAGGCGCTGGCGCCGATCCGCGCGCCCTGCGCCGTCAGGCCGCGCAATTCGGCGGCGTTGAGCGCAACCTGGCCGCCGATCGCGGCATGGGCGAATGAAAGCCGTCCAGTGGCGCGGATGCCGGTCAGGAAGGCAGAGCCGGCAATGGTCGCGCCCTCGGCCACCAGCCCGGGCAGGAGGCTGCCGTTCAGCACAAGCTGGACAAGGCCCGCCCGCCGCGCGGCCAGGACATGGGTGAAGGCGCAGGCGCGCAGGTCGGTCTCGCCCTGCGCCTCGCGGAAAGACAGGACCAGCGGCCCGTCGATCACGGCGCCGACCAGCCGCACGCCCTCGGGCGCGACGGGGGCCGCGGGCGAGCCGCCGCAGATCAGATGCGCCAGAAGCGCGGCGCGAACCCGCGGAGCGGCGGGATCCTCGGGGTCTGGGCGGGTGGCCGCCAGCCGGCAGGGCGTTCCCGCCGCGGCATGGGCGAGAAGCGCGCGCTCGGCGGCACTGGGGCTGGCAAGGCAGGTGGCAAGATCGTCGGTCATCCTGGCTGCGACTATTGCGCTTTGGCGCGGCGCCGCAAGCGGTCCCCCGGGGGGCGCTGCGAATTTTGCCGCAGGCCACCGTTTGACCCGGCCTTGCACCCACGCGCGGCTGGGGCTAGGAAGCGGCGATTTCGGCGGGCCCGAGGAGTAAGTCCATGCCGCTTCTGGTGATGAAATTCGGCGGGACCTCCGTCGCGAACCTCGAACGCATCGGGAATGCGGCGCAGAAGGTGCAGAAGGAGGTCGAGCGCGGCTATGACGTGATCGTCATCGTCTCGGCCATGTCGGGCAAGACCAACGAACTCGTGGGCTGGGTCGAAAGCACCTCGAAACTCTATGACGCGCGCGAATATGATGCGGTGGTGGCCAGCGGCGAGAATGTCACGGCCGGGCTGATGGCGCTGCGCCTGCAGGAGATGGGCGTGCCGGCGCGAAGCTGGCAGGGCTGGCAGGTGCCGATCAACACCACTTCGGCGCATGGCTCGGCCCGCTTCATCTCGATCCCGCGCGACAATCTGGATGCGAAATTCGCCGAAGGCTTCAGGGTCGCGGTGGTGGCGGGCTTTCAGGGCATCAGCCATGAGGGCCGCATCACCACGCTTGGCCGCGGCGGCAGCGACACCACCGCCGTCGCCTTCGCCGCCGCCTTCGGGGCCGAGCGTTGCGACATCTATACCGATGTCGATGGCGTCTATACCACCGACCCGCGCATCAGCCCCAAGGCCCGCAAGCTGGACCGCATCGCCTTTGAAGAGATGCTGGAACTCGCCAGCCTCGGCGCCAAGGTGCTGCAAACCCGCTCGGTCGAACTGGCGATGCGCTACAAGGTGCGGCTGCGCGTCCTGTCCTCGTTCGAGGACACCGATGAGAATTCGGGAACCCTGGTCTGCGACGAGGAGGAAATCGTGGAATCGAGAGTCGTATCCGGCATCGCCTACAGCCGCGACGAGGCGAAGATGACGCTGCTGAACGTGGCCGACCGGCCCGGCGTGGCCTCGGCCATCTTCGGGCCGCTGGCCGAGGCGGGCGTGAACGTCGACATGATCGTGCAGAACATCTCGGAGAAAGCCGCGGGCGAGACCGCCGCCTTCACCGACATGACCTTTTCGGTGCCGATCAACCAGGTCTCCCGCGCCCAGAAGGCGATAGAGGATGCGCAACGTGCCGGCATCATCCGCTACGAGGGGCTGGTGACGGATACCGAAGTCGCCAAGGTCTCGGTCGTGGGCATCGGCATGCGCAGCCAGGTGGGCGTTGCCGCCCGCATGTTCGCGGCGCTGGCGGCGGAGAACGTGAACATCAAGGTCATTGCCACCTCCGAGATCAAGATCTCGGTCCTGATCGACCGCAAGTACATGGAACTGGCCGTGCAGGCGCTGCACGACACGTTCGAGCTGGACCGGATCTGACAGGGGCGGCCGATGCCGGCGGGTAGCCGCCGGCATCGGCCGGGCTTCGCGGCGCGGCGGCGGCTCGCACGGCGGCAAGACGGCCGGGGGCCGCGATGCGGCGTTGGCGGGAGCTTGCCTCAGCCCCGCCGGATCGAGACCATCCGGTAATGCTGCCCGCCCAGCATCCCGTCCTTGGGATAGATCTGCCGCCGGACGCGGTTGCTCTGGTTGCCGCCCAGGATTTCGACCTGCTCGCCCAGATCGCGGCAGAGGAAGCCGACATGGCCGCCTTCGCCGACCCGTTCGAAGACGACGATATCGCCCTCTTTCGGGCTTGTGGCCACGGCGCCCCAATCGGCCCAGGTCAGCGCCCATTGGCTGTTCGTGCCGATCATTCCCGCCGCCTCGACGGCATAATTGACGAAGGACGAACACCAGGCGACGGAATCGGCCGTGCCGGCGTTCATGTTGGTCGACTGGTGATACATCACGATGCGGGGATTGTTGGCGGCGCCGGGGAATTCCACAACCTCCAGCGCGAGTTCGGCCCTGGCGACATCATAGGGCGACAGCGATTCCGCCGCGACGGTGACGGCGGGCGCGGGAAACCCGCCCGACACGGCGGCAAGAAAGCCGCCATGCATGTGGCCGTCGGCGCTGCCGTCGCCATCGGCATCCACGAGCACCCATTTGTCCGTGGCGCGCAGCCCATGGACAAGGCTGCCGAGGGGGAGGGTGCGCTCGACCGGAAAGGATTCGCCCGGGCCGCGCCGCAGGTTCAGGCCGCCGCTGGCGATCACCTCCATCAGCACCGGCGTCGCGTGGACATCGGCCAGCACGCCGCCCTGACCCGGAACGAACTGCCCGAAATCCGGCCAGGCGCCTGAGACGATGTTGCCGTCATGGGGAACCGGCGCGGCGACCGGCGGCCATTTCTGCAGCAGGGCCCATCTGTCGGTTTTCAGCAGATCCCTGGTCCCGCTCCACCCGGTCGCGGCGGCAAGCCAGATGTGGCTGGCATGGCCTGCGTCCTGAACCTTTCCGCCGATGAGGCCCGACCCGTAGACGCCCACCCGGAAACGCCCGGCGAAATCATGGTGAATTGCCGCGAAATAATCGAGGATCGTGGCGATATGCCCGGGGTCGCTGTAGTCGTGGTCGACGGCGAAATAGATCACCGACCCTTCGGGCTGGCCGATGTCGGCGGCCAGTTGCAGGGCGCGCGCCGCATCGGCATGGCCGCTGGCGGCGTCGAGGTCGGAAATATTGCCGCCGCTGCCGCCGCGCTGCTGGAAAACGGTGCAGAGCGACAGGCCCGCCGCGGCAATCGCCTGCGCCTCGGCCGGCGAAACCCGCTTTTCAGGAAGTTTCGCCGAATTGGAGTGATTGAAATAGCGAATAACCGTGCGGACACTGCCCGACGTCAATTCCGCAAGATGCCTGGTAACACGCCAAGGGGTATCAATAACCTGAAACATCGGAAATCTCCAAAATCTGAGGATGAAACAATATCGGTCAATTCAGCGGGATCCTGAAAACCGGATCCGGTTCGCGGCAGGCAAGATGAAATCTCGAATCAGTCTGCAATATCGCAATCATAGGCTGAATCGCCCCATTTGCGAACAGGTTTCCGGCGGAAGTATCGCGGCGGCCTTCCTTGCCCCGGCCGTCCGTTCCTGCGGCGCCGGTCCGGGGAAATGCCGCATTCCCGATCGCCGGGCCGGCCATCGCCGGGGCCTTCCGGGGCGGGGCCGCGGCCGCTATGGTCATCCGGCCGCAGCCACAGTAGCGTGAGCGCGAGAACGACGGGAAGCCAGACCTCATGCCCGACCGCAGCGAAAGCGACAGCCGCAAACTCCTGCGCCGCCTGCGCGACGTGCTGGCCATGCCGGGCGCAGGGCAGGACCGGCTGGACCGCATCACCCATCTCATCGCCGATTCGATGGGGACAGAGGTCTGTTCGATCTATCTCTTCCGCGATGCCGAGACGCTGGAACTCTGCGCGACCCAGGGGTTGAAGAAGGAATCCGTCCACCAGACCCGCATGCGGCTGGGCGAGGGCCTCGTCGGCCGCGTCGCGCGCCTGGGCCAGCCGGTCAACACCGCCAATGCACCGGCGGAAAAGGGCTTTCGCTACATGCCGGAAACCGGGGAAGAGCTGTTCTCCTCGTTTCTCGGCGTGCCGATCCAGCGCGTGGGCGAGAAACTGGGCGTCCTGGTCGTGCAGTCGAAGGAGGCGCGCGAGTTCTCGGATGACGACATCTATGCCGTCGAGGTCGTGGCGATGGTGCTGGCCGAAATGACCGAGCTTGGCGCCTTTGGCGGCGACGACAATTCGCTGCGCGCGCTTCATCGCCAGCCGGTGATGTTCCGCGGCGGCACGGGGCAGGAGGGTGCGGCCGAGGGCCGCGTCTGGCTGCACGAGCCGAGGGTCGTGGTCACGAATCCGGTGGCCGACGATCCGCTGACGGAAATCGACCGCATCCGCGCGGCGGTCGGCCGGCTGCGCATCTCGATCGACGATCTGCTGGCGGCCGAACAACTGGACAAGGAACAGAAGCAGGTCCTCGACGCCTATCGGATGTTCGCCCAGTCGCGTGGCTGGCTGCGCAGGATGGAAGAGGACATCATGCGCGGCCTCTCGGCCGAGGCGGCGGTGGAAAAGGAACAATCCACCGCCCGCGCCCGGCTGGAACAGGTGCAGGATCCCTATCTGCGCGAACGGATGCACGACATCGACGATCTGTCGAACCGGCTTTTGCGCATCCTGACGGGGCAGGGGCGCGACACCGGCGCCGAGATGCCAGAGCACCCCGTCCTTGTCGCCCGCAACATCGGGCCGGCGGAACTGCTCGACTACGGGCGCAAGCTTCGCGGCGTGGTGCTGGAGGAAGGCTCGGTCGGCAGCCATGCCGCCATCGTGGCCCGCGCGCTGGCCATCCCGCTGGTCATCCATGCCAGCAACATCACCTCCGAGGCGCTGAACGGCGATCCGATCCTGGTCGACGGCGATCAGGGCGTGGCGCATCTGCGCCCCGAGGAAACCGTGGTGCGCGCCTTCCGCGACAAGATCGCGATGCAGGCCGAGGCGCAGAAGCGCTATGCCTCGCTGCGCGAACTGCCAGCCACAACGACCGATGGCGTCACCATCTCGCTCAACATGAATGCGGGGCTGATGGCCGATCTGCCCAGTCTGCGGGGTTCGGGCGCCGAGGGGGTGGGGCTGTTCCGCACCGAACTGCAGTTCCTGATCCGCAGCCAGATGCCGAAACGCGCCGAACTGGCCGCTCTTTACGCCCGGGTCATGGATGCGGCGGGGGGCAAGCGCGTGACCTTCCGCACCCTCGACATCGGTTCGGACAAGGTGCTGCCCTATATGAAGCCCAATGACGAGCCGAACCCGGCGATGGGCTGGCGCGCGATCCGCGTCGGCCTCGACAAGCCCGGGGTGCTGCGGATGCAGTTGCAGGCGCTGATCCGGGCCGCGGCGGGGCGGCCCCTGACGGTGATGTTCCCCTTCATCGCCCAGCAAAGCGAATTTCTCGCGGCCCGGTCGCATCTGCTGCGCGAGATCCATCGCGAGAAATCCCTGGGCCATGCGGTGCCCGAGCGACTGGAGATCGGCGCGATGTGCGAGACGCCGAGCCTCGCCTTCGCGCCGCAATCCTTCTTTGAACTGGCCGATTTCATCTCGATCGGCGGCAACGACCTGAAGCAGTTCTTCTTTGCCGCCGACCGCGAGAACGAACGGGTCCGCCGCCGCTACGACACGCTCAGCGTGTCGTTTCTCGATTTCCTCGAAGGCGTGGTGAAACGCTGCGCCGCCACCGCGACGCCGCTGTCCTTCTGCGGCGAGGATGCCGGCCGGCCGATCGAGGCGCTGGCCTTCGCCGCCCTTGGGTTCCGGCAGCTGTCGATGCGGCCGGCCTCGATCGGGCCGGTCAAGGCGCTGCTGCGCCGGGTCGAGCTTGCGCAGGTGCGGGCGGTGATCGACGCGGCCCGCGCCGCCGGCGATGAAAGCGCCCGGCCCCGGCTGATGGCCTGGCTGTCGTCGCAATCCGACTGACGCGCGGGGCCGTGCCGGAGGGGGCCATGCTCAGCCGTCGGCGCCGAGGTGCCTCGCCGCTTCCTTGCGGGCGAAGGCCTTCATCCCCGGCCCATGGTCGGCCAGAAACTGCCGGGTGCGGCCTGCGTCGTGTTTCGACAAGTCGCGCAGCCACCAGGCAACGGCCTTCTGGATGAACCAGTCGCGGTCCGTCACATAGCCGGCCGCCCAACCGAGAATGCGCTCGCGCCGGGCCTCGTCCGCGGCGGAGAGATGATTGAGCTTGGCCCAGGGCAGGGTCATCACCAGCGCCGCGCGGCGGGTCCAGAGATGGGGAGAAGCCGTCCAGCCCTCCACCTCGTCCAGCCGGGTCGGGTCGGCGACCAGCCGCCGCGCGCCGGCATCCGCCGCATGATCGGCAATGGCCCAGCCATCGAACTGCGGCACCCAGGCCGCGATCAGCCGCCAGACCGCATCGTCGGGCTGGATCCGGGCCTGCACCAGCAGCTTTGCGGCGGCGATCCGGGTCTCGTGGATATCCATCCGCCACAGCGCATCCGCCAGCGCCACGCGGTCGTCGACCGTCATCCCCTCGCGCCAGACCTTCGTGAGCTCGGTGATCCGCGGCACCGGCACGCCCAGAACGCGGCGCGCAGTCCGGTGATAGGCGGTCTCGGTCAGGGCGCGGGCGGGGTTTTCCTCGGCCTCCAGCATGGCCAGCGCGGCGTCTGGGGTCATGCGCCAGCCTCCGCACCGCGACCGGATGTGCCGGCCATCGGCCCGCCCCGCAGATGGTCTGCCCGCCCGCCCGTCATTCCACCGTCACCGACTTGGCCAGGTTGCGCGGCTGGTCCACATCCGTCCCCTTGGCGATGGCGGTGTGATAGGCCAGAAGCTGGGCCGGAACCGCATAGAGGATCGGCGCCCAGAGCGGGTCGATCTGCGGCAGGGCGACGGTCTTCCAGCAGCCGGCACCGGCCTCCGCCACGCCTTCGGCATCCGAAAGCAGCACGACCCTGCCGTGCCGCGCCATCACCTCCTGCATGTTCGAGACGGTCTTGTCGAACAGCGCATCCTTCGGCGCCAGAACGATCACTGGAACGCTGGCGTCGACCAGCGCGATGGGGCCATGCTTCAATTCGCCTGATGCGTAACCTTCGGCGTGTATATAGCTGATTTCCTTAAGTTTAAGCGCTCCCTCAAGGGCCAGGGGGAACATTGGCCCGCGGCCCAGGAACAAAACATCGTCAGTCTTGGCCAGCGCCTCGGCGATCTTCGCCACCGACTCCGACAGCGCCAGCGCCGCGTTCATCAGCCCCGGCAGCGTCCGCAGCGCCGCCAGCCGCGCGCCGAGCGTTTCCGCGTCGATCCGGCCCCGGTCGGCTGCGGCCTTCAGCGCCATCAGCGCCAGCACCGTCAACTGGCAGGTGAAGGCCTTGGTCGAGGCGACGCCGACCTCGATCCCGGCCAGGATCGGCAGCGCCAGGTCGCTTTCCCGGGCGATGGAGGAGGTGGACACATTCACCACCGAGACGATCCGCGCCACCTTGCCGCGCGCATGGCGCAGCGCGGCCAGCGTATCGGCCGTCTCGCCCGACTGGCTGACGAAGATCGCCATCGTCGCGGGCGAGAGCACCGGGTCACGATAGCGGAATTCCGAGGCGACATCGATCTCGGCGGCTATACCGGCGATCTGCTCGAACCAGTATTTCGCCACATGGCAGGCATAGGAGGCGGTGCCGCAAGCCACCAGAAGAACGCGGTCTATCCCGTTGAAATCCAGACCTTCCGGAAGGTTCAGCCCGTTCCCTGCGTAATGTTTCAGCGCATCTGCCATCACGACCGGCTGCTCGGCGATCTCCTTGGCCATGAAATGCTTGTAGCCGGCCTTCTCGATCCGGGTGCTGTCAAGCTGGATGCGGGTTTCCGGCCGGTTGACGAGGCGCCCCCGGGTGTCGAAGATTTCGGCGCCGCCGCGGGTGATCACCGCCCAGTCGCCTTCCTCCAGATAGGTGATGCGGTCGGTCATCGGCGCCAGCGCGATGGCGTCGGAGCCGACGAACATCTCGCCCTCGCCCCAGCCGATGGCAAGCGGAGACCCCTTGCGCGCGCAGATGAGCAGATCGTCTTCGCCGTCGAACAGGAAACACAGCGCAAAGGCACCGTGCAGCCGCGCCAGCGTCCGGCGCACCGCCTCGACCGGGGTCGCACCGTCGTCCAGTGCCTGCCGCAGCAACAGCGCCACGGTTTCGCTGTCGGTCTCGGATTCGGCCGGATAACCCGATGCGTCAAGTTCGGCGCGCAACTCCTTGAAATTTTCGATGATTCCGTTGTGAACCACCGCTACGCCGCCCGCGCGGTGCGGATGCGCGTTCCGCACCGTGGCCGTGCCATGAGTGGCCCAGCGGGTGTGGCCGATGCCGGATTTCCCCGCCAGCGGCTCATGGACCAGCAGGTCCGACAGGTTCACCAGCTTGCCCACCGCTCGGCGGCGGTCCAGCCGGCCGTGATTCACCGTGGCGATGCCCGCGCTGTCATAGCCGCGATATTCCAGCCGTTTCAGCGCCTCGACCAGCAACGGCGCCACCTCGTGATTTCCCAGCACCCCGACGATACCGCACATGGAGTCAGCCTTTCGTCCCGGCGGCCCTGGCCGCACGCAGTTTCTCGAACATACGGATCGCGAGGCCCGGCTTCACCACCTGATCGGCCCGGGTCAGCGCCAGTGCGCCGTCCGGCACGTCTTCGGTGATGACCGAGCCCGAGCCGGTCAGCGCCGCGTCGCCCACCCGGACCGGCGCCACCAGCATGGTGGCCGAGCCGATGAAGGCGCGCTTGCCGATCTCGGTCCGGTGTTTCATCACGCCGTCGTAGTTGCAGGTCACGGTTCCCGCGCCGATATTGGTGAACTCGCCGACATGGGCATCGCCGAGATAGGTCAGATGACCGACCTTCACGCCCTCGTCGAGGATCGCGTTCTTGATTTCGACGAAATTGCCGACATGCACGTCCTCGGCCAGTTCGGCGCCGGGCCGCAGCCGGGCAAAGGGCCCGACATCCGCCCCGCGTGAGACATGGCAACCCTCGAGATGGCAGAACCCCTTGATTTCCGCCCCGGATTCGATGGTGACACCCGGGCCGAACAGCACGTTCGGGCCGATGATCGCATCGCGGCCGATCACGGTGTCCAGCGCGAGGAACACTGTCTCCGGCGCGGTCAGGGTGACGCCGTTCTCCAAGGCCTCGGCACGCGCCCGGGCCTGGAAGGCGGCCTCGGCCCCGGCAAGCTGCTGGCGGGTGTTGACGCCCAGCGTCTCGGCCTCGGGGCAGATCACCACCCCCGCCGACAGGCCGCGGGCGCGGGCGATCTCGACCACATCGGTCAGGTAATATTCCTCGCTCGCATTCCAGTTGCCAATCTGCGCAACCAGATCGAACAGCGTCGCGGTGGCCGCACAGATCACCCCCGAATTGCACAGGGTGATCGCGCGCTCCGCCTCGGTCGCATCCTTGAACTCGCGGATCGCGAGAAGGTCGTCCCCTGCCGTCAGCAGGCGGCCATAGCGGCCGGGATCGCGGGCATGAAAGCCCAGGACCACCACCGCATGGCGCGCACGGGCCTCCAGCATCGCCTGCAAGGTCTCGGGGCGGATGAAGGGGGTGTCGCCATAAAGCACGATGGCTTCGCCCGGCGTCCCCGCCAGAAGCGGGCGCGCCATGTCGACGGCATGGCCGGTGCCCTTCTGTTCGTCCTGGATCACGACCTCGGCCGTGCCGTCGAAGGCGCGCGCCGCCGCCGTCACCGCCTCGGCGCCATGGCCCGCGACCACGACCATGCGCTCCGGAGACAGGCTGGCCGCGGCCGCCATCGCATGGTGCAGCAGCGGCGCGGCCGCCACCCTGTGCAGGACCTTGGGAAGGTCCGAATTCATCCTTGTCCCCTGACCCGCGGCCAGGATGATCGCCGAGACCTGCATGCTGCCCCTTTCCTTTGCTTGCCTGCCGTTCTACGCGGGGGGGAAGGGGCCGCCAAGGGGCTCGGGCGTCACAGAGGATTGCGGCATGTTGCAGGACGGATCTTGCGTGGTTTTCGACCTCGACGGCACGCTGGCCGATACCTCCGGCGATCTTCTCGCCGCCGCCAACGCCTGTTTTGTCGCCATGGGCGCGGGCAGGGTCCTCGGTCCGGGCGACGAGTTGACGGCGCTGAACGGCGGCCGGGCGATGCTGCGGGAGGGTTTCGCGCGGCTCGGCCGCCCCGTCGACGAGACCGAGGTCGACCTTTGGTATCCGCGGCTGCTGTCGGCCTATGACGATGCGATCGCCGTCCATACGCGGCTCTATCCCGGGGCCGTCGCGGCCATCGAGGCGCTGCGCGGCACCGGCCATGCCGTCGCGATCTGCACCAACAAGCCCGAGGCGCTGGCAGAACGGCTGCTGCAGGTGCTGGGCGTGCGCGACCTCTTCGCCGCGCTGATCGGCGCCGACACGCTGCCGACCCGCAAACCCGACCCCGAACCCTATCGCCAGGCCGTCACCCGCGC
>JBDHSO010000079.1:0-17069 GCA_039808125.1 Rhodobacter sp. | reverse complement strand
CGGCGCGGCTGCGGCAACGGCGGGCCGCGGGGCCTCGCGCCGCGGCTCGGGCGCGGGGGCCGGCTGAGTCAGCGACAGCGGCGGATTGATGGCCGCCATCGGCCGGCGGTGCGGAATCTCCGGCTTGGTCTGCTGGTTCACGTCGATGCCGGTCGCCACGACCGAAACGCGCAGGCGCCCTTCCATCGAGGTGTCGAGCGTCGAGCCGACGATGATATTGGCCTCGGGATCGACCTTCTCGCGGATGATGTTCGCCGCCTCGTCCAGTTCGAACAGCGTCAGGTCGTAGCCGCCGGTGATGTTGATCAGCACGCCCTTGGCTCCGTGCAGGCTGATCTCGTCCAGGAGCGGGTTGGCGATGGCCTTCTCGGCGGCCTGGATGGCGCGGCTTTCGCCTTCGGATTCGCCGGTGCCCATCATCGCCTTGCCCATCTCGTCCATCACGGCGCGGACATCGGCGAAGTCGAGGTTGATGAGGCCCGGGCGCACCATCAGGTCGGTCACGCCCTTGACGCCCTGATAGAGAACGTCATCGGCCATGGCGAAGGCTTCGGTGAAGGTGGTGCGCTCGTTCGCCAGCCGGAACAGGTTCTGGTTGGGAATGATGATCAGCGTATCGACCACCTTTTGCAGCGCCTCGATCCCGTCCTCGGCCTGCTTCATCCGCTTGTTGCCCTCGAACTGGAAGGGCTTGGTCACGACACCGACGGTCAGGACCCCCAGTTCGCGCGCGGCCTGGGCGATGATCGGCGCCGCCCCGGTGCCGGTACCGCCGCCCATGCCGGCGGTGATGAAGCACATATGTGCGCCGGCCAGATGATCGACGATTTCCTCGATGGTTTCCTCGGCCGCCGCCGCGCCGATCGACGGTTTGGCGCCCGCGCCCAAGCCTTCGGTCACTTTCAGGCCCATCTGGATGCGCGAGGACGCCTTCGACTGCTGCAGCGCCTGGGCATCGGTGTTCGCGACAACGAACTCGACCCCCTCAAGCGCCTTGTCGATCATGTTGTTCACGGCGTTACCGCCCGCACCGCCCACGCCAAAGACCGTGATGCGCGGCTTCAGCTCATCGCGCTGGTTCGCCATCGTCAGATTGAGTGCCATGGTTCCGCCTGTCCGTTTCTTATGATGCCGCCGTCCGCCTTCTGCCGGCAGACAGGCCTGTCCCGGGCCGGATCTGCCGTATTGCCCGCAACTCTAGCTGCATCGCAGATAGAGGTCATCAGAAAAACGATCCGAATCCACAAAATATGGACCGGATTCGCCGCCCGTAAGCGGTATTTTGCGAAGGAAACCAGTGGTTGCGTTTACCAGTTGTCCTTGAACCATCTGAAGGCCCTGCGCAGCGACCGGGCCGGATAGCGCTCGGTCGGGATTTCAAAGTCCCACCACTCATCCTGGGGATGTGCGGCGAAAAGGCAGAGGCCCACGGCCGAGGCGAAGGCCGGTCCGGTGGCGGCCTGCGGCAGGCCCTGCACCCGCAGCGGCCGGCCCAGCCGCACCCGGCTGCCAAGAATGCGGGCGGCCAGTTCGTCCAGGCCCGGCATCTGGCTCGCCCCGCCGGTCAGGACGATCTGCTGGCTGCGCAGATGATCGAAATCGGCCACTTCCAGCACCTTGCGCGTCTCTTCAAGGATTTCCTCGACGCGCGGGCGCATGATGCCGATCAGTTCGGTGCGGCTGATCCGGCGGCGGTCCTTTTCCCAGTCGCCGCTGTCGCCGCCGATCTCGATCATCTCGCGGTCATCCATGCCGGTGGCGAATAACCCGCCATGGCGGGTCTTGATCCGCTCGGCCGTGCCGACCGAGATCTGCAGCCCCTTGGAGATGTCCGATGTCACATGATCGCCGCCCATCCGCACGCTGTCGGCAAAGATCATGTGCTTTTTCATGAAGATCGACACGCCGGTCGCGCCGCCACCCAGGTCGATGCAGGCCGCACCGAGTTCCTGCTCGTCCTCGACCAGGCTGGAGATCGCGGAGACATAGGAGGAGGAGGCGATGCCTGCCAGTTCCAGATCGCAGCGCCGGATGCAGTAAAGCAGGTTCTGGATCGCGCCGCCGTCGACCGACAGCAGATGCATGTCACAGGCCAGCCGGTTGCCGATCTGGCCGCGCGGGTCGCCCAGGCCGGACCGATGGTCGAGCGCGAAGTTCACCGGCTGGGCATGCAGCATCTCGCGGCCCGGCCCGATGTCGGGCACCTCGCAGGCGGCAAGGACGCGGGCGATGTCCTGTTCCGTCACCACGCTGTCGGCCAGGTCGATTTCGCCGGCCAGCCCGTCGCTGCGCGGTTCGGCCCCCGAGAAGCAGGCGATGACGTGATCAACGCGCACATTGGCCATCTTCTGCGCGGCCTGTACCGCGGTGCGGATCGCGCGCTCGGTCTCGTTCATCACGGTGATTTCGCCGAAGCGGACGCCGCGGCTGCGCGTCGTCGCCGCGCCGATGATGCGGAACTGGCTTTGGCCGGCCATCGGGCCGACGCCATCGGTCTCGCGCAATCGCGCCTCGCCGTCGAAGCGCAGGATCAGGCAGGCGATCTTCGATGTGCCCACATCCAGAATTGCGATCACGCCCCGCTGCATCGCAGCCCGGCGCATGTTCCTCATGGCGCGTTGGGTCTGGTAGAGGTCGGTCACAGGTTGGTCTCCAGCACTGGCAATCCCTGCGCACGGCGCAGCTCGTTCAAGGCATCGGCGGACAGTCGAAGCGTGGGCCGCTGACTGACGCGCAGGTCGACGGCCGTCAGGTCGCGATTGAGGATGTCTTCCGCCTGATCCAGCGCGATCAGCCGTTCCAGCGCGCGCACTGGGTCGGCATCGGGCAGCAGGATGGTCTGGCCGCGGTCGAGCACGAGATCCCAGCGCCGATCGCCGACCCGGACCAGCCCGCGCAGCCGCGGGATCAGCGGACCGGCGGCCGCCAGGACCTCCAGCGCCTCGGGCGTTGCGGCATCGGCGCCCAGACCCGCGATCAGGGGCAGATCGGGCCGGTCGCTGCGCGCCAGAAGGCTGGCCACCCGGTGCCCGGTGTCGTCGACCAGCGTCAGCCCGTCGTCGGTGCGCCAGATCGCCACCGGCTCGCGCTCTGTCACGATCACCTCGAGAATGCCGCCCGAACGCACACGCAGATCCGCCGTTTTCACCGCATCGAGATCTTCGATCCGCAGCCGTGCGGCTTCAAGGTCGAGATCGAAGCTCGATTGCGGCAGGCGTAGCGCCAGCCTGTCGCGCACCGCTTCGGCCAGTTCGATGGAGCAGCCCTCGACAGAGGCGAGCGTCACCATGAACTCGGGCCGCTGCTCGAACTTCTCGCGCAGGTCGGTGAAGACGGCCGCAACATTGTCGCGGCGCGTCTGGTCGGACAGATAGACCGCCGCCGCGGCGAGAACCGCAAGGCTGGGCAGGCCCAGCCGCAGGAAGGCGCGCAGATAGGGCGTCAGCATCACCCGCTGCATGCGATAGGCCCAGATCGTGGGCGCGGGATCGCGGCGCAGGTCGCTCCGGGGCGCCGCCTCGGCCTGCGGGCGGCGCGGGGCGGCCAGGGGCGGACGGGGGGGGGCGCTCAGCGGTCGCATGAGGCGTCTCGCACCAGCCAGTCGCACAGGGCGGGGAAGGAACAGCCCCGATGGGCCGCCTGCTCGGGCGCCAGCGAGGTCGGCGTCATCCCCGGCTGGGTGTTGGTTTCCAGCAGGATCAGCCCCTCGACGCCGCGGGTGTCGTCCCAGCGCATGTCGGTGCGGCTGAGGCCCCGGCAACCCAGCGCCCGATGAGCGCGCAGCGCATAGTCCAGACAGGCCGCCGTCACCTCCTGTGGCATGTTCGCGGGCAGTTGATGCCGGCTGCCCCCCGGCTTGTATTTCGCATCGTAATCATACCAGCCGTCGGTGAGGATATCCGTCACCGCCAGCGCGGTCTCTCCCATGACCGAAACGGAAAGCTCGCGTCCCGGGGCATAGGCCTCGACCATCACCTGCCGCGGCATGGTTTCGGCCAGCCGGGGCGCATTCGAGCCGGCCTGGACGATATAGACGCCCACCGACGAACCTTCGTTGAACGGTTTCACCACATAGGGCGGCGGCAGCACATGGCCCGCCTCCACCGCCTCGCGCGGCGCGATCACGCTGTCGGCGACCGGCAGGCCCTCGGCCCGGTAGATCTCCTTGGTGCGGCCCTTGTCCATCGCCAGCGCAGAGGCCAGCACGCCGGAATGGGTATAGGGAATCCGCATCCATTCCAGCAGGCCCTGGACGCAGCCATCCTCGCCCCAGCGGCCATGCAGCGCGTTGAAAACCACGTCGGGGGCCGTGTCGCGCAGGCGCATGGGCAGGTCGGCGGCGGCGTCGATCACGACCACCTCCGTATAACCCGTCGCACGCAGCGCAAGGGCGCATTCGCGCCCCGAGACGAGGGACACCTCCCGTTCGGCCGAGGTGCCGCCCATCAAGACCGCCACGCGGGGAAATCTGCCCGATCCGCCCGCCATATTCCGCCTCACGGGGCCGGTTTCAGCCCCTTTTCTTGTTGTTCTGCCGGGGCTTTTTCACGCCCCTTGGTCGTCTGCGGGTGCTTCGCCGACCCGCATGATTTCCCATTCTAACGTGATCCCGCTGGATTGGAACACCTTTTTTCGGACTTCTTCGCCCAGGCGTTCCAGATCGGCCGCGGTGGCCCGGCCGGTGTTGATCATGAAATTGGCATGCAGCGGCGACATCTGCGCACCGCCCACCCGCGCGCCGCGCATTCCCGCCCGGTCGATCAGGGTCCAGGCCTTCATCTCGTGGCTGTCGTTCGCCTGACCTGTCGAGGAAAAACCTGCCGGATTGCGAAAGGTCGAACCGGCCGTGCGCTCCTTCACCGGCTGGCTGGCATCGCGTTTCGCGATCTGTTCCGCCATCCGCGCCGCCAATGCCGCCGGATCGCCCGACGGCGCGCGAAATGTCGCCTCGACGATCACCGCGCCCTCGGGGATCGTCGATTGCCGGTAGCGCAGGTCCAGCGCCGCGGCCGGCAGCGTCTCGATCCGGCCCTGCCGGGTGACGATGCGGATCTCCTCCAGCACATCGGCAACATATTGCCCATAGCAGCCGGCATTCATCCGCACCGCCCCCCCGATGGCACCCGGAATGGTGCGCAGAAAGGCGAGATCCACCCCCGCCTCGCCCGCGCGCCGCGCGACATGCGCGTCAAGCGCGGCCGCCCCGGCCACGACCCGGTCGCCCTCGACCGCGATGCCGTTGAAGCCGCGACCCAGCCGGACCACCACGCCGCGCAGGCCGCCGTCCCGCACGATGAGGTTCGATCCGACCCCCATCGGGAATACCGGCACCGCCGCCGGCAGCGCTGCCAGGAACGCCGCCAGATCGGCCTCGTCCGCCGGCTGGAACAGCCATTCCGCCGGCCCGCCGACCCGCAACCAGGTAAGGTCGGACAAAGCGCGCTCGGGCGTCAGGGTGCCGCGGGGGGTGGGAAGATCGATCATGGCGGTGTTTTGCCGAAGGCGCGGGCCGGGCGCAAGGGCGGTCCGGCCGGCGGCAGGGGCACCCCGGGGCCTATTCGGCCGGCTCGACCCGGGGACGGGCTAGCGGCCAGCGCAGCGCGCCCGCGCCGACGATCAGGAAGGCCAGCCCCCAGAGCGGGCCCGCGGCCTGGGTGATCCAGCCCAGAAGCGGGATTCCCGGCGCGATCAGCGCCAGTGCGGCGCGGCGGCGGGTTTCCGGCAGCCGCGCGATGCCGATCAGATTCGCCGTGACCAGCCAGAGCACGCCCAGCGCAAGCGGCCCGGTCATCGCGCCCATCCCGCGCGGCGCGCCGCGCGGTTTTCGGAGGCGGGACGGGGTCTGCGGAAGATCCTGGCCCTCATGCGGCGACGGCCGTCAGCTTTGCCGGCAGCGCATTGGCCCAGGCGGAAATCGTCCCCGCGCCGAGGCAGACGAAGATGTCGCCCGGCCGCGCCTGTTCGCGAAACAGCCGCGCCAGATCGGCCTCGTCGATCACCGCGCGGGCGTGGCGGTGGCCATGCGCGATCAGCCCGGCAACCAGATCGTCGCGGCTGGCGCCCGGGATCGGATCCTCGCCCGCCGCATAGACATCGGCGATGGCGACGACATCGGCCTCGTTGAAGCAGGTGCAGAAATCGTCGAACAGGTTCGACAGCCGGGTATAGCGGTGCGGCTGGTGAACGGCGATCACCCGCGCGCCGGAGCGGGCCGAGACGGCCTGGCGCGCCGCCTTCAGGACGGCGGCGATCTCGACTGGATGGTGGCCGTAATCGTCGATGATCTGGACCCCGTTTACCTCGGCCACACGGGTGAAGCGGCGGTTCACCCCAGCAAAGCCGGCCAGCGCCTCGCGGATTTCGGCGCGCTTCATGCCCAGGTGACGGGCCACCGCCACCGCCGCCAGCGCGTTCGATACATTGTGGTTGCCCGGCATCGGCAAGGTACACCCTGCAATGATCGAACCTTCGCCCTCGTTCTGCAGCAGGACGTCAAAGCAGCTCATGCCATTTTCGAACCTCAGGTTCACCGCGCGCACATCGGCCTGCGCGTTGAAACCGAAGGTCACGACCCGGCGGTCCGTGACCCGGCCGACCAGCGCCTGCACCTCGGGATGATCGGTGCAGCAGACGGCAAGGCCGTAGAACGGGATGTTCGACACGAAATCGAGAAAGCCCTTGCGCAGATTTTCGATCGTGCCCCAGTGCTCCATATGCTCCGGGTCGATGTTCGTCACGATGGCGATGGTCGCGGGCAGGCGGTTGAAGCTGCCGTCGCTTTCATCGGCCTCGACCACCATCCATTCGCCGGCGCCGGCGCGGGCGTTGGATCCGTAGGCGTGGATCACCCCGCCGTTGATCACGGTGGGATCGAAGCCGCCCTTGTCCAGCAGCGTGGCGACCATCGTCGTCGTCGTGGTCTTGCCATGGGTGCCGGCGATGGCGATGTTCGAGCGCAGGCGCATCAGTTCGGCCAGCATCTCGGCCCGGCGTACCACCGGCAGGTTCCGCCGCCGCGCCTCTTCCAGTTCGGGATTGCCCCTCTTGATCGCCGAGGAAATCACCACGACCGCGGCTTCGCCCAGGTTCTCGGCCTTCTGCCCCTCGTGGAAGGTCGCGCCCAGCTTCACCAGCCGGTCGGTGATCTTCGAGGCCTTGGCATCCGATCCCTGCACGCGATAGCCCAGCGTCATCAGCACTTCGGCGATGCCCGACATGCCAATGCCGCCGATGCCGACAAAATGGATCGGCCCCAATTCGAGGGGCAGCTTGGTCGCGGCGGCATTCATGGGCGTTCTCCTGCCAATGCTTCAACGAGGGCGGCCAGCCGTTCGGCCGCATCGGGGCGCCCCAGCGTCAGCGCATTGGCGGCCATGCGCTCCGCCGCAGCGGGCTGCCCGAGGATCGCGCCGATGTGCTCTGCCAGCGTGGCGGGGTCAAGTCGCTTTTCGGGAATGACGACCGCCGCCCCCGCCTCGGCCAGGCCCCGCGCATTGGCGGTCTGGTGATCGCCCGTCGCCGCCGCATAGGGGATCAGGATCGACGGCCGGCCAATCACGCTGATATCGGCCACCGATGACGCGCCCGAGCGGCTGATCACCAGCTGCGCCTCGGACAGGCGCCGCGGAATATCGGCAAAGAAAGCCGCGATCTCGACGCGGATGCCGGCGACCTCATAGGTTTCGGCGGCGCGGATGGCATCTTCGTCGCGCGCCTGATGGGCCACCCGCAGGTTGGCGCGCAACCCCTCGGGCAGCAGCGCCATGGCCGCCGGCACCACATCGGACAGGATGCGCGCGCCCTGGCTGCCGCCGATCACCACCACCGACATCGGATAGTCGCCCGGCGGAATATAGGGCGCGCCGGCACGGTCGCGCACCGCCTGACGGACGGGATTGCCGGTCGGCTCTCCGGTCACGCCGGCGGGCAAGAGGGTGGGCCAGGTGCCGCAGGCAACACGGTCGACGCGCGGCGCGAAGGCCTGGTTCACCCGGCCGAGAACGCCGTTCTGTTCATGGATCATCCGCGGCCGCCGCAGCACCCAGGCCGCCGACAGCGCCGGGATCGACGGGTAACCGCCGAACCCCACCACCACCGCAGGGCGGTCGGTCAACTGGCCGCGGATCGCTTTCAGGATGCCGCCGGCGATGCGAAGCGGCACCATGATCCTTGCCGCCGCGCCGCCCCGCGCGAAGGTGGCCGAGGCGACGCGCTCGATGGCCACGGCCTCGGGGAAGCCGCCGGCATAGCGGGCGCCGCGCTCGTCGGTCGAAAGCCTGACCCGCCAGCCCCGGGCCAGCATGGTCTCGGCCAGGGCCTGCGCGGGGAACATGTGCCCGCCCGTTCCCCCCGCCGCAATCAGGAGCAGTTTTTCCGCCATCAGCGCCGCCGCCCGAACAGTTCCGCCATCCGGTCGCGCGGACGCGAGCGTGTCAGCGCCAGCATCATGCCGACCGTGATCCCCGCTGCGATGACCGAGGAGCCGCCGTAGGAAACGAAGGGCAGCGTCATGCCCTTGGCCGGCAGCAGCCGCACCGCGACGCCCATGTTGATCATTGCCTGCACGCCGAAGATGCAGGCCAGCCCCGACCCGGCAAGCCGAGTGAAGGGGTCGCGTTCCGCCATGAGCCGGATCAGCGACCGGACCACGATGACGCCGAACAGCGCCAGGATCAGCAGGACCAGGATCAGGCCGTATTCCTCGGCCGCGACGGCGATGATGAAATCGGTATGGGCATCGGGCAGCGACCATTTCACCTGTCCCTCGCCCACGCCCACGCCGAAGAACCCGCCCTCCTGGATGGCGTTCGCGGCATAGCCAAGCTGGGTGCGCGGGTCGACCTCGGGCGAAAGGAACCCGTCGATCCGGCGGGCGAAGTGATCCGAGCTCTGATAGGCGAAGATCGCCCCCGCGCCGACGACGCCCATGACCGTGGCGATCAGCACCATGGGGGCGCCGGCGACGAAATAAACCACCGCCCAGGCAAAGATGATCAGCGCCGACTGGCCGAAGTCGGGCTGCATGGCCAGAAAACCCACGACGACGATCAGGATCACGAAAGAGATCAGCCGGCCGGGCGGACCCTTCAGATCCTGCGCGGCCGCCATCAGCCAGGCGGTGACGATCACGAAACCGGGTTTCAGGAACTCGGAGGGTTGCAGCGAGAAACCGGCGACCGACAGCCAGCGCACCGCGCCCTTTCCACGGTCGGCGCCGACCAGAGGCAGGATCATCACCAGCACCAGCGCTGCGGCAAAGCCGAGGATGCCCAGGCGGCGCACGGCGACGGGCGAGGTCATCGAGATGAAGATCATCGCGACCATCGCCATCGTGCCGAAGATCGCCTGTTTCTGCACATAGAAATAGGGATCGAGGTTGTTGCGGTTGGCCAGCGGCACCGAGGCGGCAAGGCCGAGGAGAAGGCCGATACCGAACAGCACGAAAACCGATGTCATCGACCAGCGATCGATCGTGCGCCACCAGCGCGGCAGCACCGGATCGCGCACCGCAACGGGGGAAGAACCATAGACCATCTCAGTCATGGGGAAACCGCCTTCGCTCTGCCTCTGGCCCGGATGTGTCCCCGGGTCCCTGAAGGCGGACTCTAGCGGCAAACGCCGCGACTGGCTAGCCGGAACAGGGGCGGAACGCCGCAGCGGGGCCGGTGGCGCGACCGGCCGCGCAGTGCGCGGTGCCGCATGGCCGGATTGCGGCCCGCTTCGGGAATGCGGCTGGCGGCTGGCTCGCATCTCCCTTGCAGCAGCCGCCCCGGGGGGCGGCAGCGTCGAGGCTGTCGGCAAACAGGCGCGTCACGGACAGTCGCTCCCGGCCCGGTCATTGGGGAAGGTCACAACCCGGCAGGTCGCGCCGCGCCCGAAGGGCACCAGCGGTCCCCGCCCCGCCATCGACGACCCTCGCCGCTTTCGGCGCGGCAGCCGGCGATGTGGCGGCGGTTCAGCCCAGAAATGCGCGGACGCGGGCGATGAAATCCTCGCCCCGCTTTTCGAAATTCGGATACTGGTCGAAACTCGCCGCCGCCGGCGCCAGCAGAACCACCTCGCCCGGCTGCGCCTCTTCCGCGGCGCGGGCGACCGCGCGATCCATCGTCTCGCAGATCTCATGCGGAGTCTGGCCGATCTGCAACGCAAAGTCGCGGGCGGAATGGCCGATCAGATAGGCCTTGACCACGGCGGGCAGAAAGGGCTTCAGCGCGGCGATGCCGCCGTCCTTGCCAAGGCCGCCGGCGATCCAGCGGATGCGCGGAAAAGCCTGCAACGCCCTGGCCGCGCTGTCGACATTGGTGGCCTTGCTGTCGTTCACAAAGCGCACGCCGTCCCGCTCGCCGATCAGCTGGCTGCGGTGGGGCAGGCCCGCGAAGGAATGGAACGCCTGTTCGACCAGCTTTGGCGCCACCCCCAGCGCGCGGGTGGCCGCATAGGCGGCACAGGCGTTCTGGTGGTTGTGGGCCCCCGGCAGGCCGGCGACGCCACGCAGGTCGATCGCGGCGATCTGCCGCCCCTTCCGCCATTCGGCAAGAAATCCCTTGCGGGCAAAGACCGCCCAGCCGAAAGTCTCCAGCTTCGTACTCGACGAGATCCTTATCACCCGGTCGTCCTCGGGCCCCTGTGCCAGCTGGTTCGCCATGAACTGGCCCTCGACCTCATCCACGCCCACGACGCAGCGGTCCGGCCCGCCTTCGGCGAAAAGCCGGCGCTTGGCGGCAAAATAGCCGCCGAGGCCGTTGTGCCGGTCCAGATGATCCGGCGACAGGTTCGTGAAGACGGCGACATCCGGCGTCAGCGAGCGGGCAAGATCGGTCTGGTAGCTGGACAGTTCCAGCACGACCACCTCGCCGTCCTGCGCGGCGTCGATGGCCAGCACGCCGGTGCCGATGTTGCCGGCCATCTGGGTTGGCCGGCCGGCGACCGCAAGGATATGGTGGATCAGCGCGGTCGTGGTGGATTTGCCGTTCGAGCCGGTGACGCAGACGACGCGCGGCGGCTGTTCGAAGCGCTCCCACTCCGCCCCGCCCCAGCTCTGGAAGAACAGGCCGATGTCATTGTCGACCGGCACGCCGGCCGCCAGCGCGCGGGCGATGACGGGATGCGGCCGGGGATAGAGATGCGGAATGCCGGGCGAGGTGATCAGGGCCGCCACACCATCCAGCGCGGCCTGCCGGGAAAGGTCGGTCAGGGCAAAGCCCTCGGCCTCGGCCCTTTCGCGCGCCTCGGGGCTGTCGTCCCACAGCAGCGGCAGGGCGCCGCCGGCCGCCAGCGCCCGCGCCGTGGCAAGGCCGGACCGACCCAGCCCCAGAACCGCAACCTTCCGCCCCTCATAGCCCCTGACCGGGATCATGCCCACGTACCCCCATGCCGCTTGCCCTTCAGGGATAGGGGAGCCGCCGGAAAAGGAAAAGGGGGCCGAAGCCCCCTTTTCGATGCCAGAGCCATGCGCGCCCCGCAGGGCGCCCGCCGCCCGTCAGCGTCGGATGGCGCGGGCCGCGAAGATCAGGATCACCGCGCCCAGCACGCCCGCCACCAGATAGCCGAGCCAGCCGCCGAAAGACACGCCGAGCAGGCCGAACAGGAAATTCGCCACAACGGCACCGATGATGCCGAGGATGATGTTGACGATCAGGCCGTTGTTGCTGTCCATCATGCTGGACGCGATCCAGCCGGCAATGCCACCGATGATGATGGCGGCGATCCAGCCGACGGTAACGGGGTCTTCCATGGCATTCTCCCAAATTGTGCCAGAGCCTGCAGCTCTTCAGCGGGAAAACACCGGCCGCGGCCATGCGGTTCCGCCCCGCCGTCAATTTTTTATGCGCGGCGGCCGGCCACGGATCGGGGCATGGGCGGACACGGAGCGCGCGTCAGAAGAGGCTGCCCTGCCCGGTGCCGCCGGGATCGCCCCGCCCCTTCTTTCCCGCCGGCCGGGGGGCAAGGGGCTGCGGCACGGCGGACAGCATGCCGTCACGGAATTCGATCTCCAGCACTGCGGCCTCGCCCGCCACCGCCGCGGTGGTGACGATATGGCCGCCGGCGCGCACGATGGCAAAGCCGCGGGCCAGCGTCTCGGCATGGCCAAGGCTGACCCGCGTCCGGTCCACCGCCTCCAGCCGGTCGCGCAGCCGGTCGATGCGGATCCCCGGCGCGGCCTCCAGCCGTTGCGCCAGACGCTCCAGCCGCACCCGGCCGTCGGTCCCTTGGCGCGCGGCATCTCCGATCAGGCGCGACAGCGCCGGCGTCAGGCGCGACGCCCATTTATCGAAGGTCGCCCGCCGGGCATCCAGCCGGCGCTGCAAGCGCGCCTCCATTGCCTCGGCCCGGGCGGCAAGCCGGTCGGCGCGGCGCGCGACAAGCCCGAGCAGAAGCTCCGCCCGCATTCCGCCGGCCACGCGCTCGAACGCACCGCGTTTGCGCGCCGTGGCCAGTCCCAGTGCCGCGCCAAGCCGCCCCGCGGCATGGTCGAGCCGCTGCGCCGCCTGGCCCGTCAGGGCCTCGGGGCGCGGCAGCGCCCGCGACAGGTCGACCAGCCGCTGCCGGCGCCGCTCTGCCCCTTGGACCAGTGCCCGCAACAGCCGCGCCGTCAGCGCATCGACCTGCGCCAGAAGTTCCAGCCGCACCGGCACCGCCAGTTCGGCGGCCGCGGTGGGCGTCGGCGCGCGCAGGTCTGCGGCGAAATCGATCAGTGTGGTGTCGGTTTCATGCCCCACGGCGGAAATCAGCGGAATCCGGCTCTCCGCGGCGGCGCGGACGACGATTTCCTCGTTGAAACCCCAGAGATCCTCAAGACTGCCGCCGCCGCGGGCCACGATGATGATGTCGGGGCGCGGAATGGGCCCGCCCTCGGGCAACGCGTTGAAACCGCGGATGGCGGCGGCCACCTCCGGCGCGCAGCGTTCTCCCTGCACGGCAACAGGCCAGATCAGCACGGGCCGGGGAAACCGGTCGCGCAAACGGTGAAGGATGTCGCGGATCACCGCGCCCGAGGGCGAGGTGACGACGCCGATCACGCCCGGCAGATAGGGAATCGGCCTTTTCCGCGCGGCATCGAACAACCCCTCGGCCGCCAGCGCCGCGCGACGCTTTTCCAGCATCGCCATCAGCGCGCCCGCCCCGGCAGGAGCCAGATCGTCGACGATCAGCTGGTATTTCGACTGGCCGGGGAAGGTGGTCATCCGGCCGGTGGCCACCACCTCCATCCCCTCCTCCGGCTTCACGGTCAGCCGGCCGGCCTGCCCTTTCCAGGTGATCGCGGCGATCACGCTGCGGTCGTCCTTCAGATCGTAGTAGAGATGCCCCGAGGCCGGACGACTGACCCGTCCGACCTCTCCCCTGACCCGGACCATGCCGAATTCGCCCTCGATCACCCGCTTCACCGCCCCAGAAAGCTCGGAGACGGTATATTCGGGGCTGTTGCCGGGCGATGCGGGGCTGTCGTCTTCAAAAAGGGCCATGCGGCGAGACTAGGCGGAGGCCGGGCGAAACGGAAGACCGTCGCAAGACCGGAGTTTTCAAAAACTCCGGTCCTGACCCTTCCAAGGGTCAGGACCGATTTCTTTGAAGAAATCGGCGGGCGCGCTGCCGCGCCGGCTTGCCTGGCAACGACACCGCCCCTATCAGGCCGGGAAGAACCAGAAGGCGGACGGCGATGAACATCCTCATTCTCGGCAGCGGCGGGCGGGAACATGCGCTGGCCTGGGCTGCAAAGCAGAACCCGCGGGTCGACCGGCTGATCGTCGCCCCGGGCAACGCCGGTATCGCGGCCATCGCGGAATGCGCCATCTTCGACATTCTCGATGGCGCCGCCGTAGTGGCATTCTGCGCCGAAAACGCCATAGACTTCCTGATCGTCGGCCCCGAGGCGCCGCTGGCCGCCGGCGTGGCCGACGCCGCCCGCGCCGCGGATATCCTGACCTTCGGCCCGTCGCAGGCTGCCGCGCGGCTGGAGGCCTCCAAGAGTTTCACCAAGGAGATCTGCGACGCCTGTGGCGCCCCGACCGCGAGCTACGCCCGCTTCACCGCGGCCGGCCCGGCCCGTGATCACATCCGCCGTGCCGGCGCGCCCATCGTGGTGAAGGCAGACGGTCTGGCGGCCGGCAAGGGCGTGATCGTCGCCCTGACCGAGGCCGAGGCCCTTGCAGCCATCGACGACATGTTCGGTGGCGAATTCGGTGCGGCCGGCGCCGAGGTGGTGATCGAGGAGTTCATGGCCGGCGAAGAGGCGAGTTTCTTCGTCCTGACCGATGGCGAGACTGCCCTGCCCTTCGGCACCGCGCAGGACCACAAGCGCGCGGGCGACGGCGACACCGGGCCGAACACCGGCGGCATGGGCGCCTATTCCCCCGCGCCGGTGCTGACCCCCGACCTCCAGCGTCAGGCGCTCGAGCAGATCGTGCTGCCCACGATCCGCGAGATGGCGCGGCGCGGAACGCCCTATCAGGGTGTGCTCTATGCCGGGCTGATGATCGAAGGCGACCGCGTGCGGCTTGTGGAGTATAATTGCCGCTTCGGCGACCCCGAGGCGCAGGTGCTGATGATGCGGCTTGGCGGGCAGGCGCTGGATCTGATGCTGGCCTGCGCCGAGGAACGGCTGGCGCAGGCCCAGGTTCACTGGGCCGAAGATCATGCGCTGACCGTGGTTATGGCCGCGCGGGGCTATCCCGGCGCCTATGAAAAGGGCGGCCGCATCGACGGTCTCGACCTTCTGCCCGCCGACAGCCGGCATATGGTCTTCCACGCCGGGACGGCATTGCGGGACGGGCAGGTGGTCGCCAATGGCGGCCGGGTGCTCAACGTCACGGCCCGCGGCGCCACGCTGCGCGAGGTGCATGATGCCGCCTATGCAATGGTGAATGCGATCGACTGGCCCGGCGGATTTTGCCGGACCGATATCGGCTGGCGCGCGCTTTAACGCCGAATCCCCCGGTCGTCAGCAGGGAGCGGGTGGCGGCGCCTTCCGGTCTCCCCTCACCGCCCGCCACGGTCAGCCGGTCGGGGCGAGCGGACCCGCTAAAGATCTTCGCCGCCCTTGCGCACCGGCCAGACCGGATGCGGCACCGGATCCTTTGCCCGCAGCAGATGGCGGCGGAAGATCTCGCCATAGCTGCGGTAAACATAGGCCTCGTTCCGGCGCAGGTAATGCGCCTTGTTCTCGCGATACATGGCGGGCAGGCGATACCACGGCACGGCGGGATGCATGTGATGCACCACATGCAGGTTGTTGTTCAGAAACAGCAAGGCAAGCGGCCCGCGATCCTCGATCACCACGGTGCGCGCGCGGGGCAACTCATGCGCGCGATGTTCGAGGAAGGTGCGGATCTTCAGCAAGGCCGCACCGAAATAGCACGACAGAAGCCAGGCCCAGACCGGCATCGCCCCGAAGACCAGAAGCCAGGCCAGCACCAGCACCAGCCCGATGGCATGCAGCACCCAGGACCACAGCACCCTGCGGTCGCCCGCCGCGATCAGCCGCAGGTCGCCCCGCACGAAAGCCACATAGCCGATCAGCGGCCCGATCAGCACCCGACCGGCCAGCGTGTTGTTCACCCGCAGGACCCGCTGCCACCAGCGCGGCAGCCGCGCCCAGACCGCCGGGTCGAAATAGTTCGATTCGGGGTCGTCATAGGGATCGGTCAGGATCGGGTCGTGATGATGGGCAAGATGGGTGTCGAGAAACCGCAGATAGGGATAGAAGAACCCGACCGGCAGGAAGACCAGCACATGGTTCAGCGTGGCATTGCGGAAGGGATGGTCATGCAGCGCCTCGTGCTGAAGCGAGGAATGCTGGGCGATGGCGATGGCCGTCGTCGCCACTGCGAGAGCCGGCGACCAGGTCCAGATCGCTGTCGTCCCCAGTGCGAACAACGCATAGGTCGCGACCAGAAGGGCGAAGGTCGGCCATTCGGCCAGCGGAGAGGCTGATTCTTTACGCAAGGCGGTCCCTCGGTCGGGGATGGTTTCGCCCCGGAAAATACCACCTGCCGCGACCTGTGGGAATTCGGAAGTTAATATGCGAAAGTCAAACATCGGGGACTTTAATCCGCAGGTGATGTCATTTCGCACAGTCCGAACCAGCCCGCGATCGACAAGCGCGACCGTGCCGCACTGTTCCGCCTGCGGCTGACCGCCGCGATGGCCCGTGCGGGGCTGTCGCAGGCGGCACTGGCCCGGGCGACGGCGGTCGACCGCTCCACCGTCTCGGCGCTGCTCGCGGGCGGCACGCGGCTGCCCAATGCCCAGCTTGCCGCCGATTGCGCCATGGCGCTGGGGGTGTCCTGCGACTGGCTTCTCGGGCTGTCGGCGCGCCCCGAACCCGCCGACGACCTCCTCGCAGCCGCGACCCTTGTCACCGAGGCCGCCCGCGCCCTGATCGACGAGACGATCTTCGCCTGGCACCGCGAGGCGGCCGGCTACAAGATCCGCCATGTGCCGGCGCTGCTGCCCGACATGATGAAGACGCGCGAGATGGTGGAATGGGAATATGCCGGCCATCTCGGCCGCAGCCCCGAACAGGCCCTGCGCGCCTTCGAGGAGCGGCTTGCCTGGATGCGCGGCTCGGGATCCGATTATGAAATCGCGGTGGCGCTGCACGAGATTCAGGCGCTGGCCGAAGGCTCGGGATATTACCGCACCCTGGCCCCCGCGATCCGGGCCGCACAGATCGCCCGCATGGCCGATCTCTGCGAAACCCTTTACCCCCGGCTGCGGCTCTGCCTCTATGATGCGCGGATGCTATTCTCGGCGCCTGTCACCATCTTCGGGCCGAAACTTGCGGCGCTCTATCTCGGCCGCAATTTCCTGGTGTTCCGCGACCCGGCCCGGATCGAGATCTTTGCCGCCCATGTCGACGGGCTGGTCCGGGGCGCCGGCGTCGGCGCGCGCGATGCGGCAGGCTATCTGCGCCGGTTGCTGGAAACCCACGCCCTTGGGCCAGATGCAGAGGCCGGTGGCGATGCGCCGCCATCCGGGAACGCACCGGCCTAGGCTGTGGACTCATAAGCGCGTGTCCAGAGTCTTGAGCATGCCATGAGGACGGCGGCGAGGTAGTTTGTTGCCGTCTT
>JBDHSO010000078.1:0-17130 GCA_039808125.1 Rhodobacter sp. | reverse complement strand
GCTCCGCCACGGCCACGGCCACAAGACCGGGGCCCGCAATTCGCCGGCGGCGCGCCGGCGCAGCCCACAGGTGCTCCATCCGACGATGACGATGCCGGCAAGCACCGCAAGCCCAGCCTCTCGCGAGATCACGCGCGGGCCAGCGACCGCCCCGCCATCACCATGCCGGGCACCCCGCCATCGGCCTCCGGGGGCCGCATCCCCGCCATCGGCCTCCGCCCCGGTGCCGCCCGCCTCCCGCCCATCACCAGCGCCCGGCACGAGATCGCCCCAACCGGCGTCACCACCACGATCAAGGCCGAAAAGCCAAACCCCGACACCCCGCAGACCCCGCCACAATCCCGGTGCAACCGAAACCACATTCCAATTTTGCCGGATCCGGTCCAGCGAAGCGCCCCCGGCGGTGCGCCCACCGGCCGGACAACGCCCTTGAACCGCCGGCCTCAGAACCCCGCGTCCGGCCCCGCGCCGCCGTCCCAGGGTCGCGCCAAGTTGCCGAACCGCGTGAACCGCCCCTCGAACGACAGGTCGACCGAGCCGATCGGCCCATGGCGCTGCTTGCCGATGATGACCTCGGCCTTGCCATGGCATTGCTCCATCACCTGCTGCCAGGCCGCCATCTTCTCCAGCTCGTGATCCGACGGCTTTTCGCGCTCCTTGTAGTATTCCTCGCGGAAGACGAACATCACCACATCGGCATCCTGCTCGATCGAGCCGGATTCGCGCAGGTCGGAGAGTTGCGGCCGCTTGTCCTCGCGGTTTTCCACCTGACGGGACAGCTGCGACAGGGCGATGACCGGAATGTCGAGCTCCTTGGCGATCGCCTTCAGCCCCTGCGTGATCTCGCTGACCTCCTGCACCCGGTTCGCCTCGCCGCCGCGCGAACTGCCCTTCAGAAGCTGCAGGTAGTCGATCATCAGCACGTCGAGGCCATGGGTGCGCTTCAGCCGACGCGCCCGCGCCGCCACTTGCGAAATCGGCAGGGCGGGCGTGTCGTCGATATAGAGCGGGCAGCTTTCCAGCGCCTTCGCCGCATCGACGAAACGGCGGAACTCGGGTTCCGTCATGTCGCCGCGGCGGATCTGCTCGCTCGGCACTTCCGAGGCTTCCGACAGGATCCGGGCGGCAAGCTGTTCGGCCGACATCTCCAGGCTGAAGAAGCCGACGACGCCGCCGTCGACCGCGCCCTCGCTGCCGTCGGGCCGGCGGCCGCGCCGGTAGGCCTTGGCGATGTTGAAGGCGATGTTCGTCGCCAGCGAGGTCTTGCCCATCGAGGGCCGGCCGGCCAGGATCAGCAGGTCGCTGTCGTGCAGCCCGCCCAGTTTCTTGTCGAGGTCGACCAGCCCGGTCGAGATGCCGGCCAGGCCGCCGCCGCGCTGATAGGCGGCATTGGCGACGTTCACCGCATCGGTGACGGCCTTCAGGAAGGACTGGAAGCCGCGTTCGGCCACGCCCTGCTCACCCAGCTTGTAGAGCCGCTGCTCGGCCTCGGTGATCTGGTCGCGCGGCTCGCTGTCGACATCGACCTTCTGCGCCCGGTCGGCGATGTCGCGGCCAAGCCGCATCAGCTCGCGCCGGACTGCCAGGTCATAGATCATCTGCGCATAGTCGCGGGCGGCAAAGGAGGAGATCGCCGCCCCCGCCAGTCGCACCAGATAGGCCGGCCCGCCCAGTTCCTTCAACCCGGCATCGTCCTCCATGAAGGCCTTCAGCGTGACGGGCGAGGCGAGCGCGTTCTTCTGGATCCGCGCCGCGGCGATCTCGAAGATCCGGGCATGGACCGGATCGAAGAAATGCTCCGACCGGATCACCGCGGCGATGCGGTCATAGGTGTCGTTGTTGACAAGGATCGCCCCCAGAAGCTGCTGCTCCGCCTCGATGTTGTGCGGCAGCGCCTCGGGCGTGGTATCAGGGCTTTTCGGCAGGTCGGACCGGATTTTCGCAACTTCGTTCATCTTGGCCTGCTCCCCCTGCACGGGACCGCGTGTAGCCGGTCCGACCCTGACATGGCAACACCGGGACAGCCCTGTAGGTAAGCCTGTGGGGAACTGCCGGGCCGCGCCCAGCCTGGTTGCGGCCTGTCGCCAGACTACCAGATCTTGTGGTCGGTTGACCAGTCCCGCGCAGATGGCGCGGCCATCCGCCGGCCTGTCGGCGATTCCTCCACAGGGTGGCCGCGGACGGACGGCCCGGACCCGCATCCCGACCGGCACGAAATCGCCGGTTTCCCCGGCGTCACCTTGCCCGGGCGGCCTGCCAGGCGCGGGGGTCGTTCAGGAACGCCTCCACCCCCGCCAGCGTCTCGTCGTCGAAGGCCTGCCGCGCCCGGGCCTCGGCCAGCATGTCCCACCAGGTGCAAAGCCAGGACAGCGCGATGCCATGCTCGGCCAGCCGCGCCTCGGTCTCGGGGAAAATCCCGTAGTAGAAGATCACCGCCGTCCGGTCGCAGGTGGCGCCGGTGGCGCGGATCGCATCGACGAAGGACAGTTTCGAGCCGCCGTCGGTCGTCAGATCCTCGACCAGAAGAACCCGCTGGCCCTCTGTCATCGCGCCTTCGATCCGGGCGTTGCGGCCATAGCCTTTCGGTTTCTTGCGCACATAGGTCATCGGCAGCGCCAGCCGCTCGGCCACCAGCGCGGCAAAGGGGATCCCCGCGGTTTCGCCGCCGGCGATGTTGTCATAGGCCTCCATCCCCGCATCGCGCAGCACGGTGGCCGCCAGGAAATCCATCAGCATCGAGCGGATGCGCGGAAAGCTGATCAGCTTGCGGCAGTCGATATAGGTCGGGCTGGGCAGGCCGGAGGCCAGGGTGAACGGCTCGCGCGCGTTGAAATGCACCGCACCGATATCCAGGAATGCGCGGGCGGTCAGGCGGGCGATCTCTTCTTTCGGCGGGAAAGCGGCGGGGATCATGGCGGTCCTTCTGGTCGGTGGCGCGGGGCTTTGGCGAAAAGCTCCGTGAACGCCGGTTTCCCGGGCGAAATACGCGATCAGCTCGCGACGTACCAGTGTACGGGAAAGCCCGGGTCGAACACGGTGACGGGCCCGGCCTCGGTGAAGACCTTTTCGGGGAAGCGCTGCGGCGCCTCGCGCTTGACCAGCCGCAGCGGTGCCTCGTTCGGCGCCAGGCGATAGAAGGCGGGTCCGTGCAGGCTGGCGAAACCCTCGAGGCGGGACAGCGCGCCCTCCTCCTCGAACACATGCGCCAGCAGCGGCAGGGTGTTGGTGGCGGTGAAGCAGCCGGCGCAGCCGCAGGCATGTTCCTTCAGCGCATCGACATGCGGCGCGGAATCGGTGCCGAGGAAATAGCGCGGACTGCCCGAGGTGGCGGCCCGGCGCAGCGCCAGCCGGTGCCGTTCGCGCTTGGCGACGGGCAGGCAGTAGTAATGCGGCCGGATACCGCCGGCGAGGATGTGGTTGCGGTTGAGGATCAGGTGATGCGTGGTGATGGTGGCACCCAGGGTCTCGCCCCCCTCGGCGGCATAGGCCACGCCTTCCTCGGTGGTGATATGCTCCATCACCACGCGCAATTCGGGCAGCCGGCGGCGCAGGGGCGCCAGCACGCTGTCGATGAACACCGCCTCGCGGTCGAAGATATCGACGGCCGGATCCACGACCTCGCCATGGGTGCAGAGCGGCAGGCCGATCTCCGCCATCCGTTCGAGAACCGCCATGACCTTCGCCAGGTCGCGCACCCCGGATTGCGAATTGGTCGTGGCCCCCGCCGGATATAGCTTTACCGCCTTCACCAGCCCCGAGGCCGCTGCCGCCGTCACATCCGCCGGGTCGGTGCCCTCGGTCAGGTAGAGCGTCATCAGCGGCTCGAACACCGCGCCCTCGGGCAGGGCGGCCAGGATCCGCTCGCGATAGGCCAGCGCGTCGCGGGCGGTGACGACCGGGGGCACCAGATTCGGCATCACGATGGCGCGGGCGAAATGCCGGGTGGTTTCGGGCAGGACACCCTGCAACATCGCACCGTCGCGCAGATGCAGGTGCCAGTCGTCGGGGCGGCGGATCACGATCTCTTGCATGCCACTGCGCTAGCGCAACTTCCACCCGGAGGCCAGAGCGTTTGCAGCATGCCGGCCCGGCGCCGGCTCGCCCGGCGGCCTCTGCGGCCGGCCCGCGCGACCGCACCGGGTAAAGCGCCCGGACGGAGCGGCCCGGATCCGCAGGGGTCCGGCGCCGTCTAGCTCGCCGCCGCGGTCTCGGCGGCGGTCAGTTCCGCCAGCCGATCGATGTAGCGCGGCGCGCGCAGCCGCTGCGTGACCGAACGGCAGATGCCGATCTCGCGCCGGGGATGGCCGGCGGCGGCGGCAAGGGTCTGGCGCAGATAGGCCGGATTTACCCGCCGCCCGCGCCAGGCCCGCGCCCATGAGGCCGGGGTCAGACTGCCCTCCATCGCCTCGGTCAGGACCGGCTCCAGCGCCTTGGTCGCACGCAGCGCGCGTTCGGTCGCCTCGCCGGTGCGCCGCGCGTTCAGGACCGTGGTCCAGGGCCGGCGGAACAGCGCGGCATGGGCGGCATCGGGCAGATTCAGCGGATCGTGGATCAGCCAGACATTGCCCGCGCCCTCGGTCATCTCGGGCGCATAGCCATAGCGGGTGGTGAAATCGAGCCGGCGCGCGCCCCGGTGGCGACCGTCCCAGCCCGCCACCTCGGGCAAAAGCGTGGCCCGGGGCGCCACCAGAACCGCCGCCGCGCCGGGCGCCGCCACCAGATAGGCGGCCGCGGCATAGCCGGCATCGGCGGCACCATAGAACAGCACCCGGTCGAAATCGTCGAAGAAGGCATCGTCGACCAGCCGGTCGAAATAGCCCCAGACCGCCGGTGCCCGCCAGAAGGTCTCTCCCTCGGCCAGGATGGTCAGGAGCGACCAGCCCCGCGCCTGCGCCAGCGGCCAGAGCGCGGGCATGTTGCCCTCACGCGCGCGCAGTGCCTCGGCACGTTCGAAGCTGACCAGAAGCTCCGGCCCGCTTTCGGCGAAGAACGCCCAGTGCCGCGGGCCGAGCGATTCGAGATAGCCATCGTCCTCGGCCACGGCCTCCATCGGCTTCAGCCAGTCGGTCTCGGCGGGCGGGCGGGAATCGGTCATCGGGACACTCATACGGGCAGGCGGGGAACAGAGCCGATGCAGTATCGCGCCGACCCCCGGTTGCGGCAAGCGCGGTGCGGCGAACAGTCCGGCGCGATTGTTTCGCCACCGCAGCCGCCGGCCCTCCGACGACCATGCCCCGTGCCGCATGCGGTGGCCCGGCCGCGCGCCCTGCGGCACCCGCACCGCCCCCGGTTGCCCTTCATCCGCCCCCCGCCTAATCTGCCCTCCCCGAAAGGACTGCCATGGCCAAAGCGACCGCGACCTTCAGCTGCACCGCCTGCGGCGCCAGCTTTCCGAAATGGGCCGGCCGCTGCGAGGCTTGCGGCGCCTGGAATTCCATCGTCGAGGAGACGCCGCTGTCGGCCGGGCCAAGGGCGCTTGGCGCCAGGGGGCGCGCCATCGCGCTGACCGACCTTGCCACCGAAGAGGCCGCCCCGCCCCGCGCGGCCTCGGGGATGGATGAACTCGACCGCGTTCTCGGCGGCGGCCTCGTCCCGTCCTCGGCCGTGCTGGTCGGCGGCGATCCCGGCATCGGCAAATCCACGCTCCTGTTGCAGGCCGCCGCAAGTTTCGCCCGCAAGGGACTGAAATGCCTTTACATCTCCGGCGAGGAAGCCTCTGCCCAGGTGCGGATGCGCGCGCAGCGCCTTGGCCTGGCCCAAGCGCCGGTGCGGCTGGGCGCCGAAACGGCGCTGCGCGACATCCTGACGACACTCGACGCGGAACGCCCGCATCTCGCCATCATCGATTCGATCCAGACCATGTGGCTCGACACGGTAGAGGCCGCGCCCGGCTCCGTCTCGCAGGTGCGCGCTGCGGTGCATGAGCTGGTGACATTCGCCAAGCGGCGCGGCGTCGCCATCATCCTGGTCGGCCATGTCACCAAGGACGGCCAGATCGCCGGCCCCCGCGTGGTCGAGCACATGGTCGACACCGTGCTTTATTTCGAGGGCGAGCGCGGCCATCAGTTCCGCATCCTGCGGACGGTCAAGAACCGTTTCGGCCCCGCCGACGAGATCGGCGTCTTCGAGATGACCGGCGCCGGCCTTTCCGAAGTGGCCAACCCTTCGGCGCTTTTCCTCTCGGCCCGCGACGCCCCCGCCCCGGGATCGGCCGTCTTCGCCGGGATCGAAGGCTCCCGCCCGGTCCTGACCGAAATCCAGGCGCTGGTCGCGCCCTCTCCGCCCGGCACGCCAAGGCGTACCGTCGTCGGGCTCGATTCGGGGCGGCTGTCGACCATCCTCGCCGTGCTCGAAGCCCGCGTCGGCATTCCCTTCGCCGGGCTCGACGTGTTCCTGAACGTCGCCGGGGGGCTGCGCGTGACCGAACCCGCCGCCGACCTTGCCGTCGCCGCCGCACTCCTCTCGGCCCGCGAGGACATCGCCATCCCCCCCGACATGGTGCTTTTCGGGGAAATCTCGCTCTCCGGTGCGCTGCGTCCGGTCGGCCAGGCCGAAAACAGGTTGAAAGAGGCCAGGAAACTTGGTTTCACACAGGCGGCCCTGCCCGCCCGGTCGAAACACGGCGCGCCGGAGGGGATGGCCTTGCGGGAACTGGCCGATCTGACGGCCTTCACTGGCGAGATGTTCGGCGCGGGCTAGAGCCCGGGGAGAAGACAATGGAAAATTTCACCTGGGTTGACGGCGGTGCGGCGCTGATCATCCTGCTGTCGGCGGTTCTCGCCTATTCGCGCGGCCTCGTGCGCGAGCTGATGGCGATCGTGGGCTGGCTCGGCGCGGCGATCCTCGCCTTCATCTTCGCCCCCTCGGCGGTGCCGATCATCAAGGAACTGCCGATGGTCGGCGATTTCCTCGCCGACAGTTGCGAGCTTTCGGTGGTCGCGGGCTTTGCCGCCGTCTTCGCCATCGGCCTGATCATCGCCGCGCTGTTCACGCCGCTTTTCTCCTCCGTCGTGCAGCGCTCGGCGCTCGGCGGCATCGACCAGGGCCTGGGCTTCCTGTTCGGCGTCGTGCGCGGCCTTCTGCTGATCGCGGTGGCCTTCGTCGTCTATGACCGCGCGCTCTCGAACCAGTCGATCCCCGCCATCGACAATTCCCGCACCGCGAAGGTCTTCGCCAATTTCCAGGCCGCGATAGACCGGTCGATTCCCAGCGATGCGCCGGGATGGGTGGTCGCGCGCTACAACGACCTGACCGAGGTCTGCACCGGCGCGGGCACGGCACCGGCAGCCCCCGCCGCCCCGGCCGCAGGCACCACCGGCGGCTGAGTTCCGCGCACCGCTGCAACCCGCCCTGTGCGCGGCTGTTGCCGCATCGCGGCAATGTGGGGGTGACAGCGCGGCAGGGAATGACTAGATGAGGGCGATCCCGCCAGCCCGGATTTCGGAGGCTTCATGCGCCGCTTCCCCGCCCACCCGTTCGATCCCGTCGATGACGGCGACAAGCTCAAGGAGGAATGCGGTATCTTCGGTGTCATCGGGCTGTCGAATGCCGCCAATTTCGTCGCCCTCGGCCTGCACGCGCTGCAACACCGTGGCCAGGAGGCCGGCGGCATCGTCAGCCACGACCCGCTGGAAGGGTTCAACTCCGCCCGCCGCTTCGGCTATGTCCGCGACAATTTCACCCGCCCCGACGTGATGGACACCCTGCCCGGCACGCTCGCCATCGGCCATGTCCGCTATTCCACCGCCGGCTCCAAGGGCGCCACCGCGATTCGCGACGTGCAGCCCTTCTTCGGCGAATTCGCCATCGGCGGCTGCGCCATCGCCCATAACGGCAACCTGACCAATGCCGCCCGGCTCCGCAAGGATCTGATCGAGCGCGGGGCCATCTTCCAGTCCTCCTCCGATTCGGAATGCATCATCCACCTGATGGCGCGCTCGATGCAGAAGACCCAGGCCGAACGGCTGAAGGATGCGCTGCGCCTGGTCGAGGGCGCCTTCTCGGTCATCGCCATGACGCGGACCAAGCTGATCGGCGTGCGCGATCCCCTGGGCGTGCGCCCCCTCGTCATCGGCCGGCTGGGCGAGGGCTGGGCCCTGGCCTCGGAAACCTGCGCGCTCGACATCATCGGGGCCGAGTTCATCCGTGAGGTCGACCCCGGCGAGATGGTGGTGATCGAGGACGGAAAGCTCACCTCCTCGCGCCCCTTCGCTCCGGCCGCCAGCCGCTTCTGCATCTTCGAACAGGTCTATTTCTCGCGCCCCGACAGCATCATCGGCGGCCGCTCGGTCTATGAAACCCGCCGCCAGATCGGCATCGAGCTGGCGCGCGAGGCGCCGGTCGAGGCCGATCTGGTCTGCCCCGTCCCCGACTCCGGCACCCCCGCCGCCATCGGCTATGCCCATGAATCCGGCATTCCCTACGGCATGGGCATCATCCGCAACCAGTACATGGGCCGGACCTTCATCGAGCCGACCGAGCAGATCCGCAACATGGGCGTGCGGCTGAAGCTGAACGTCAACCGCGCGCTCATCCGCGGCAAGCGCGTGATCCTGGTCGACGATTCGGTGGTGCGCGGCACCACCAGCCGCAAGATCAAGGACATGATCCTCGACGCCGGCGCGGCGGAGGTCCATTTCCGCATCGCCTCCCCCCCCACCGCCTGGCCCTGCTTCTACGGCGTCGACACGCCCGAACGCTCCAAGCTCCTCGCCGCCACGATGAACGAGGCGGAAATGCGCGACTGGATCGGCGTCGACAGCCTGAAGTTCATCTCGCTCGACGGCCTCTACCGCGCCGCGGGCGAAGCGCAGGGCCGCGACCCGGCGGCGCCCCGCTTCTGCGACGCCTGCTTCTCCGGCGACTATCCGGTTGCCCCGGCCGACAAGCTGGAGGAAGGATTCCGCATGAAAGCCGCGGAATAGACCGCTTCGCCCCGCCCTTCCTCTTGACGAAAATACCCTCGGGGGGTCCGGGGGGCGAAGCGCCCCCGGTCCGCCCTCAGCCGCAGGAATACCCCATGACCCGGAAGATTGCCCTCGTCACCGGCGCCTCGCGCGGGCTTGGCACCGCACTTGCCGAAACCCTGGCCGACCGCGGCTGGCATGTGGTGGCCGTTGCCCGCACGGTGGGCGGGCTCGAGGATCTCGACGACCGGGTGAAGGCCGCCGGCCATGCCGAGGCCGTGACGCTGGCGCCGATGGATATCACCGACGACGGCGCCATGCGCCATCTCTGCCGCTCGATCTACGACCGCTGGGGCGGGCTGCAATTCTGGGCGCATACCGCGATCCATGCCACGGCGCTGTCACCCGCGCCCTCGGTCGAGATGAAGGATCTCGACAAATCCGTCGCGGTGAACCTGCGCGCCACCGCCTTCCTGGTCGGCATGGTCGATCCGCTGCTGCAGATGGGCCAGGGCATGGCGATGTTCTTCGACGATCCGCTGCCCGGCCATCCCTTCGCCGCGGCCTATGGCACGACCAAGGCGGCGCAGATCGCGCTGGCCCGCAGCTGGCAGGCGGAAACCCGGCGCATCGGGCCGCGGGTCCTGATCGAGACGCCGGCGCCGATGCCAACCGCCGTCCGCGCCCGCTTCTACCCCGGCGAGGATCGCTCGCAGCTCGCCGATCCGCGGGCCGAGGCCGCGCGCCTTCTGGACGCCGCCTTCGCCGCCGCGCAAAGCCCGCATTAACCCCGGCGGGGCAGACTGGCGGCATCCGACGATGGAGCCCGCCATGCGGCCCGCACATCGCAAGCGGTACGAACAGCCCCCTGTTTGCCAGCCTTTACGGAAGGCAACTCCCCGTTGCTTTGGCGCAACGCGGCAATGCAACGGTCGCGACAACAGGAGTTCACCCAGATTTTTCATTCAGAAGCGTGGGCCTGACGCTGTGACTGTCCGAAACAGCCTGCGGCATGAACACCTACGCCGACCACCGCGCAGTGCCGTTCACGCCAATGCACATCTGGCAGAGCGTGGGTTCCGTTTGCATAGCTGACTGTGACACCTCGTCATCGCCAGGGATCGTGATGATCGATGCGACCCACGCGAAGACGCACCGGACGGCAGGGTGACGGGCGTCGGGAGCGGGCCGCCGGTGGCGGGACCCCGGGCGAGACCGCCGGCACCGACCGGAATCATTGCCATCCGCGACATTTTCTGTCGCAAAACCGCGTGCCGGCGGCGGCGCCTGCGGCCATGGTGCGGCGCAGGGTCTTGCGGGAGGCTGTCATGAAAACGCATGCGCGCGTGGTGGTGATCGGCGGCGGTGTCGTCGGCTGTTCGGTGCTCTATCATCTGACCAAGCTCGGCTGGTCCGATGTCATGCTGATCGAGCGTTCGGAACTGACGTCGGGGTCGACCTGGCATGCGGCCGGCGGCTTTCACACCCTGAACGGCGACACCAACATGGCCGCGCTGCAGGGCTATACCATCCGGCTCTACAAGGAGCTGGAGGCGATCACCGGCCTGTCCTGCGGGCTGCATCATGTGGGCGGGGTCACGCTGGCCGACAATCCGGCCCGGTTCGAGCAGTTGAAGGCCGAACGGGCCAAGCACCGCTACATGGGGCTGGATACCGAAATCGTCGGCCCCGAGGAAATCCGCAAGCTGACCGACAACATGGTGAACCTCGAGGGCATCATCGGCGGGCTCTACGATCCGCTCGACGGCCATCTCGACCCTTCGGGCACCACCCATGCCTATGCCAAGGCCGCGCGGCTGGGCGGGGCGGAGATCGTGCTGCACAACCGGGTGCTTGCGACCAATCCCACCGCCGAAGGCTGGGAGGTCGTCACCGAAAAGGGCATCGTCCATTGCGAGCATCTGGTGAATGCCGGCGGTCTCTGGGCGCGCGAGATCGGCGCCATGGCCGGCGTCTACCTGCCGCTGCTGCCGATGGCGCATCAGTATCTCGTCACCGACGATGTGCCCGAGATCATGGAGATCCTGAAATCCGGGCGCGAATTCCCGCATGTGATGGATCCGGGCGGCGAAAGCTATCTGCGCCAGGAAGGCCGCGGCTTCTGCATCGGCTTTTACGAAAAACCCTGCGAGCCCTGGGCGGTGGACGGTACGCCCTGGACCTTCGGCCATGAGCTGCTGAACGAGAACTTCGACAAGATCGAGGAATCCGTCGCCTTCGCCTATCGCCGCTTTCCGGTGCTGGAACGCTCGGGCGTCAAGCGGGTGATTCACGGCCCCTTCACCTTCGCCCCCGACGGCAACCCGCTGATCGGGCCGGTGCCCGGCCTGCGCAACTACTGGTCGGCCTGCGCGGTGATGGCGGGCTTCAGCCAGGGCGGCGGCATGGGCCTCGCGCTGGCGCAATGGATGATCGAGGGCGAGGTTGAGCGCGACCCCCGCGGCTTCGACGTCTCGCGCTTCGGCACCTGGACCACCCCCGGCTACACCGTGCCGAAGGTGATCGAGAACTACCAGATGCGGTTCAACGTCTCCTATCCGAACGAGGAACGCCCCGCCGCCCGCCCCTTCCGCATGACGCCGATGTATGACGTCTTCGACAACATGAATGCGGTCTGGGGCCAGCAATACGGGCTGGAAGTGGTGAACTACTTCGCCCTGCCGGGCGAGCCGCGGCTGGAGGTGCCCACCTTCAAGCGGTCGAATGCCTGGGAGGCGACCGCGCAGGAGGTGCGCGCGGTGCGCGAGGGTGTGGGCATCAACGAGTTGCAGAATTTCGGCAAGTATCTGGTGCGGGGGACGGGTGCGCGCGCCTGGCTCGACCGGATCATGGCCGGCCGCATTCCCGCCCCGGGCCGGCTGTCGCTGACGCCGATGCTGGCGCAGTCGGGCAAGATCATCGGCGATTTTACCGTCTCCTGCCTGTCAGAGGACGAATTCCAGCTGACCGCCAGCTATGGCGCGCAGGGCTGGCACATGCGCTGGTTCGAAGCGAATGCCGCGCCCGGCGTCACTGTCGAGAACGTCTCGGACAGCCGGACCGGCTTTCAGATCGCCGGCCCCCGGGCGCGCGACCTGCTGGCCCGCTGCTCCCGCAGCGACGTGTCCGCCGGGGCGTTCCGGTTCATGGATGTGAAGCCGATGACGGTCGGCATGGCGAATTGCCTCGTGCAGCGCGTCAGCTACACCGGCGACCTCGGCTATGAGATCTACTGCGATCACATGTCGGTGCGCCATCTCTGGACCGTGCTGAGCGAGGCCGGCGCCGATCTGGGCCTGCGCCCCTTCGGGATGCGGGCGATGATGAGCCTGCGGCTGGACAAGTGGTTCGGCAGCTGGGGGCGCGAGTTCAGCCCCGACTATACGCCGGCCGAAACCGGGCTTGACCGTTTCATCGCCTGGAACAAGGCGACGGACTGGATCGGCAAGGCCGCCGCCACCGCGGAAAAGGCCGCGGGCCCCCGGCGCCGGCTGGTGCCGATCGTCGTCGATGCGGCCGATGCCGATGTCGTCGCCTGGGAGCCGATATGGCTTGACGGCAACGTGGTCGGATGGTGCACCAGCGGCGGGTTCAGCCACTGGACAGGCACCTCGGTCGCGCAGGGCTTCATCCCGGCCGACCGGGTGGAGGACGGCCTCGCGCTCGAGGTGGAAATCCTGGGCGAACGCCGACCGGCGCGGGTGCATCTGGCGCCGCTGTGGGACGACGGCGGGCGGATGCGGGCCTGACCGGGGCCTGTCCGCCGCGCGCGGCGTCGCCCTGGCCCCGTCATTAATTCCCGGCCGCGGCCGCAGGCGGCGGGGCGACAAGCGGGCCGCCGAGGGGGGGGCCGCGCGGGACGCGCCGGCGGCGCCAGGGTTCAGGCGTCAAGCGCCTTGGCCAGCCGGAACAGCCGAACCCGCTTCAGCAATGGCCGCAGCAGGACCGGCCGGCCGGAGATCGCCTCGGCCCGGGCGCGCACGGCCTCGACGATGCCGGCCATCACCTCGGGCGCGCCGGATTGCAACTCCCACAGGAACCCGTCGGGATCGCGGCGGCGGACACCCTCGGCCGCCAGCACATGGCCGGGGAAATCTGCGGCGTTGAAGGTGACGATCTCGTCCGCACTGCCGGCGATGGCGGTGGCCAGCACATGCACATCGGCCGGATCGGGCAGCATCAGCCGCGCCTCCAGCCCCGGTTGCGCGGATATGCGCCCGCGCGGGAAGGCAAGGGCGAAGGCCGCCGCCTCGCGCTCGGCGTGCGCCTGGGCGGCGGGGCCAAGCTTGGCCGTCGCCCGCACCCATTCGCCGAGGATGCGGTCCGACCAGACCGGCTGGTAGAGCCCCGCCTCCCCCGCCGCCTGCAGGATCTCGCGCAGGACGGTGGGGTAAAGGACGCAGGCATCGAGAACCGCCTTCGTCATCCGTCAAGCCGAAAGGCCAGCGCCTTGAGATAGGAGGTTTCCGCCAGTTGCGGCAGGACCGGGTGATCGGGGCCGGCAAAGCCGGTGTAGAGGATCTGCCCCCGCCGGCCACCGCGGCCGATGCCGCGGGCGCTGGCGTTGCGGAAGGCGGCCAGATCGGCGGCATGGCTACAGGAGCACAGGACCAGATAGCCCGCCGGCCGCACCAGCGGCGCGGCCAGCCGGGCCAGCCGTTCATAGGCCCGCAATCCCGCCTCCAGCGCGGGCCTGGCCGGCGCGAAGGCCGGCGGATCGCAGATCACCAGATCGTAGCGGGCCTCCTCGCGGCCAAGCGCCTCCAGCATGTCGAAGGCATCGCCCTGCCGGCAGGAAAACCGCCCGCCCCAACCCTGCGCTTCGGCCCCCTGGGTGGCCAGCGCCAGCGCTGCCGCGCTGGAATCGACGGCGAGCGCGCTTTCCGCGCCGCCCGCCAGCGCGGCAAGGGCAAAGCCGCCGACATGGGAAAAGACGTCCAGAACCCGCGCGCCCTGCGCCAGCCGCGCGACAAAGGCGTGATTCTCGCGCTGGTCGTAGAACAGCCCGGTCTTCTGCCCCCCGGTCAGATCCGCCATATAGGTGGCGCCGTTCATCGGCACCGCGACCGGGCCTTCGGGCGCCGGGCCATGGACCACCGCCGTCTCCTCGGGCAGACCCTCCAGCCCCCGCGCCCGGCCGGTGCCGTTCTTGATCACCGTCGTCACCCCGGTGACGGAGACCAGCGCCGCCACCAGCGCGGGCAGGCGGGCCTCGGCCCAGGCCGCATTGGGCTGCACCACCGCCGTTGCGCCGAAACGGTCGATCACCACGCCCGGCAGGCCGTCGGCTTCGGCATGGACCAGCCGGTAATAGGGCATGCGGAACAGCCGCTCGCGCAGGGCCAGCGCCCGGGCGATGCGCATCGCGAACCAACCCTCGTCCACCTCGGCCGCGGCATCCCGGTCCAGCATCCGCGCCACGATCTTCGAGGCGGGGTTCACCGTCACCAGCCCCAGCGGCCGCCGCTCGGCATCCTCGAGCACCGCAAGCGCGCCCGGCACCAGGCCCTGCGTGCGCCGGTTCATCACCATTTCGTCGGCATAGACCCAGGGAAAGCCATGGCGGATCGCCCGCGCCTCGGCCTTGGGCCGCAGGCGGACGACAGGAGGGCGAGGCGGCTCGGCGGGCGTGTGATCGGGTTCCATGCCCCTGACATAGCGTCTTCGGCCCGGGGCGGAAAGGCCGGGCGACCCCTGCCGGCTGCGTCTTTCGCACCGCCGTTCATGCGGCGATCCGCGCCACCGCCCGCCGGATCGGAAATTCCAGTTGTTAGCGCTAACAATATCTGCTATGCGACCGGCGCCAGCCTGTCAAAAGCGCGAGGATCCATGTCACACCCCCTTCTCCACCCCGTCGTCGCCCGCGTGACCGACCGCATCCGCGCCCGTTCTGAGGCCAGCCGCGCCGCCTATCTCGACCGCATCGGCAAGGCCGCCGCAGCAGGCCCCGCGCGCGCGCATCTCGGCTGCGGCAACCAGGCCCATGCCTATGCCGCCATGGGCGAGGAAAAGCCCGCGCTCGCCGCATGCCGCGCCCCGAACATCGGCGTCGTCACCGCCTACAACGACATGCTTTCGGCGCACAAACCCTATGAAAGCTACCCCGAACGGCTGCGCGCCGCCGCCCTCCGCGCCGGCGCCACGCTACAGGTCGCGGGCGGCGTGCCAGCGATGTGCGACGGCGTGACCCAGGGCCAGCCGGGGATGGAACTGTCGCTCTTCTCGCGCGACGTGATCGCCCTCGCCGCCAGCGTGGCCCTCAGCCACAACTGCTATGACGCGGCGGTCTTTCTCGGCGTCTGCGACAAGATCGTGCCCGGCCTTGTCATGGCCGCCGCGACCTTCGGCCATATCCCGGCGGTCTTCGTCCCGGCCGGCCCGATGACCAGCGGTATCGCCAATGACGAGAAGACCCGCGTCCGCAATGCCTATGCCGAAGGCAAATGCAGCCGCGACGAGCTGATGGCGGCCGAGATGGCCAGCTACCACGGCCCGGGCACCTGCACCTTCTACGGCACCGCGAACACCAACCAGATGCTGATGGAGATCATGGGCCTGCACCTGCCCGGCGCCAGCTTCGTCAATCCCGGCACGCCGCTGCGCGACGCGCTGACCGAGGCCGCCGTCGCCCGTGCCGCCGCCATCACCGCCCAGGGCAACGATTACCGGCCGGCGGGCGAAATCCTCGACGAACGCGCCTATGTGAACGGCATCGTCGGGCTGATGGCGACGGGCGGGTCGACCAATCTCGTGCTGCACCTGCCGGCCATGGCCCGGGCCAGCGGCGTGATCCTCGACCTCATGGATTTCGACGATCTCTCGGCCGCGGTGCCGCTGATGGCCAAGGTCTATCCCAACGGCCTTGCCGATGTGAACCATTTCCAGGCCGCGGGCGGGCTGCAGTTCCTGATCGCCCAGTTGCTCGACGCGGGCCTCCTGCATGCCGATGCCCGCACCGTGACGGGCGACGGGCTCGCCGCCTACCGGCAGGAGGCCCGGCTGACGGAGGGCCGGCTGACCTGGGCCAGGGGGCCGGAGACCAGCCTCAACGACCGGATCCTGCGCCCGGCCAGCGACCCGTTCCAGCCGACCGGCGGGTTGAAACACCTGTCGGGCAACCTCGGGCGCGGGGTGATCAAGGTCTCCGCCGTCGCCCCCGAGCGGCAGGTGATCGAGGCGCCCGCGCGGGTCTTTTCCGACCAGGCCGCGGTCAAGGCGGCCTTCCGCGATGGCGCCTTCACAGCCGATACCGTGGTCGTCGTCCGCTTCCAGGGTCCGAAGGCCAATGGCATGCCCGAACTCCATTCGCTGACGCCGCTGCTGTCCGTGCTGCAGGAGCGCGGGTTGAAGGTCGCCCTCGTCACCGACGGGCGGATGTCGGGCGCCAGCGGCAAGGTGCCGGCGGCGATCCACGTCTCGCCGGAAGCGGCGGCCGGCGGCCCGCTGGCCCGGCTGCGCGACGGCGATCTCGTCCGGCTCGACGCCACGGCCGGCACCCTGACCTGCCTCGCCCCCGACTTCGACAGCCGCAAGCCCGAGGTGGTCGATCTGTCGGCCAATGAACATGGCCTCGGCCGCGAATTGTTCGCAGCCTTCCGCGCCGCCGTCGGCCCGGCCGAAACCGGCGCCGCCGTGGTGCTCTGACCCCCGCCCGTCCTCTTCCTCATGACCCAAATACCCCGGGGGTCCGAGCCGTGCCGGTCCGGGTCTGGCGGGATTGGCATGTGGTTTCGGTTGCACCGGGATTATGGCGGGGTCTGCGGGGTGTCGGGGTTTGGCTTTTCGGCCTTGATCGTGGTGGTGACGCCGGTTGGGGCGATCTCGTGCCGGGCGCCGGTGTCGGACCGGATGCGGGCGGCACCCGGGGCGGAGGCCGATGGCGGGGATGCGGCCCTCGGAGGCCGATGGCGGGGTGCGGGGCATGGTGATGGCGGGGCGGTCGCTGGCCCGCGCGCGATCTCGCGAGAGGCTGAGCTTGCGATGCTTGCCGGCATCGTCATCGTCGGACGGAACACCTGTGGGCTGCGCCGGCGCGCTGCCGGCGAATTGCGGGCCCCGGTCTTGTGGCCGTGGCCGTGGCGGAGCGTCCTGACCGGCGCGCCGTCGTCCCCGGTCCGCCCCCGGTCACGGTCCGCCCCCGGTCACGGTCCCGACCTTGCCGCCCGTCCCGGTCTTCCATGTGGCTTCGACCGATTTCCAGGCCTCGCGGGTGGCGAGCATCAGT
>JBDHSO010000077.1:0-17138 GCA_039808125.1 Rhodobacter sp. | reverse complement strand
TACACACCTGCCGCGATCAGCCAGTGCAGGCTGATCTGCAGCATTGTGTAACCTGGCGATGTCTTCATGCGGGCCTCCGGCCTCAAACGGTTGACTGAGCCCGCATGATACGCATGCCAACGGCAATCCCGTCGCGGAAAGCCGTCAGCATTCGCTGATTTTGTGCCAGATGCGCCTCGTGTACGCCGCCTAGTGTACGCTCTGCGGCGCGAAATCATGGGCCTTCGCAAGATGGAAGGCCAGATTGCGGTCGGCAACCAGCGCCAGCCGCTGCCCGTCGGGCGCATGGACGGAATAGATCACTTCCGCCCCGCCCACCTGTTCGCGCACATCGTCGGGCAGATCTGCCACGGCCACCGGCCGGACATAAACGATACGCGGCCCGCCCTGCGGGAAACCGTCGAATGACGTGTTCATGTCTTCACCCTTTCCTTCCGACCGATGGCGATGCTCTGCACCACGCTCGATGGCGCGACGCGCCGCAGATCGACATGCAGAAGCCCCAGTTCCAGATGCGCGCCGGCGACCTCGACCCCGTCGGCCAGAACGAAGCTGCGCTGGAAGGCGCGCGCCGCGATGCCGCGGTGCAGGAACACCCGATCCTGCGGATCGTCGGCCTGCCGGCCCCGGATCACCAGCTGGCGATCCTCGATCGTGATCGACATGTCCGCTTCGCTGAAGCCGGCTACGGCCAGCGAGATGCGATAGGCATTCTCGGCCACGGCTTCGATATTGTAGGGGGGGTAGCCGTCGGCCCCGGTCTTCGCCGTCCGCTCAACCAGCCGCTCCAGCTGCTCGAAGCCGAGAAGATAGGGATGCGCCCCAAAGCTGAGTTTCGTCATCCTCGGACTGTCCTTTGACAAAGCGACAATTCGCGACCCCGACCCCATACCGGGCATCCGGGCCATGGAACCGATATGGGGTCGCGCGGCGCGCACCGCAAGGGCCGCAACCTGTCGCCATTGCCCGAAAATTTCAGGTGATTTCTTCTCCGAATCGCGCCAGACCCTATATGATGTGCGGGAATAGCCAGTACAGAGCCAACGCTGCCATGAATGCCCCGACGGAAATGAGCTTCGAAGATATGATCCGGGTGAAGCTCGGCGTCCTGCGGCGCGAACATCGCGACCTCGACGAGGCGATTCACGCGCTGGAGACGACCGGCCGCCCGGATCAGTTGACGCTGCGACGGCTGAAGAAGCAGAAACTGGCGCTGAAGGACCAGATCACCAAGGTCGAGGATCAGTTGATCCCCGACATCATCGCCTGAGGGCGGAACGCCCTGCGGCGGCGTGGCGGCATGGACAGACCCGCTGCCGCGCTTCTGGCGTCGCAGGCCCTTCAGCCCGCCGCAGCCAGAACCGCGCGAATCTCGGCGGCCAGCGCCGCGACCTCGGCCTTGGCCGGCCCGGCAAGCTCGGCCGCGGCATGGCCCTGCCCCAGCGCCTCGGCATAGATCTGCCGCGCGGCAAGCCGTGACGCCGCCACCCCGCCCGCCGCCTCGGCCGCCGCCGCCACCTCGGCCGTCAGCCGCGATCCCGTGCGCACGCGGTTCAGCACGATCAGCGCGCGCCGCCCCTCGCGGCTGACCAGATCCATCAGCCCGTCGACGGCCCAGAGATCGACCATCGACCCCGTGACCGGCACCAGCACCAGATCCGCCTCACGCAGCGCCGGGCGCAGATCCGCATCCACCTTGGGCGGCGTGTCGACGATCACGATATCGGCGATCTTGCGCAGCTTCTCGCATTCATAGGCGACGCCCCAGGCGGATGCGGTCGCAAATTCCATGCCCGCACCGGCCGGCAGATCGCGGCGCAGCATGAACCACCGGCCGAGCGATCCCTGGGGATCGGTGTCAAGCAGCGCAACCCGCAGCCCATCGCGGGCAAACGCCGCCGCAAGATTGGCCGCAAGCGTGGTCTTTCCGGCCCCGCCCTTCTGCTGGGCCACCGTAATGACATGGGCCGATGTCTGCGCCATGGCGAGTCCTCCGATGCTGCAATGCAGCGTAGCGCAGACAGGGCGAATCTGCCAGCGCCGCCGTCGCCTGGTTGCAGCTTTGCCCGACGATTGCCGCATTCGACGGGTTAGACTTGGTCCAGGACGCAAGGGAGAGGCGAATGGCCACGATTGTTCTTCTTGCCGGCGGCGTGCTGGGGTTTCTGATCGGCGCCGTGGTATTGCTTCTTGGCCTCGGTCCTGCGATGGCGCTGGCGCTCTGGGTCTCGACCGGGCTTGGCGCGGCCGCGCTGGCCGGGCTGTTTGCATTGGTGCCGCAGCGGCGCAAAGGTCGTGTTCCGGCCTGACCCGAGGCTTGAGTTTCCATCGGACCAACGGCATAACAGGTTCGCGACGTTATCTTTCCTCGACCTGTCACCGATCCTCGGCCGCAGCACTCGACCCCAAGCTGACCGAGCCGGGCCGCCGCATCCCGCGGGCGGCAGACCAGACAGGAGACCTCACGATGGCCAAGGGCACCGTGAAGTGGTTCAACGAGACCAAGGGTTACGGGTTTATCGCCCCGGAAGGCGGCAAGAAGGACGTATTCGTCCACATCACCGCGCTTGAGCGCGCCGGTCTGCGCGAATTGAAGGACGGCCAGCCCGTGACCTTCGACATCGAAAAAGGCCGCGATGGCCGCGAATCGGCGACGAATCTCGCGCTGGCCTGAGCCCGCGATCCCCAAAGCCCCTCGGGCGCCGCCAAGTCGGCGCCCCGGGAACGGGGCGGCAGAGCGATGCCGCCCCCTCGACAGGCGCGACCCGAACATGGCACTCTCCTCGTGAACGCCGCGGAGGCACTGCCGATCCGCGGCTGCGCCGCGCGACGGAAGTCGCCTCTTCCGCGCCAATGGCCGATCCCGACCCGTCCGAAGGAGAATCCGCATGAACGCCCCCGCCAACCTTGCCCATCAGGCCGAACGGATCGACCTCGCCGCCGCCTTCCGCTGGACGGCGCGGCTGAACCTGCACGAATCGGTGGCCAATCACTTCTCTCTAGCGGTGAATCCCGAAGGGACGCGGTTCCTGATCAATCCCAACGGACGGCATTTCTCCCGCATCACCGCCGCCTCGCTGGTCGAGATCGACGCGCTGGACCCCGCCACGCTGGCGCGGCCCGATGCGCCCGACCCCACGGCCTGGGGCCTGCACGGCGCCATCCACCGCGCCCTGCCGCATGCCCGCTGCGTGATGCATGTGCATTCCCGCGCGGCGACGGTGCTGGCCAGCCTTGCCGATTCCACCCTGCCGCCGATCGACCAGAACACCGCGATGTTCTTCCGTCGGCAGGTGGTCGACGACCAGTACGGCGGCATGGCCTTCGAGGAGGAAGGCGTGCGCTGCGCCACGCTTCTGTCCGATCCGAAGATCTCGGTCATGATCATGGGCAACCATGGCGTGCTGGTGATCGGGCGCGACGTGGCCGAGACGTTCAACCGGCTCTATTATTTCGAGCGTGCGACCGATACCTATATCCAGGCACTGCAGACCGGCCGCCCGCTGCGCGTCCTGCCCGATGACATTGCCGAGAAGACCGCGCGGGAATGGGAGGATTACCCCGGCTTCGCCGCAAACCATCTGCGCGAGCTGAAGGCGATCCTCGATGCCGAAGGGGCGGATTACCAAGCCTGATCAGGCCGCCATGAAGGGGTCGGCCTTCATCGTGGCCGGCGCCGGCACGCCCATCCGCGTAAGGATCGACGGCGCCAGCGCAAGCTGGTCGAGCACAACGTCCGGACCCGGCATCTCGGCCGTGCCGAAATAATAGAAGGCAAAATCGCGCTGCGCCTCGGCCGTGCCACCGTGATGGCCCCGGGCGTCCTGACCGTGGTCCGCGGTCACGATCACCTCATACCCCGCCCTGCGCCACCTGTCGATGAACGGCGCAAGGGTCGCATCCAGCGCAAAACAGGCATGGTCCATCTCTTCGCAATCGTGAAAGAAGCGGTGGCCCATGCTGTCGAGCGTGCAACTGTGCAGGATGCCATAGTCGATCCCCTTTACCTCGCACAGCCGGGTCAGGGTTCCGAACAGATCGTAATCTGCCGGGGTCATCTGGTTGGCGTGGCCATAGCCTTTCATGGTGTGAAAGCGGCCGTGGGTGATCGGACCTTCCGGCTCGTCATATTCGATGTCATGCACCACATCGAAGGGCGCACGATTGAAGAACTCGGACCAGTAGCTGTGGGTGACGGCCCCGGTCTTGCGGCCAGCCCGCGTCAGTTCCGAAAACACGTCGGGAAAATCCAGCCGGCGGATATCGGCATTGTCCCAGATGCGATGCACCTGCGGCGGCACGCCGGTGTGGATCGAGGCATAGCAGCAGGCGCTGGTCGAGGGCAGGACCGCCCGCATCTTCCAGACCCGGGCCTCGCCATGCGCGACCCAGCCCTCCAGATTGCCGAACAGCCGCCGCCAGTTGGCATAGGGCACGCCATCGATAATGATCAGGAGCAGCTTCGTCATGTCCTTGCCCACCTGTCGCCGTCCGCCCCGTCAGAAGCCGCCCGCCGGAGTTTTCGAAAACTCCGGCCCGGAGCCTTTGAAGGCTCCGTACCGATTTCTTTGAAGAAATCGCTGTCCTGCCGCCCGGGATGTCTCACATCGCCGATCCCTAGTTGCCTGCGCTTTCCATCTTGCGATGCGCAATCACCTGTTCCAGCCATCCGACCTCCATCTCGGGCACCGAGGAAAGCAGAAGGTCGGTGTAATCGTCAAAGGGCGGTGCCAGCACATCCGACTTCTGGCCGTAGCGGCGCACTTCGCCCTTGTACATCACCGCGATCTTGTCGGCGATGGCCCGCACCGTCGCCAGGTCATGGGTGATGAACAGATAAGCCACATGCGCCTCGGCCTGAAGGTTCAGCAGCAGCTTCAGGATACCGTCCGCCACCAGCGGATCGAGCGCGGAGGTCACCTCGTCGCAGATGATCAGCTTCGGATCCGCCGCCAGCGCACGGGCGATGCAGACGCGCTGCTTCTGTCCGCCCGACAATTCGGCCGGGAAACGCTGGGCAAAGCCCTTGCACATCTCGATCTGGTCCAGCAGATCCTGCACCCGCCGGTCGCGTGCAGCGCCTTTCAGGCCGAAATACAGTTCCAGCGGCCGGCCGATGATCGTGCCGACGGTCTGGCGCGGATTCATCGCCGTATCGGCCATCTGGTAGATCATCTGGATCTCGCGCAGATCGTCTTTCGTCCGGCCGGAAAGATCGGCCGAGAGCGTACGGCCGGCAAAGGTGATCCGGCCCTTGGTCGGCGGCAGAAGCCCGGTGATCGCCCGGGCGAGCGTCGATTTGCCTGAGCCGGATTCACCCACTACCGCCAGAGTCTGCCCGGCCGGCAGATCGACCGAAATGTTCTTCAGCACGTCGAACCCCGTGCCACGATAGCGCGCCGTCACGCCCTCGATCTTCAGGACCGGCGGCGCGGGAGCCTTTTCGACATGTTCGAGGCTGCGCACCGACACCAGCGCCCTTGTATAGGCCTCGCGGGGGGCATGGATGATCTGCTCGGTCTCGCCCAGTTCCACCTTGCGTCCATGCCGCAGCACCATGATCTCGTCGGCGACCTGCGCCACCACCGCCAGATCGTGGGTGATGTAGAGCGCGGCAACATGGGTGTCGCGGATCGCCTCCTTGATCGCGGCCAGAACGTCGATCTGGGTCGTCACATCCAGCGCCGTCGTCGGCTCGTCGAAGATCACCAGATCGGGTTTCGGGCACAGCGCCATCGCCGTCATCGCCCGCTGCAACTGCCCGCCGGACACCTGATGCGGGAACCGCTGGCCGAAGGTTTCCGGCTCCGGCAGGCCCAGTTTGCGGAACAGGCCGACCGCGCGCACCTCCGCCTCGGCCCGGCCCATCAGCCCATGGGCGAGCGTGGTCTCGATCACCTGATCCATCAGCCGCTTGGCCGGGTTGAAGCTGGCCGCCGCGGATTGCGAGACGTAAGTGACCTCGCGCCCGCGCAGCTTGCGCAGTTCGGCCGGGCCCGCGGTGCGGATCTCGCGCCCGTTCAGCCGGATCGTCCCGCCGGTCAGCCGCACGCCGCCCCGCCCGTAGGCCATGGCCGAAAGCCCGATGGTGGACTTTCCCGCCCCGGATTCGCCGATCAACCCAAGGACGCGGCCGCGCTGCAATTGCAGGTCGACGCCATGGACCAGCGTCACCTCCTTCGGCGGCTCACCGGGCGGGTAGGAGGTGGCCTCGATCACGAGGCCCCGGATGTCGAGCAGCAGATCTTCAGCCACCGCGGCCCCCTTTCAGGCTGGAGGTGCGGGTCAGCACCCAGTCGGCAACAAGGTTCACCGAAATCGCCAGAAGGGCGATTGCAGCCGCAGGCATCAGGGCCGCCCCCTTGCCATAGATCAGCCCGTCCTTGTTCTCTTTCACCATGCCGCCCCAGTCGGCCAGCGGCGGCTGGATGCCGAGGCCGAGAAACGACAGCGTCGAGATGAACAGCACCGCGAAAATGAAGCGCACGCCGAATTCCGCCACCAGGGGCGACAGCGCATTGGGCAGGATCTCGCGAAAGATCACCCAGCGCTGCTTTTCGCCCCGCAGCTTCGCCGCCTCGACATAATCCATCACCGCGATGTCCATGGCGACGGCACGGGCCAGACGGAACACCCGGGTGGAATCCAGCACACCCATGACCAGGATCAGCACCGTCAGGTTCAAGGGCAGCACAGACAGCATGACAAGCGCCACGATCAGCGCGGGAATCGCCATCATCAGATCGACGACGCGCGACAGGATCTGGTCGGTCCAGCCGCCGCGCGTGGCGGCGAGAAAGCCGAAGAACGAGCCCAGCCCGAAGGAAAGGAGCGAGGAGGCCAGCGCCACGAAGATCGTGATCTGGCCGCCGTAGATCAGCCGCGAAAGGATGTCGCGGCCGATGGTGTCGGTGCCCAGCCAGAACCGCGCGGACGGCCCCTCCCAGACGCCGCCGACGGCGGCATCGATCGGATAGGGCGCGATCCATTGCGCGAAGATCGCCGTGAACAGGAACACGCCGGTCAGCACCAGCCCAAAAAGCGCAGAAACCGGAATTCTCATTTCGGATGCCTCAGCCGCGGATTGGCGACGATGGCGATCACATCGGCCAGGATATTGAGCCCGATATAGACGCCGGCGAAGACCAGCCCCACCGCCTGCACCACCGGCAGGTCGCGCTTCGTCACATGGTCGACGAGATACTGGCCCAGCGCATTATAGCCGAAGACCACCTCGACGACGACGACACCCACCACCAGATAGGCCATGTTCAGCACCACGACCGAGACGATGGGCGCGATGGCATTCGGGAAGGCATGCCGCCAGATGATCTGGATCGGCCGCAGCCCCTTCAGTTCGGCCGTCTCGATATAGGCCGATTGCATGACGTTCAGGATCGCGGCCCGCGTCATCCGCATCATATGCGCGAGGACGACCAGCACCAGAACGATGACGGGCAGCGCGACCGCATGCAACTTGGACCAGAAGCCCATGCCGGGAAAGACCATGGCGACGGGCTGGAAGATCGGAAAGACCTGCGTCAGCAGGTAGATGACGAAATAGGCGGCCACGAATTCTGGCAGGCTGATCGTCGCCAGCGTCAGACCCGAGATCACCTTGTCCGGCCAGCGCCCGGCATAGCGCGCGGCGATGATGCCAAGGATCAGCGCCAGCGGCACCGAGATCACGGCCGCGCAGCCGGCGAGGAACAACGTGTTGCCAAGCCGCTGACCGATCGCCTGCGCGATATCGGTGCCGTTCGTCAGCGACGTGCCAAGGTCGCCGGTCAGGACACCGCCCAGCCAGTGGAAATAGCGCGTCAGCGCCGGCTCGTTCAGCCCCATCTTCTCGCGCAGGTTTTCCAGCGCAAGGGGCGTCGCGGACTGGCCGAGGATCGCCTGCGCGGTATCGCCCGGCAAGGCCTCGACGCCCAGGAAGATCACCGCCGACACGGCAAGAAGGAGAAGAAGGCCCAGCGCAATGCGCTGGACCACCAGTTTCAGGACGGGATGCACCTGCTCCGCCTCAGGCCAGCCAGCAGCGCGACATGGCGCGGCCGTTCATCAGTTCGCCGTTCGGATCGTCGTACCAGCCGGCGATCTCGTTGCGCACGCCTTCGACGAAATCGTTGAACATCGGCAGGATCAACCCGCCCTCGTCCCGCAGGATCTGGGCCATCTGCGAATAATCCGCCTTCTTCTTGGCCAGGTCGAGTTCTGCCCGCGCGGCGATCAGCAATTCGTCGAAGGTCGCGTTCTTGAACTTGGTGTCGTTCCAGTCGGCCGTCGAAAGATAGGCGGTCGTATACATCTGGTCCTGCACCGCGCGGCCACCCCAGTAAGAGGCGCAGAACGGCTCGACGTTCCAGACGTTGGTCCAGTAGCCGTCATCCGGCTCCAGCTTGATCTGCAGCGGGATACCCGCCGCATTGGCAGAGGCGGCAAAGAGATTGGCCGCATCCACCGCGCCGGGGAAGGCCCCGGGGGCCGCGCGCAGGATGATCGGGCTGCCGTCATGGCCGGATTTCTTGTAGTAATCCGCCGCCGCCGCCGCATCGTATTCGCGCTGCGGAATGGTGTCGTCGAACAGCGGATAGGCGGCATTGATCGGAAAATCGTTGCCCCGCGATCCCAGCCCGCCCAGGATCTTGTCCACCATCTCCTGCCGGTTGATGCCAAGCTTCAGCGCCATCCGCAGGTCGTTGTTGTCGAAGGGCGCCTTGTCCACATGCATGATGAAGACGAAATGGCCGCGGCCGGCGATCTGCTTGACCGTCACGTCGGGCGCGCCCTTCAGCAGTTCCGAGATCTTCGGATCCACCCGGTTGATCATATGGACCTGACCGGACTGCAGCGCGGCCGTGCGGGCGGTATTGTCGTTGATGACAAGGATCTCGACCTGATCGGCATGGCCGACCGAACCGTCGAAATAATTGGCATGTTTGGTGAAGACCGTCCGCACGCCCGGCTCGAAGGTCTCGACCTTGTAAGGGCCGGCGCCGATGCCCGCCGTCGGATTGTCGAACCCGCCGTTCGGCTGGATGGCCAGGTGGTAATCCGCCAGCAGATAGGGAAGGTCGCTGTTGCCCGAGTTCAGCGTCAGGATGACCTTGTCGCCCTCCGCCTTCATCTCGGAAATGCCCTGCACGATGCCCAGCGCGCCGGATTGCGACTTCTCGTCGGTATGGCGCTTCAGCGTCGCCACCACATCCTCGGCCGTCACGGTCTTGCCGTCATGGAATTCCACGCCGGGGCGGATCTTGAAGGTCCAGACCTTGGCGTCTGGCGAAGAACTGGCTTCCTCGGCCACCCGCATGTCCAGCCCGCCGTCCGCCGTCGCGTCGCAGAGCATCTCGCCCCAGGTCGAACAGGTGATGACCGGAACCGGCGAGGCCGCCAGCGCCGGGTCGAGCGAGTTGGTGCTTTCACCGCCGTAGACCCCGGCACGGATCACCCCGCCCTTCTTCGGTTCGTCCGCACGGGCAACCTTGCCGTAAAGCGCCGATGCGATCCCGGCCGACACGCCGATGGCCGTGGTCCGCGCCATGAATTCGCGGCGCGACATCGCGCCCTTCCGGGCACGCGTCAGCATGGTATCGAGAAGATCGGTCATGGGCAGTCTCCCTGATTTGGCCCGGGCTGATCCGGGACGTTTTTGTTGATTCTGGCGTCAATAGACCCCGAAGAATCCGGAACGGCAACGATTCGTGGCACCGCCCGGCGCGAAATTTCGGCCCGCAGCACCGCGACGGACAGTGCCTGACAGCCGCCGGAACGGCGGGGCTGCACCTTTCCTAACCGACAGATACCAAAGGCGATTTTCGCCTTTCCGCCCGGGCCGGAACCCCGGCGCGGCAAGACTGGCGCGGCCCGCGAACCGGCCCCGGCACCCAAGGCGAATCGGGCCGCGACGCCGGAAATCCGCCGTCCGGCCCCGGGGCGGACCCGGGATCGCGCAACCCGCGCGCAGGCCTTCTTCTCTGCCCAAATATCCTCGGGGGGCCGGGGGGCAGGCAGCCCCCCGTCCGCCGCCCGATGCCGGGGACGCCGGTCTTCGCACGCTGTCCGGCCAGACGATGCGGCAGGCAAATTCGGTCCTGATCGTCATGGCATTCCCGGCAGGCATCGCTTGCCCCATAAGGTCACTCCTGCCCGGTGGCTTGATGATCGTTTCCGCCGCTTCGACGGCGAAATACGACCTCTGCGGCAGGCTGCCTCTTGCACCGCGACGCATCCCGCTGCACCCATTGAAGGGTACCGCCACGGAGCCGCCATGACCGCCCGCCCCAATATCCTGATCCTGATGGTCGACCAGTTGAACGGAACGCTGTTTCCCGACGGCCCGGCCGATTTCCTGCACGCCCCGAACCTGAAGGCGCTGGCCGCCCGCTCGGCCCGCTTCGCCCATGCCTATACCGGCTCGCCGCTCTGCGCGCCGGCGCGCGCCTCGTTCATGTCGGGGCAATTGCCCCGCCGCACCCGCGTCTACGACAATGCCGCCGAATTCTGTTCCGACATCCCGACCTATGCCCATCACCTGCGCCGGGCCGGCTATCAGACCGCGCTGTCGGGCAAGATGCATTTCGTCGGCCCCGACCAGATGCACGGTTTCGAACAACGGCTGACGACCGACATCTACCCCGCCGATTTCGGCTGGACGCCGGATTATCGCCATCCGGGCGAGCGGATCGACTGGTGGTATCACAACCTCGGCTCCGTCACCGGCGCCGGGGTGGCCGAGATCACCAATCAGCTCGAATATGACGATGACGTCGGCTTTCAGGCGGTCCAGAAGCTTTATGATCTGGCGCGGGGCGGCGATCCGCGGCCCTGGTGCCTGACCGTCAGCTTCACCCATCCCCACGATCCTTTCGTCGCCCGGCGCAAATACTGGGATCTCTACGAGAATTGCACCGAATGCGAACCGCCCGAGCCGATCCCCTACGAGGCGATGGATCCGCATTCGCAGCGCCTGCTCGAAGCCTGCGACTGGCGGGCCTTCGACATCACGCCCGACCATATCCGCCGCGCCCGCCGCGGCTATTTCGCCAATATCTCCTATGTCGACGACAAGATCGGCGAGATCCTCTCGGTGCTGGAGGCCACGCGGCAGGAGGCGATCGTGCTGTTCCTGTCCGATCACGGCGAGATGCTGGGCGAGCGCGGATTGTGGTTCAAGATGAACTTCTTCGAGGGCTCTGCCCGCGTGCCGCTGATGATCGCCGCCCCCGACCTGCGGCCGGGGCCGGTCGACACGCCGGTGTCCACGGTCGATGTGGTGCCGACGCTGGGCGCGCTCGCCGGGATCGACCTTTCCGAGGTGATGCCCTGGAGCGATGGCGTGAACCTGGTGCCGGTGGCCGCCGGGCTGTCGCGCGGGCCGGTGCCGATGGAATATGCCGCCGAAGGATCGGTCGCGCCGATGGTCTGCCTGCGCGACGGCGCATGGAAATATATCCGCTGCGCCGCCGATCCCGACATGCTGTTCGATGTGAAGAACGATCCCGAGGAGCGGCTGAACCTGGCCTCCGACCCGCGCGCGGGCGGCATCCTTGCGCATTTCCGCGCCCTGTCCGACCAGCGCTGGAACCTCGCCGCCTATGACGCCGAGGTGCGCCAGAGCCAGGCCCGCCGCCGCGTGGTCTACGAGGCCTTGCGCAACGGCGCCTATTTTCCCTGGGATTACCAGCCGCTGCGCGCCGCCTCGGAACGCTACATGCGCAACCACATGGATCTGAATGTGCTGGAGGAGGCGAAGCGCTTCCCCCGCGGCGAATAGGGCGCGGCGGCACGATCGGGCGGCAAGTTGCCTGGCCGGAAAAGGGGCGAGGGGCCAGCCCCTCGCGCACCCCGGGATATTTGCGCAGAGAAGAAGAAGGCGGGCGGGGGCTGCGGGGGCCGGGCGCGGGGCCGGGCGGCATCAGGTGCCGCGGGGTTTGGCGCGCAGGGTCGGCGCGGCCCCGGTCGGATCCTCGGGCCAGGGGTGACGGGGATACTGGCCGCGCATGTCCTTGCGGACATCGGCATAGCTGGTCGCCCAGAAGCGCGGCAGGTCCAGCGTCACCTGGATCGGGCGCTGTGCCGGCGACAGCAGCGTCACCCGCAGCGGCAGGCGATCCTGCCCGACAACCGGATGCTCGGTCAGGCCGAACATTTCCTGCAGACGGACCTCGATCGCGGGGTGATCGCCCTCGTAGTCGATCGGGATGCGGCGGCCGAGGGGGGTGGTGAACTGCGCCGGCGCGAGCCGGTCCATCGCGGCCTGCCGGTCCCAGCCGAGCCGCGACAGGAGCGGCTCGGTCAGGTCGAGGGCGCGCAGGTCGGCTTCGGTCCGGCAGGAGGCGAGATGCGGGAGAAGCCAGTCCCCGGCATCGGCTAGCAGTGCCGCATCGGTCATGTCGGGCCAGTCCTCGCCCCGGGCCAGTGCGATCCGGGCGCGCAGGCGGCGGGCGGCAGGAGTCCAGGGCAACCCGATCTGGCGCAGGCCGTCCAGTGCCGCGCGGGCGATCCGTTCCGGCGGCGCCGCGGGCCAGGGCCTTTCGTCGAGGACGAGGGTGCCGAACATCTCCTGGAGGCGGGCCGTGATGCGGCCGTCGCGGCGGTTCCATTCCACCGTCTCGCGCCAGCCGATCCGGTCGGCGAACAGCGCGCGCAGTTCGCTCTCATCGAGCACGGTGCCCTGCCGCACCAGCGCCTCGCGCGGGTCGCCGTCGAGATCGGTCGCGACGACCAGGCGGGCGCGGCCCAGCGGCGCGCCTTCGGCCACGACGGCGCCCCGGCCGCCTGAAAGCAGATAGCGCGCGGCCTCTCCGGCGCGGCGCAGGCCGATGCGGTCGGGATAGGCCAGGGCGGCCATCTGTGCCGGCGACAGATCCGGCACCGCGGCCTGGGGCACCGCGCGGGCGAGGCGCTTCGCCTCGGTCCGGATGCGCTCGATCGCCGGCCGATGCGCATCCGCCGGCGGGCGGTCGAGGGCGCGGAGCCGGTCAAGAAGCTCGGGTCCGGCGCCGCGCAGGGGATCGCGGTCCTCAAGCAGCGCGGCCAGCGGCGCGGCCGCCGGACCGGCCACGGCCAGCATATGTGCGAGCCGCGGATGGACCGGCAGCGCGGCGAGGCGGCGGCCGTGGCCGGTGATCCGGTCGCCTTCGAGCGCGCCGAGGCCACGCAGCAGCGCCTTCGCCTCGGCCAGCGCCGCCTCGGGCGGTGGGGTCAGGAAGGGCAGCGCCTCCGATCCCCAGAGCGCCAGTTCCAGCGCCAGGGGCGCAAGGTCGGCGGCCAGGATTTCGGGCGGCGGGAAGGCGGCAAGCCCGCCCTCCTCGCCCCGGGTCCAGAGCCGGTAGCACAGGCCGGGTGCCACCCGCCCTGCCCGGCCGCGCCGCTGTTCGGCCTCGGCCTTCGTCACCCGCTCGGTCACGAGGCGCGACATGCCGGAGGCGGGATCGAACCGCGCCCGCCGCGCGCGGCCGCCGTCGATCACGACCCGGATGTCGGGCAGCGTCAGCGAGGTTTCAGCAATCGCCGTCGCCAGCACCAGCTTGCGCCCCGCAACCGGGGCCAGCGCCGCGCGCTGGGTGGCGAAATCCATCGCGCCGAACAGCGGCCGGACGGTGCAGCCGGGCAGCCCCTGCAACGCGGCCTCGACGCGGCGGATCTCGCCCTCGCCGGGCAGGAAGGCCAGAAGCCCGCCTTCGGTCTCGTCGACCGCCTGCCGGATCAGCGCCGCCATCGCCCCCGCGAAGCGCTGCGAAGGGTCGACGGGGCGTGGCAGCCAGCGGGTCTCGACCGGGAAGGCGCGCCCCTCGGCGGTGATCACCGGCGCCTCGCCCATCAGCACCGCGACCGGCGCGGCATCGAGCGTGGCCGACATCACCAGCAGCGCCAGATCGGGGCGCAGCGCCGCGCGGACCTCGAGCGCGAGGGCGAGGCCGAGATCCGCCTGAAGGGAACGTTCGTGAAACTCGTCGAAGATCACGCAGGCGACACCGGGCAATTCGGCATCGGACTGGATCATCCGGGTCAGGATGCCTTCGGTCACGACCTCGATCCCGGTCGCGGCGGAGACCCGCGTCTCGCCACGGATGCGATAGCCGACGCGCTGGCCGACCGGCTCGCCCAGGGTCTCGGCCATCCGCTCGGCGGCGGCGCGGGCGGCGAGGCGGCGGGGCTCCAGCATCACGATCCGGCCGGAAAAGAGGCCGGAAGCAAGAAGGTCGAGCGGCACCACCGTCGTCTTGCCCGCGCCGGGCGGGGCCTGAAGCACCGCCAGGCCACGGGCGGCAAGGGCGGCGCGCAGATCGGGCAGGACGGCGGTGACGGGAAGTTCGGGGCCGGTCATGCCGGCCGTTATCGCCGCAGCGCGGCCCCTGCCGCAAGGGGGAGGCGCGCCTCAGAACGCGCGATAGGTCATGGTCGTCAGGGTGCGGACGATGCCGGCGATGTCGAACAGCCGCGAGGCGAGGAAATGTCCGACATCCTCGCCATCCGGAATATAGACCTTGGCGATCAGGTCGTATTCGCCGGAGGTGGAGTAGAGTTCGCTCACCACCTCGCGGTCCCAGATCGTATCGGCAACCTCGTAGGTCTTGCCCGGCGTGCAGCGGAACTGAACGAACACCAGCGCCATATCGGCTCTCCATTCCTTGATCGGCCGCAGCCTAGCGCAGGGCCGGCACAAGGGAAATCCCCGTCGGGCAGTGGGGGTCAGACCGGGTCCCCGGTGGGCGCAAGTTCCAGCCGAGGCGCGGTGATCCGGCGCAGATCCTCGACGCCAAGCGCCGCCTTCGGCCGGGCGAGCCGGTTCCGGACCACCCAGTGCAGCCGGGTCTCGGCCCGGGTGATCGCCACATAGGCCAGCCGTTTCCACAGCGGCATGCCGGCCTCGCTGCGCCCGGCCTGCGCGGCAGCCCAGAGGTCGGGCGCGAAGACCTGCACCTCGGGCCATTGCGACCCTTGCGCCTTGTGGATCGTGACCGCCGCGCCATGCAGGAAGGCCGCGCCCATGGTGGCGGCATGCGGGATGAAGGGTTCTTCCTCGTCCGGCTTTTCGATCTTGATGATCGAGGCGGCCGAGAATTGCGGATCCTCGGCGCCGATCACATGCAGCTTGGCAAAGCCGCTGCGCGAACCGGGGCCGAGATAGATCACCTGCGCACCCTTGATCAGGCCGCGCGCCTCAAGGTCGATGCGCTTCTTGCGATGTTTCAGCGGCAGTTCGATGCCGTCGCAGATCAGCGGCTCGCCGGCGATCAGGTCGGTGCCGGGGGCGCCATGGGCGGTGCGGAAGGCGGTGATCAGCTTCACCCGCGTGACGTTGCGCCAGACCAGAACCGGAGAGCGCGCCATCAGATCGGCATCCACCCGTTCCGCCCAGACCACCCGGTCGTCGTGGCGCGCCTTGTCGCGCACCATCGCCTCGAAATCCTCGAACTCCAGCCGTTCGTCGGCCAGTGCATGGGCCAGGTCGAGGATCGGATTGTCGTCGGCCTGGCGGTGAATGCGATGCAGCACCAACTTGCGCGCGTCGGGAAGCCGGTCGAAGACCATCTGCCCGGACTGGCCCACCGGCGCCAGCTGCGCGGGGTCGCCGAACAGGACCAGACGGGGAAAGATCTCGCGCAGATCGTCAAGCTGGCGCTGGTCCAGCATCGAGGCCTCGTCCACGAAGCCCAGATCCAGCGGGTCTTCGCGCCGCTTCCAGCCGGTGATGAAGTCCGATCCGCGCAGGCCGGCCGCCGCCAGCGCGCCGGGAATCGAGGCCACCGTCTGATAGAAGGCATGCGCCCGATCGAGCGCCTGCTCCGTCAGCCCCTCGACCGTGGGACGCGGCGCCTGCCCGGAAAGCCATTCGGCGATCTTCTCGTATTGCGGATCATAGACCGGGGTATAGAGGATGCGGTGGATCGTCGTCGCCGGCACGCCGCGCAGGCGCAGGACGCTGGCCGCCTTGTTCGTGGGGGCAAGGATCGCCAGCGTGCGGCGGTCCTTGCGCCGCCGGCCCTCGTAATCGCCCGAGACCACCTCGACGCCCGCCGCCTTCAGCGCCTTGTAAAGCTCGGCCAGCAGCAGGGTCTTGCCCGATCCCGCCTTGCCCACCACCGCCATCACCGTGGCGCTGCCCTCGGCCGCCGGGGTCAGCAGGCTGTCGGCCAGGTCGATGCCATGCCCGGCGAGTTCGGCCGAAAGCCGGTCCCAGGCCTCGGCCTGATCTTCGGAAAAGCTGGGGGTGGCGGACAGGGACATCTGCGTCATTGCCGCACCCTAACCTGCACCGGCGCCAAGGGCCAGCCATGCCGCGGCCGGGGCGTCCCGGTTCAGCCGCCGACGCTAAGCCGAGGCAAAGCCGACGCTAATGCGCGAGGCCCGAGCCGCCGCGCCCACCCTCCGGCCCGCCGCCGCGACGCTGGGCGGCGATCTCGATCTCGGCCACGCGCAGGGCCTCCTCCGCCTTGGCCGCAAGGGCCGGCAGGCCGTTGGCCAGCGCATAGGTCCTGAGGTCGCGCAGGACGTCGAAGATCCAGTCGTGGCTCATGGCGGGGGGCCGGAAACATGGTAAACCATGCCTCCACCCTAACATCCGCCCCCGGTGCGAGAGTATCCCGCCCTTTGCGGACAACGCCGGCCGACTGTGGCCCAGACAGAAACACCCGCATCCGGGCGCAAGGCCGGGATGCGGGTGTCGAAGGGGCCGGGCGCCCGGCGGGGCGCCGCCTTCAATCCTTGCGGCTGGCTTCCAGCGTATCCTCGAAGGTGCGCAGCCCGGTGCGCGGCGCCTGCACCAGCACCGCCATATTGCCGGGCTTGTGCCGGTTCTTCCACATCAGCGTATGCGCCTTGGGAATTTCCGCCCAGGGGAAGACCTCGGACATGCAGGGGTCCAGCCGGCGCTCGACCATCAGCTTGTTCGCCGCCGCCGCCTGTTTCAGATGGGCAAAATGGCTGCCCTGCAACCGCTTCTGGTGCATCCACATGTAACGCACGTCGAAGGTGCAGTTGAATCCGCTGGTGCCGGCGCAGATCACCACCATGCCGCCCTTCTTGCAGACCAGGGTCGAGACCGGGAAGGTCGCCTCGCCCGGGTGCTCGAACACCATGTCGACGTTCACGCCCTTGCCGGTGATGTCCCAGATCGCCTTGCCGAA
>JBDHSO010000076.1:0-17387 GCA_039808125.1 Rhodobacter sp. | reverse complement strand
ACCCGGAAAGGACCATCAGATGAGCGCACCCCTCAGCCGCCAGTCCGCCCTGGCCAGCCGTCACCGCGCGCTTGGCTCGGGACTTGAGGACTGGAATGGAATGGGCACCGCCTGGAGCTATGCCACCGACCCCTGCGACGAACATGGCGCCGTGCGCGAACGGGCGGGCATGTTCGACATGTCACCGCTGAAGAAGGTTTTCGTGCGCGGGCGCGACGCGGCTGCGGTGCTGGATCATCTGATCACCCGCGACATCGGCCGCATTGCGCCTGGGCAGGCGGCCTATACCTCGGTGCTGACCGATGCCGGCACCATGGCGGACGACGCGATCGTCTCCAACAATGGCGACGGCGAATGGATGATCGTGCATGGCTCCGGCGACACAATGGCGCTGCTGCAGGCCTCGGCCAGGGGGCACGAGGCCGCCATCGGTCTTGACGACGACCTGCACGACATCTCGGTGCAGGGACCAGGGGCGCTGGCGATCCTGAACGCGGCCGCCTCGTCCGACCTTGGCGGACTTGCCTACTTTCACCATATGCCGACCCGGCTGTTCGGCCATCCCTGCCGCATATCGCGCACCGGCTATTCCGGCGAGCGCGGCTATGAGATCTTCGCGGATGCAGCGGTTGTCGGCGCCATCTGGGACGGTCTGGCCGCGGCGGGCGTCATGCCTTGTTCCTTCACCGCGCTGGACAAGCTGCGGATCGAGGCCGGGCTTCTGTTCTACGGCTATGACATGACCACGGACCATACTCCTTGGGAGGTGGGCCTCGGCTTCACGGTCAGCCGGCGCAAGGCGGATTTCCGGGGCAAGGCGGCACTGACGGCGGCCGAGGGGCGCGAGAGGATCCGCAATGTCGGGCTGATCGTCGATCACGACGATGCGGTCACCGGCAGCCTGCTGCTGCAAGGCAGCGAGGTCGGCTCCATCAACAGCCCCTGCTGGTCACACCGGATGGGCAAGTCGCTGGCGCTTGCCCATATCCGCGCCGACATCGCCGATGGTGCCGTGCTGGCGGTGCAGGCCGATGGTCTGGCGACCTCTGCCAAGGTCGTCCCGCTGCCGTTCTACGACTCGGGCAAGTCCAGAACGCACGCCTGAAACCCCGGCAGATCGGGGCCCGGCGCACAGGCCGGGCCCTCTCTTGGTCAAGGATCGGGCGCACAGATGTCGCGCCGGATTCTACGGACGCGCCGGTTTTCGCGCGACGACGATCATCTCGACCCGCATCCCTGCGCGGGCCAGTGCCACGCCACCGGTCGCCCGGGCCGGTGGATTGGCCGGATCGACCCAGGCGTCCCAGACGGCGTTCATCCCGGCGAAATCCGCCATGTCGGCCAGCCAGACCTGGACCGACGCGATGTCGGCCTTGCTGCCGCCCAGTTCTGCCATCACGGCATCGACATTCGCCAGAACCTGCCGGGTCTGGGTCGTGATGTCCGCCGTCAGATCGTCGGGCACCTGCCCGGCCAGAAAGACGATGTCGCCGACCGTGACGGCCTCGCTCATGCGGGGGCCGGGATTGAGGCGGGTCAATGTCATAATTCTTCCTTCGGTTTCAGTCATTGTCGCTGACCATCGCGCCAGCTCCCCGGCGCGAGGTTTCGGATGCCGGAACTGTCGTGCGCATTGACAGCGCGTTGAGACCGGCCAGCGTCTCTGCCGAGAGAGGGCACATGTCGGGGGCAGGGGGCGCGATCTTGTGTTCCGCTCGGCAGGTCACCAGCACAATCTGTGCTTCCTGCAGCTTGGAAAGCGCGGTCAGCTGTGCCGGATCCACCTCACCGTCGGCCGAAATATAGGCCTTTTCGCCGTTCCAACCGATTTCGATCGCCGCATTGATCGCCTTGGCGATTCGCGCCAGATGTGGAACGGCAAGCACCGGATGACGCAACGCCCCGACCATGACAGGCGCGGCAGAGACGCCTTCCGGCAGGCCCGCGTGGTCGTCCAGCGACGCGCCGGCCGTGATCGGGCAAAGCGCGCGCCCGTCCTGCGCCGCCCAGATCCGGCCAGAGATGGTCAGGGCACCACCTCCCGCAGGCCGCGCCGCAAGATGGGCCAGCAGGGCCGCCGGACCATCAATGCCGCGGGCAGCCAACCAGCCGGCCGCGAAGCCGGCTTCTTCGGCCAGCCCCCATGGCATGCCGGCGCCGCGTGCGGCCTTCAGGCACAGGGTTTCCACTTCGTTGCGCGACAAGCGGGTCAGCGGCACGGGATGTTCGGAAAAGGTCGTCGCCGAGGCTGTCGGATCATGGGCTTCCGTCAAGGACATCACCGGTTCCTCCCGGCCATTTCATCGGGATAGGGCATGTCTTGGAACATGCTGATACGGACCCATTTGTCGGACCGCGGATCAAAGCGGCTGGCGCCGAAGAAGGCCAGCTTGCAGCGCATCAGGTCGATGGGCAGCATGTCCTTGCCGATCAAGTTGTCACGCACTTCGGCGAAGGGGTGGCCTTCGGCAATCTGCACCCGCCGAGCAGCATAGCGCTGGCCGGGGTCGCGCATCAGGAAGGCGGCGACGGTCGTGTCACCGTCTTCGCCTTGAAGTGCGATGTGCAGCTCCTGCACCAGCCGGGCGATGCAGAGTGGTTGTTCCAATTCGGCACCGTCTTCGCTGTGACGTTCGCCCAACCGCGGTTCGAGCTTTTCCTCAGACACATACCAGAAGCGGGCATCGTTCGCGGAATCACGGAAGTCGATATCCAGCGCCCAGCGGAAATGCTCGCGGATCAGCCGACGCAGGGTCTCGACGGTCATTGCACCATCGATGCGCGCTGCAATGGCCTCGTCGGCGGACATGGTGGGGCCGAGATCGTCGATGAGCTTTCCATGCGGTTCAAGCATCAGGGACAGAAGCGCCTCTTGCCCCTCCAGCGTCAGCGTGACCTCGCCCCAGTGCCAAAGATCGTCCCACGGATAGGGTGAAGTTCGGGGCCAGTTCGTAAGCTTGTTTGCTATCAGGTCAAGATCGGCATCGAGATCCTTCAGCTTTGCAACCTGGATGGGGTGCTCGGACTGCCACAGTCCGGCGTTGCGACGGGCCTCGGCCAGCGCAGCATTCAGGGACTGAAGGCTGTCGGCATCGGCTGTCGGCAGGGCGCGGACGCGGGCTAGCGCTTCTTCCCGTGCGCGCATCCAGTTGTTCATGAGAACCGGATGGCGCACAAGGAACGGCGCCATGCCGAGGCCGGTGGAATTGCCAACGCCAAGGCTGCGGCGGGTGGCAGGATCCAGCCGCGCCGCGCGCTCGCCGCCCCTCGATGCCGCCAGATGTTCAACAAGGTCGGTGGTGAACTGGCGGGTAAGCCAGACGCTGAGCATCTCGGCCTGGAAAGGGGCCGCCATTTCCGGCCGGTCGGCGATGATCGAACGGTCGGCGGCGCCGAACTTGCCCGCGCCATATACGGCGGTGGTGCGCATCAGATAGCCGACGGCGGCGACCTCGGCCGGGTCGGGTTGTTCGCCCTGCGCCAGCCGGTCAACCACATGTGCAAACAGCCGGACGGAGCGGTTGGCGCGGCTGAGCGACAGCTCGTGCGGGGTGATCCGGCCCGCCTCCTGCAGGGGAACATTGGCTTCGAGCCGCGCAATATCCTCGGGCGTGGGGTTGCCATCGAACAGGGCAAAGGTCGCGTCCCAGGCGGTGGCAATCACTCTGTCGGACCGCATCTCGTCAGGCAGGTCATGGGCAAAGGCCACCAGGCTGTAGGTGCGGACGGGGCCGATGGCGCGATAGACCGCGCGGCCAACACCCTTCGCATTGATGTCCCACAGCGGGCGGTCAAAGCGCCAGCCTTCGCTTTCCATTCGGCGCAGCAACTGGCGCAGGAACGAAAGCCGCGTCGGATGGGCGGCCCCCATGCGAGCAAGCGTCATCACCTGATCTGGCGAACGGCGGAACCGGGCCAGATCGCCGGTCGGTTGGGGCAACATGCGGTTCATCTTCTCCTCCGGTTCCGTATGACCCGGGGGCTGGCGCCCCCGGGCGAAGACTCAGGCCTTGCGGCCCAGCATCAGGGTGATTCGCAGCGCGTCCCATAGCGATGGCAGCAGGATGATCGATACCGGAACTGCCGTCACGACGATGAAGCTTTGCAGCTTGCCAATGCCGCCCGACCCGGTCGAGATCAGGATTAGCGCCATCACCCCCATGGCAATCCCCCAGAAGGCGCGCAGCGCAACTGAGGGTTCGCCCTCGGACATCGCCGCCGAGATCACATAGCTCATCGAATCGCTGGTGGTGGCCACAAAGATCATGGTCAGGATCAGAAACAGGATCGACAGGATGAACCCGGCCGGCATGGCGCTGGTGATTGCCAGCAGCGCGGCGGGCAGGTTGAAGCCCTCGAACGGTCCGGCAATGACCCCGGGCGAGGCCATTTCGAAGGCGATGCCCGACCCGCCGATAATGGTGAACCAGAAATTGGTGATCAGCGGTGCCGCAATTGACAGCATGAGGACGATCTGGCGGATCGACCGGCCACGGCTGACCCGGGCGATGAAGATCGCCATCAGCGGACCATAGCCCATGAACCAGCCCCAGAAGAACACGGTCCACCAGCCAAGCCAGCCGGGTTCGCCGAACATCCCCGCCTCGCCGCGATACATCGACATCTGGAAGAAGTTCTCAAGGTAGACGCCCATGCCGCCGAAGAAGCTGGTCAGCATGGCCGCGGTCGGCCCGAATACCAGAAGGAAGACCAGAAGGCCGAGCGCCAGGATCACGTTCAGCGTGGACAGCATCTGGATACCCTTGGCCAGGCCCGAAATGGCCGACAGCGTATAGACCGCGACCAGCGCCATGATCACCACGGCCTGCGTGGCGAAGGTATCGGGAATGCCGGTCAGGGCATTGATGCCATAAGACATCTGCAGACCAAGGAAACCGATCGGCCCGACCGTGCCCGCAACCACGGCGACGATGCAGGTGGCGTCCGCAATCAGGCCGATGGGACCGTTGATCGCCCGGTCGCCGAACACGGGATAGAGCAGCGTGCGCGGCGCCAGCGGCAGGCCTTTGTCATAGTGGTAATGCATCAGCATGACGCCCGAAAGCGAACCGAGGATCGCCCAGGCCAAAAAGCCCCAATGCAGAAAGCTTTGCGCCATTGCAATATTGGCGCGGGCCTGAAGATCGGCCGGCGCCTCGCCGAACAGCGGCGGGGTGGACAGGAAATGCGCGATCGGCTCCCCTGCGGCCCAGAACACGCCGCCACCGGCCAGCAGCGTGCACATGATCATCGACGCCCAGTTGAAGGTCTTGAACTCGGGCATCGACAGCCCGCCAAGGCGCGCGCGGCCGCCAGGCAGCACGCAAAGGACAAGGCTGATCAAGAATGTGGCCAGCATCAGGATCTGCCAGTAAAGGCCGAAGTACTTGGCCGAAACGGCAAAGCCCCAGTCAACCGCCGCCGAAAGCCTGTCAAGGTCCACCAGCGCGTATAGGCAAAATAGCAGGATAAACCCACCCGACAGCGCGAACAGCGGTCTGTTGATCCGCTGCAAGGCGCTGCGTCCTCCCTCCATCGAAATATCTGCCATGTCGTTCCTCCCTGAACGTTGTGTCATGGGGCCGCCGTCAACCGACAGCGCGCCTCGATAGTGTTTGTGGCATCTCAGCGGGGCCGAAACTGATCTCAAAAAAGCGATGCCAATTGCCGCCCATCACGCCGTCGATAGCAGCGAGATCCAGCCCTGCCGCCTTGAGCCCCGCGCGGAGGCTGCCGAAATCGCGGTTGTCGTGGAACCATGCGGGCATCGGCGGAAACCCCGGCGCATCGGCACTGCCTTCGCCGTAATCCACCGTCTTGGTCCAACGCCCGGTTCGCATCCATTCGACGATGCTGTCGGGCTGGTCTTGGCACAGATCGGTACCGATCCCAACCTGACGGGGACCGACCAGATCCAGCGCGCGGGCCACCATGTTGCACCAGTCCTGAAGCGTGCAGGCGCTGCCGCCCTTGAGGTGATGCGGATACACCGACAGACCCAGAAACCCGCCGGATTGGCCAAGCGCGCGCAGCAGCGTATCCGACTTGTTGCGCAGCGCCGGGTGCCAGCTGTGCAGATTGGCGTGGCTGATGGTGATCGGCCGCGTCGAATGCTCAATCGCCTCGAGCGTGGAACGTTCGGCCGAATGGCTCATGTCCACGACCATGCCGACGCGGTTCATCTCGGAAACCACGGCGCGGCCCATGCGGGTCAACCCGCTGTCGGTGTCTTCGTAGCAGCCCGAGGCCAGCAGCGACTGATTGTTGTAGGTCAGTTGCATGAACCTCAGGCCTAGCGTGTGCAGCACCTCGACCAGGCCGATGTCGTCCTCGATGCAGGACGGATTCTGCGAGCCGAAGAAGATCGCGGTGCGCCCGGTGTCGCGGGCGCGGCTCACATCGGCGGCTGTCCGCCCCTGAAAGATCAGGTCGGGGAACAGCTCGAACCATCGGTTCCAGCGTTCGATCACCTGCACCGTCTCGCGGAAGGTCTCGTGATAGGTGATGGTGACATGCACCGCATCCACGCCACCGGCGCGCATCTGGCGAAAGATCTTTTCCGACCAGTTGGCGTATTGCAGGCCGTCGATCAGCGGCGTCATTCCGGCGCCCCCGCTGCGACATAGGCGGTCTTCACGCTGGTGTAGAACTCGGCTGCGTAGCGTCCCTGTTCGCGCGAACCAAAGCTGGACGCGCCGCGTCCGCCAAAGGGCACATGGTAATCGGTGCCGGCGGTGGGCAGGTTCACCATGACGCAGCCCGCCCGCATGTTGGCGCGGAAATGACTGGCGCGAGAGAGGCTGCGGGTCATGATCCCGGCGGTGAGGCCGAACTGGCTGTCATTGGCGATGGACAGCGCCTCGGCATAGTTGTCGGCCTTGATCAGGCAGGTAATCGGGGCGAACATTTCCTCGCGGTTGACGGTCATGTCATTGCGGGTTCCGGCCAGCACGGCAGGGGCCATGTAATAGCCCTGGGTCTCGCGTTCCACACGGTCGCCGCCGCACAGCAGCTCGGCGCCCTCGGCGCGGCCCTTTTCGACATAGGCGAGGTTCTGGGCAAGCTGGCTTTCGCTGACCACCGGGCCAATCTGGGTGCCGTCTTGCAGCGCGTGGCCGACCTTGAACGCCTTGGCCGCCGCGACCAGCCGCTCCGCGAACTGGTCATGGATCGCGGAATGCACGATCAGCCGGCTGGCTGCGGTGCATTTCTGCCCCGTCCCGCCAAAGGCCGCATTGGCGGCATGAGTGACGGCCAGATCCAGATCACAATCGTCCATGATGAGCATGGGGTTCTTGGACCCCATCTCCATCTGCACCTTGGTCATGTTGGCCACGGCTGCGGCCGCGATGCCGCGCCCGACGCCCACCGAGCCGGTAAAGCTGATCGCATCCACCTTGGGGCTTTCGACCAGCCGCTGCCCGACCTCGCGGCCCGAACCCAGCACCAGGTTGAACAAGCCCGGCGGAATATCCTGCCGCGCGATGATTTCGGCCAGCGCCACCGCACTGGCGGGGGTCAGGTTGGCGGGCTTCCAGACCACGGCATTGCCAAAGGCCAGCGCGGGCGCGATCTTCCATGCGGGTGTCGCCACCGGGAAATTCCACGGGCTGACGATCGCTACCACGCCCACCGGCTCGCGCCGCACGTCGATCTCGATGCCGGGGCGCACGCTTTCGGCCAGATCGCCCTGATTGCGCAGACATTCCGCCGCGTAATAGGTAAAGAACTGGCCGGCGCGATAGGTTTCGCCCTTGCCCTCGGCCAAGGGCTTGCCTTCCTCGCGCGCGATGATGCGGCCGATTTCCCCGGCGCGGGCCATCAGCTCGGTGCCGATGGCCATCAGCACGTCATGGCGTTTCTGGATGCCGGCCGCCCACCAGACCGGCTGGGCCGCCCGCGCCGCGTCCAGTGCCTGATCCAGCTGCTCGGCGCTGGCCTGGTCATAATGGCCGATCAGGTCCGACAGGTCGGACGGGTTGCGGTTCTCGACCGTCGAGATGCCGGACTGCCAACGGCCCGCGATATGAAGATGCTGATTCTGGGTCATGGCGCCTCACTTTCCTTTGCATCTGGTTTATGGCGCGCCTATCAATTCAGGCAATCTTGAAGTTCTGAATGAAATTGCAGGAGAACTGAAATGAAACTCGAGATGCTGCGCGTCTTCCAGACCACCGCCGCGCAGGGGTCGCTGGCCCGTGCGGCCGAGGCCCTCGGCAGAACGCCCTCGGCCGTCTCGATGATGCTCTTGCAACTGGAACAGGAGGTCGGCGGCGCGCTGTTCGAGGCTGGCCGCAAGAGCCGCCTGACACCGCTCGGCCTTCTGGTGCTGGAGGAAAGCCGCCGCGCCAACGAGGCGTTCGAGCGCAGCGTCGGCGCGATCCGCCGCTATGCCACCGCGACCGGCGGGCTGGTGCGGATCGCGGCGGTGCCGTCTGCGACCATCGGTCTGTTGCCCCCGGTGATCCTGCGGTTTCGCCGCGAACGCCCGGATGTGCGGTTGGAAATCAACGATGTGGACAGCGCCTCGGTCCGCCGCCGGATCGAGAATGACGAGGCGGATATCGGCATCGTTTCGGCGGCACCGGAAAACGCCGGCGAAGGAACGCTGATCGAACGCACGCCGCTGGGCATCGTTTGCCGCGAAGGCGGTCCGATCGACTGCGCGGCAAGGGAGGGGCGGCCCGAATGGTCGCTGCTGGAGCTCGAGCCGATGATCGTCAACCCACTGTGTGCGATGGTCAGGAACCCGGCCGTCGAACGGCTTCTTGCGCGATCAAGCTTAGAATCTCGCAATACCACGGCACTTTTGGCATTCGTTCAGGCTGGGCTAGGGGCCACAATTCTGCCAGAAAGCGCCATGCGCGCCACGGTTGGCGCGTTGTCCTTTGTTCAGCCCGGCGACCCCTGCGCCTTTCGGCACCTGTTGAAGATCCGCCAGACCACGCGGCCCGCACCCCCGGTGGTCGAGACGTTCTGGCAAAGCCTTCACGCCCTGTCGCCGGGGGATTGAGCCTCTGTCGCGGCAAGCCCGGCAAACCGCTGGCGGACCCGCTGCACCAGATCGCTGACCAGCCGCGAAGCGGGGCGCAGGGCCGGGGTGAGGATGTCATAGGTGAAGGGCTGAACCGGGCGGATCGGACGGGCCACGACCATGCCGAGATGCGCGCAATGCAGCGCCGTCACCGGCTCGACGATCGAAACGCCCGCGCCTCCGGCGACCATGGCGCAGATGGCGAAGGACAGCTGCGCCTCGGCGACCACGCGGGGCTTGATGCCATGATCGGCAAAGAAGCGGTCGGTGTCGGACCTTGTGCTGATCTCGCTGCCAAGGGCGATGAAGGGCCGTTGGTGGAAATCCTGCGGTTCCAGCACCGCCTTGTCACAGAGCGCATGGCCGGACGGCAGCAACGCCAGCATGGGCATTGTTCCCAGCGGTTCGCGCCGGATCGCCGGCAGATCGAAGTCCAGCGCGCTGAAACCCACGTCGAATTGCTGCGAACTGAGGTGCTGCACCACGGCATGCGAACTGCGCACCCGAAGCGAGACGGCGATGCCGGGCCGCTCAGCGGTGAAGTCGGCTATGGCGCCAGGCAGGAACTGCAATCCAAGGGCCGGCATCGCCGCGATCTTCAGGCTGCCGCTGCGGTATTGCCGGATGTCATCGGCCACGCGGGAGATTTCCTGAAGCCCGACGAAGGACCGCCGCACCTCCTCATATAGCGCGTCGGCCTCGGGCGTGGGCGTCAGGCTGCGGCCGATGCGGGCGAACAGCGCAAAGCCGAGTTCGGCCTCAAGATCGGCCAGCAGGCGGCTGACCGAGGGTTGGGTCAGGAACAGCAGATCGGCGGCGGCCGTGACCGAGCCGCTTTCGATGATGGCGCGGAAGGCCTCGATCTGCCGATGGGAAAGCCGCATGTCAGACTCATAGCATTGGCGTATGGATAGCGCGATTCTTCGGATTTTACATATTCGCCCCTGATCTGTCATCCCTGCAGCAAGGGGAGATCGGCCATGTCAGCGCAAGCAGGCACAGCAATCATTGGCGGGGGCATCGTAGGGCTGTGCGTGGCCCTCGGGCTTGCGGCGCGCGGGCATGAGGTGCTGGTGCTGGACGGGCGCGACGGCGACATGCGCGCTTCGCAGGGGAATTTCGGGCTGGTCTGGTTGCAGGGCAAGGGCGCAGGCTATGCGCCCTATGCGCGCTGGTCTTTTCAGGCGGTGCAGGCCTGGCCCGACTTTGCGAAATGCCTGTCAGGGCTGGCCGACGTCGATCTGGCGCTGTGTCAGCAGGGCGGCTACGAGTTCTTCACCGACGCTGCGGAATATGAGGCTTTCGGCCACGACCTGCACCGGCAGGCCAACGCGCTGGACGACCGCTTATCTTTTGAACTCCTGAACCACGCCGATCTTGCGGCGCGCCTGCCCGGCATCGGTCAGCGCGTGGTCGGGGCGAGTTTCTGCCCGCTTGATGGCCATGTGAACCCGCTGCGCCTGCATTTCGCCTTGCGGCAGGCCTGCCTTGCCAGCGGGGTCCGCATCACTGGCGGCGCCAGCGTCGTATCCGTGCGGCCAGAGGGCGCTGGTTTCGCCCTTTTGGACGAGACCGGCCGTCAGACCCGCGCCAGCCGCGTGGTTCTGTGCGCGGGCCTGGGGGCGGCGCATCTTGGCCCGCAGCTGGGGTTCCGGGCGCCGATCCGGGCGCAGCGGGGCGAGCTGATGATCACCGAGCGGGTGGCCGACCGCCTGCCCTTCCTCTCCAGCACGATCCGGCAGGTCGATGAGGGCGGTTTTCAGATCGGCGGCACCAAGGCCGAGACCGACTGCGACACCGAGACGACCACCACGATGGTGGGACTAGCGCAGCACGCCGTCGCGGTCTGGTCCCGGCTGGCCGATCTGCGCGTGCTGCGCTCCTGGGCGGCGCTGCGCGTCATGACACCGGACGGATATCCGATCTACCAGCGTTCCGCCGATCATCCGGGCGCCTTCCTTGTCACCTGTCACAGCGGGGTCACGCTGGCGCCCCTGCACGCAACACGGCTGGCCGAATGGATCGACGGCGATCCCGCCGCCCCGGATCTGGAGGCTTTCGATGAACGCCGCTTCGCGCTTTCGTGACGCCCCCGGCGCCGCCCCGCGCAGCCTGCGCCTGATGCTGGACGGGGTGCCCGTGCTGGCCCGGCCGGGCGAAAGCGTCGCCGCGGCGCTGCTGGCGCACAGCGGGGGCGCCACGCGCCAGACGCCTGTCACCGGCGCGGGGCGCGCGCCCTATTGCATGATGGGGGTGTGTTTCGACTGCCTTGTCACCATCGACGGGCACCCGAATGTGCAGGCCTGCATGGTGAGCGCGCGCGAGGGCATGGTGATCCAGCGCCAGATCGGCGCGCGCCGGCTGGGGGACCAGCCATGAGCGCCGATCTGGTCATCATCGGCGCCGGTCCAGCCGGGATGGTGGCGGCCCGGGTGGCGGCGGAGGGCGGGTTGTCGGTCACGCTTCTGGACGAACAGGAGCGGGCGGGCGGGCAGATCTACCGCAATGTCGGCGCGGTAGCGGGGCGCGGCTGGCTGGGGGCCGATTACGCGCGCGGCGGCGCTCTGGTGCAGGGCCTCGATCATCCCGGCATCACGCATCAGCCCCGCGCAACCGTCTGGCGCATCGACGCAAGGCGCGGCGTGATCTGGTCGCGCGACGGGCAAAGTCATGTCAGCCCGGCCGCGCATGTCCTGATCGCCACTGGCGCGCAGGAGCGGCCCGTGCCTTTTCCGGGCTGGACCCTGCCGGGGCTGATGCCCGCAGGTGCGGCGCAAATCCTGATGAAACAGTCGGGCATGGTGCCGGATGAGGCCATCCTCGCTGGGGCGGGGCCGCTGCTCTATCTGGTCGCGGCGCAGATGATCGCGGCAGGTGCGCCGCCGGTCGCGCTGGTCGAGACGCCGACGGCGATCACCCATGCCCTGCCGAAACTGACGCGCGCGCTGTTCGGCCTGCCGACCCTGATCAAGGGCCTTGGTCTGATCGCCCGCATCCGCGCGGCCGGCATCCCGTGGTATCGGGGCACCGCCGACTTCCGGGCAGAGGCGACGGAGGACGGCCGGATCCGCTTTGACTTCACCACCGGAAAGCAGAGCCACAGCCTGACGTGCGGCCTGTTGCTGACCCATCTGGGCGTGATCCCGCAAAGCCACCTGACCCGCTCGATGGGTCTGGTGCATGAATATGACGCGGAGCAAGGCGCCTGGCGGCCGACGCTGGACCCCTGGGGGCAGTCGTCCGAGCCCCATGTGTTCGTTGCAGGCGACGGCGGCGGGATCGGCGGCGCCGAGGCTGCGCGGGCAAAGGGCGCGCTGGCCGCGCTGGCGATCCTGCACCGGGCCGGAAAGCTGGATGCAGCCGGGCGCGACCGGCAGGCCGCTCCGCTCCGCCGCGCTTTGTCGCGCGCGCTTTCCCTGCGGTCGTTCCTCGATGCAGCTTATCCCGTGCCCTCCGCCTTCCTGGCCCCGCCGGACGAGACCATCGTCTGCCGCTGCGAGGAGGTTACCGCCGGTTCCATCCGCAAGGCCGCCTGCACCGGCGCCGAGGGCCTGCGCCTGATGCGCACCAGCCTGCGCACCGGAGTGGGCCCCTGTCAGGGCCGGATGTGCGAGACCACCGTCATCGGGCTGATCGCCGAAGCGACCGACCGCCCCGCGTCCACCCTCGGGCCGGGCCGCATCCGCACCCCCGTCAAGCCCGTCACCCTGGCCGAGATTGCAGCCCTCGGTCCCCAGCCAGAGGAAACCACATGACCGAACCCGCGCTCCGTGTCGAAAACATCCGCAAGAGCTTTGGTGGGCATGAGGTGTTGAAGGGCATCTCGATGAGTGCCGCCAAGGGCGATGTCGTGGCGATCCTTGGCGCCTCAGGCTCGGGCAAAAGCACCTTCCTGCGCTGCATCAACCTGCTGGAGACCCCCACCGACGGCAAGGTCTGGCTGAAGGGCGAGGAGATGCGGATGACCAGCCGCCAAGGCGAACGCCGCCCCGCCGACTTGCGCCAGGTCGAACGGATGCGGGCAAGGCTGGCGATGGTGTTTCAGGGCTTCAACCTCTGGTCGCACATGACCGTGATGGAGAACATCACCGAAGGCCCGGTGCATGTGCTTGGCACCCCCCGCCGCGAGGCGCGCGAGAAGGCCGCGGCACTTCTGGCCAAGGTCGGCCTGTCGGACCGCGCCGACTATTACCCCGCGCATCTGTCGGGCGGCCAGCAGCAGCGCGTGGCCATCGCCCGCGCGCTGGCGATGGAACCCGACGTGATGCTGTTCGACGAGCCGACCTCGGCCCTTGACCCCGAACTGGTGGGCGAGGTTCTGGCCGTCATGCGCGCGCTGGCTGACGAGGGGCGCACCATGCTTGTCGTCACGCATGAGATGGCCTTTGCCCGCGATGTCTCATCCCGGACCGTGTTCCTGCATCAGGGACAGATCTGCGAGGAAGGCCCGCCCGACCAGCTTTTCCGCAACCCGCAGACCGACCAATTCCGGGCCTTCCTGTCCCGGATGAACTGATCACCCAGAGGAGGAACCACCATGATCAGAAAGACCCTCATCGCCGCAGCCACCCTTGCGACCCTTGCCACCGGCGCCTTTGCGCAGGACAAGCTGCGCATCGGCGTCGAAGGCGCCTATCCGCCCTTCTCGTTCAAGCAGGCGGACGGCAGCCTTGCGGGCTTTGACATCGACATCGCCATGGCGCTGTGCGTCGAGATGAAGCGCGACTGCGAGCTGGTCGAACAGGACTGGGACGGGATGATCCCGGCGCTGAAGGCGAAGAAGTTCGACGCCATCGTCGCCTCGATGTCGATCACCGAGGAACGCAAGCGCCAGATCGACTTTTCGGCGAAGTATTACAAGACCCCGGCGCGGGTGGTGGCGAAGAAGGACTCCGGCCTTGAAGGCACGGCGACAGGGCTGGCTGGCAAGCGTCTGGGCGTGCAGCGCGGCTCGACCCACCAGTGCTATGCCGAAAAGATGTTCCCCGAGGCGGAAATCGTCCTTTACGGCACGCAGGAAGAAGTGTTCAGCGACCTTGCCCTTGGCCGGATCGACGCGCAACTGTCGGATTCGCTGATCTCGCAGGAAAGCTTCCTGTCCAAACCCGAGGGCGCGGATTTTGCCTTCCTTGCCGGCGATCATACCGATGTCGATTGCTATGGCGAAGGCGTGGGCATTGCCGTGCGCCAGGGTGAGGAAGAACTGCGCGACGCCTTCAGCGCGGCGATCACCGCGATCCGCGACAACGGCACCTACAAGACCGTCAACGACAAGTATTTCCCCTTCGACATCTACGGCGGCCGTCCCGACGGGATGTAACCGGACCCCGGGGGCGCATCCCGCGCCCCCGGCCTTTGCGTGAGGTCAGGCATGGATCTTCTTATCGAATACCGATCACAGCTTTGGGCCGGGCTGGTGACAACGGTTCAGCTTGCGCTGGCCTCGCTGTTCTTTTCGGTGGCTCTGGGGCTGATCGGCGCTTGGGCGAAACTATCGGCCAACCGCACCGCAAGGGCGCTGGCCGGCGCCTATACGACGCTGGTGCGCGGCGTGCCGGACCTTGTGCTGATCATGCTGGTCTTCTTCGGCGGGCAGGTCACGCTGAACGCCATCGGCGCCGCCACCGGCCTCTGGGATTATCTCGAGGTCAGCCAGTTCGCCGCCGGCGCCCTGACCATCGGCGTGATCTTCGGCGCCTACTTCACCGAAACCTTCCGCGGTGCGATCCTTGCCATCCCGCGAGGCCAGATCGAAGCCGGAATCAGCATCGGCATGTCGCGCCCGCTTCTGTTCCGCCGCATCGTCTGGCCGCAGATGGTACGCTATGCCCTGCCCGGTTTCGGCAACAACTGGCTGGTGCAGCTGAAGACGACGGCGCTGGTCTCGGTCATCGGCTTGCAGGATCTGGTCTACAACGCCTTTGCGGCGGGCCGGTCGACTGACGCGCTGTTCACCTTCATGGCGGCGGCCTTCGTGATCTATCTTGGCCTGACGGCGCTGTCGGACCTGGGCCTGCGTGCGCTGGAACGGCGCTACAGCCGCGGCGTGCAAAGGGCCTGAGCGATGGAAACCCTTCTGAACTGGTTCCCGCTGGACCTGCCGCTGATCGCCCAGAATTTCGACCGTTTCCTGATCGGCATCCGGGTGACGCTGGGCCTGACCTTCCTGTCGCTGGCGCTTGGTGCCGCGCTTGCCGTGCCGCTGGCCATTGCCCGTGCGTCGCGCCACCGGGTGCTGAACCCGCTGGTCTGGACCTATACCTATGTCTTTCGCGGCACGCCACTGTTGGTGCAGACCTATCTGCTTTATTACGGCGCGGGCCAGTTTGCCTTCATCCGCGACTCGTGGCTGTGGGATCCCGTACTGTCGCAGGCCTGGTGGTGCGCGCTGATCGCCTTCACCCTGAACACCGGCGCCTATACGACCGAGCTTCTGCGCGGCGCCATCGCCGACACGCCGAAAGGCGAGGTCGAGGCCGCCATCGCCACCGGCATGTCGCGGGGCAAGCGGCTGCGGCGGATCATCCTGCCTTCGGCCTTCCGCCGCGCGATTCCAGCTTATTCCAACGAGGTGATCTTCATGCTGCACGGCTCGGTCGTGGCCAGTACCATCACCCTGCAGGACATACTTGGCGTCGGCCGCTGGCTGAACGGGCGCTACTACCTGGCCTATGAGGGGCTGATCACCGCGGCCGTCCTCTACTTCATCATCGTCTTTGCCATCACCCGGGTCTTCCGTTGGCTGGAGCGGCACTATCTGCGCCATCTGGAACGCCGCCGCGAACCCGCCGCCGCCACCGTCGCACCACCCATGGGGATCAAATGATCGAGCGTTTCCACACCACCGCCCGGATGAGCCGCATCGTCCGCCACAACGGCACAATCTGGCTGTGCGGACAGGTCGGCGCAGGCGCCACCGTGGCCGAGCAGACCCGCGACTGCCTGTCCCGCGTCGATGCCTTGCTGACCGAAGCCGGATCCTCGCGCCGCGACATCCTGCAAGCGACGATCTGGCTTGCCCATATGGCCGACTATGACGCGATGAATGCGGTCTGGGACGAGTGGATGCCCGAAGGCTGCGCCCCGGCACGGGCCTGCGGCGAGGCGCGGCTGGCCGGATCGGACCTGCTGGTCGAGGTGATCGTGACGGCGGCAGTCTCGGCGGCGGTGTCGGCATGAGTGGCGGCACCTGCATCCTGATCGGCGCGCCGCTTGATTGCGGCAAGCGCCGCCGCGGCTGTTCGATGGGGCCAGAAGCCTATCGCGTCGCGGGCCTTGCCGAGACGCTGGCCGATCTTGGCTGGCGGGTCGAGGACCGGGGCGACGTGCCCGGCCCCAAGGCGCCGCCGCCCGCGCCCCCCGGGCAGGTCCATGCCCGGTCCGAAAACATCGAATGGACGAGGCTTCTGTCGAATGCTGCCCGTGACGCGATGGCCACCGGCTTTCCGATCTTCCTCGGCGGCGATCATGCGCTGTCGCTGGGCACCGTGGCGGGCGTGGCCGATCACGCCGCGGCGAAAGGCCGACCGCTGTTCGTCCTGTGGCTGGATGCCCATCCCGACATGCACAGCCCGGCCACCTCGGCCTCGGGCAACCTGCACGGCACGCCCATCGGCTATGTCACCGGGCAGCCCGGCTTTGACGGGTTTCCGCCGATGGCGAATCCGGTGCCGCCGCGAAACATCTGCTTCATCGGCCTGCGCTCGGTCGACGGGCCGGAACGCGCGGCGATTCAGTCGGCGGGCATGCGTGCCATCGACATGCGCCAGATCGACGAACGCGGCATCGCCGCCCCGCTGGCCGAGTTCATCGCCGCGGTGAGGGCCGCGAACGGCATGCTGCACCTGTCGCTGGATGTCGATTTCCTCGACCCCGCCATCGCACCCGCCGTCGGCACCACCGTGCCGGGCGGCGCCACCTTCCGCGAGGCGCATCTGGCGATGGAGATGCTGCACGACAGCGGGCTTGTCACCTCGCTGGACCTTGTGGAACTGAACCCGTTTCTCGACGATCGCGGGCGAACCGCCGCTCTGATGGTCGATCTGACCGCCTCGCTGTTCGGCCGCCGCGTCTTTGACCGGCCCACCCGCAGCCATTCCTGAAGGACCGCCATGACCGCCCCCAAACCCTCGGACCTTGCCTTCATCCGCTTTGTCAGCGTGGAAAACATGATGCGGCTGGTCAACAGCATCGGCGTCGAGACCGCGCTGCGCGACCTTGCCCGCTATATCGAGGACGACTTCCGCCGCTGGACCCTGTTCGACAAGACGCCGCGCGTGGCCAGCCATTCGGCCGAAGGTGTGATCGAGCTGATGCCGACATCGGATGGGGTCAGCTACGGTTTCAAATATGT
>JBDHSO010000075.1:0-17544 GCA_039808125.1 Rhodobacter sp. | reverse complement strand
GCGGCCTCCTCCAGCTCGGTCGGGATGGTCGAGAACTGGTCCTTCATGATCCAGATGACGATGGGCAGCACCGTCAGCGTATAGAGCAGGATCAGCCCGATCCGGGTGTCGAGCAGCGCAAGCTCCTTGTAAAGGACAAGGAACGGCAGCGCGAGGACCACGGGCGGCAGGATAAGCTGGCTGAGAAAGAAGAACAGGATGTCATCATTCTTCAGCCACAGGAAGCGATAGCTGAACCGGGTCAGCCCATAGGCCGCCAGACTGCCGAGCGCGACCGCAAGCGCCGAGGCCGAAAGCGCCACCACCGCCGAATTCCAGAACCGCTTCAGGAACTCGGCCCGGACGGTGCTTTCCTGCCCGATGGTCGCGGGCGAAAGGCCAAGCGATTCCCAGCCCTTCCAGGCCGGCGTGTAATCGACCCAGGGCACCATCGCGCCCTTCATCACATCGGCGGCCAGCTTGAAGCTGGTGGTCGCCGTCCAGTAGATCGGAAAAAGGCAGAGGAAGGCCCAGAAGATCAGCACCGCATAGATCGCGGTGCGCGAGACCCACCATTTCATCCGGTGGCTGCGGTCGGCGTTGCTGTCGTGAAAGATCTGTGCGGTCATGTCAGAGCCTCGGCCTCGTCCAGCGGGCCGAAACCTTCATCAGCACCGTCATCAGGATCACGATAACCACCAGATAGACCATGGCCAGCAGGGTGCCGTAGCCGACGTTCGACCTTTCGCGGTATTCCCGGAAGATGAAGCTCGTCACCGTGTCGGTGGCGCCGCCCGGGCCGCCGGCGGTGATGTTGATCACGATGTCGGCCAGCTTCAGCTTGAAGATGATGCGGATCATGATCGCGGTGATCGACACCGGCAGCATCAGCGGAAAGGTGATTTCCCAAAACGACTTCCACCCCGTGGCGCCGTCGACGCGGCTGGCTTCGGTCAGATCCTTCGGGATCGCCTGAAGCCCGGCCAGAAGCATGATCATCATGAAGGGGATATAGGTCCAGGCGTCCAGCACCATGATCGTCGTCTTGGCCATCCAGGGCGAGCCGAAGAACGAGGGGTCGGACCAGCCGAGGTTGCGCGCCAGCCGGGCCAGCGGGCCGAAGCGGTTTTCGAGGATCGACTTGCCGATCATCCAGCTGACGGCGACGGGCGACAGCATCAGCGGCAGCAGGAAGGCCACGCGAAAGAACTTGCGCGCCCGGATCTGGCCCGCAAGGATCAGCGCCAGACCGAAGGCGATGGCATATTCGACCGCGATCGCCAGCACATACCACACCATGTTGCCCAGGGCGTTCCAGAAGAACGGATCGTGCCACATCTGCACGATGTTCGCCACGCTGTTGAACTTGCGCCCGTCGGGGCTGGAGAGGTTCCAGTCCGACAAGGCGATGACCAGGCCGAAGAGCAGCGGAAAGACCGTCAGCGACACGACGAACAGCGCAGCGGGCAGGACGAAAAGCGTCCGCTTGCCTTTCTCGCCCTCGCGCAGGACCTGGGCGGCACAGAGACAGATGGCCCAGAGGCAATAGGCGTAAAGCGTCGGCCGCCAGGTGGCAAAGCCGAAGTCGTGCCAGCCGCGCTGCTGCGCCCATTGCGCAAGGAAGATCGCCAGCATCAGCGCGGCCGACCCCCAGACCAGCGCCGTGCCCAGCCGCCTGCGCCCGGGCGAGATGTCGTCGCTGGTGACGATATGAATCTGGTCGCCGCTCACGCTGGCCCGCCCTGCCGGAGGAAAGGGGCGCGCGGACATGATCGCCCGCGCGCCCGATGGCCTTTACTTACATGCCAAGGCTGGCCTTGTAGAGGGCGATCTGGCTGTCGCGTCCGATCTGGTCGGTGATCTTTTCCCAGGCCGCCGCGATGGCATCGGCGGTTTCCTGGGCCGACTTGTACTGGCCGGCATAGCCCTTGGCCAACTCGTCCTCGGCCACCGAGTAATACTGGAAGATGCCGGGGATCCGCGGCTCGATCGCGGCATTGGGATGGTTGTAGCTGTCGAGGTTCGAGCCGAGGTAGTTCTCGATGAAGGCCCGGTCGTAGCCCGCCGCCTCCCATTCGTCATAATTGAACTGCGAGTTGCGATAGGGCTGGAAGCCGGACGGATAGGCCGCCATCCAGAGCGAGATGTCCTTGCCCCCAAGATGCGCCGCCGCCGACCAGGCCGCCTTGCGCTTCTTCTCGTCGCCCGAGACGCCGCTGGTCACATAGACGCCCCAGCCGATATAGGCCATGTTGGGCGACTCGTTGTAGCTTTCCTCCCAGGCGCCGGAGGTGTGGTTGTAGACCCGGGTCGAGCCGCGGTTGATGCCGAAGGCCGCCACATCGCCCACGACCGAGGTGTCGGAGGTGCGCGCCATCGAACCCACGTCGCCCCACCAGGTCAGCATGGATCCGGTGCCGGCCAGGAACTGGCTGAAGGCGGTGGTGCCGGGGTCGGCGTTGATCTGGTCGGCCGGATAGGCATTGGCGGCGATCAGATCCATGACATCCTGGATGGCCTGCACCCAGCCGGGGTTGTTGACCCGCGGCTTCATCGTCTCGGGATCGAAGAGCCAGGCCTTTTCGGACGGATGCTTGACATAGGGCGTGGCGCGGTTTTCGAGGAAATAGAAGCCGAAGCCGCCCCAGCCCTTCAGCGGATCGAGATAGCCGAAGGCCGGCAGGCCGGTCAGCGGGTCGGTCTGGCCGAGGACCGCCTTGGTGATGGAATCGACATCCTGCCAGGTCTTCGGCACCGCGGTGCCGCCGATCCCGCCCTCGCCGAAGTAGTCGGTGCGATAGGCGAAGGTGTGGCAATCGCCGTCGATCGACACGCGATAGATCTTGCCATCCCAGGTTCCGACCGGCGCCTTCAGATAGTCGACGTAATCGTCCATGTCGATCTGGGCCTTCACCCAGTCGGGCATCTCGTCCAGCAGGCCGCGGCCGGCGGTGTCGCCCTCGAACGGCGCGCCCATCTCCAGCACGTCGAAATCGACGGTGCCGGTGGCGATCGACTGCTGCAGGCGGGCGTTGTAATCGGCCTGCGCCAGGTCGATCCAGTTGATCTTGGCGCCGGTATAGGCCTCCCAGGGTTTCAGGAAACCGCGGAACAGGAAGTTGTGCAGGTTCTGGTTGTTCAGGCCCATGAACGTCAGCTCGACGCCGGCGAATTCGCCCTCGGCCACATTCGCCTTGGTGGCGGAAAGGCAAAGCTCGCCCACCTTCTGCCAGTCGGCATCGGTGGGGCTGCCCTTGCCCACGCCGGGGATGGCCAGGATCTGCGCGCGCAGATCGTCCTGGGCGCGCGCGGGGCGCGGGGCAAGTCCCGCCGGCAGCGTCGCCATGGCGCCGAGCGCGGTGGCGCCCTTCAGAAACCGCCGGCGGCTGAGCGCGACGGCATAGTCGTAAAGACCGGTCTTCACCTTAGTTCCTCCCTGTTTCGGCCCCGTCTCCGGCGCCGGCCGGGCAGGGCGCGTTCGTTCCGCGGCCCGCCCCAGGGGCCCGGGGGACCCAGGGGCGGGCAGGGGGTCTGGCCTGGCCCGGCGGCGGGGGGTCCTCTCCCCCGCGGCGGACTGGATCGCCCGGCCGCGAAGGGCGAATGCCCCGCGCCCGCGGTCCCGGCCAAAGCTTCGCAGCCGGGCAGGAACCTGTCAAGGTTCTAACATGTTAGTATGTTCAGCCGCACTGGACAGGACTTCCGGCCTTGGCATAGTCTGGCGAAACGTGGGATGGGGAGACGGGTGCATGGCCGAAGTCACGGTCCGCGATCTGCGCAAGGCCTATGGCGCGGTCGAGGTGATGTCGGGGTTGAACCTCGATATCCGCGATGGCGAGTTCGTGGTGCTGGTCGGGCCTTCGGGATGTGGCAAGTCCACGCTCCTGCGGATGATCGCCGGGCTGGAGGAGGTGACGGCCGGCGATATCCGGATCGGCGAGCGGCGGGTGAACAACCTGCCCCCGAGCGAGCGCGACATCGCCATGGTGTTTCAGAGCTATGCGCTCTACCCCCACAAGACCGTGGCCGCGAACATGGGCTTTCCCCTGAAGATGCGCGGCATGGACAAGGCAGAGATCGACGGCCGGGTGACGCGCGCGGCCGAAATCCTGGGGCTGGTCCCCTATCTCGGCCGCTATCCCCGGGCGCTGTCGGGCGGCCAGCGCCAGCGCGTCGCCATGGGCCGCGCCATCGTGCGCGATCCGCAGGTGTTCCTGTTCGACGAGCCGCTGTCGAACCTCGACGCCAAGCTGCGCGTGCAGATGCGCAGCGAGATCCGCGAGCTGCACCAGCGGCTGAAGACCACAACCGTCTATGTCACCCACGACCAGATCGAGGCCATGACCATGGCCGACAAGATCGTGGTGCTGCAGGCCGGGCGGATCGAGCAGGTGGGCGCGCCGCTCGACCTGTACGACCGGCCCGAGAACACCTTCGTCGCGGCCTTCATCGGCAGCCCGTCGATGAACCTGATCGACGGCGTGGTGCGCGGCGGCGCGGTCGAGGCGCTGGGCGCCCGCCTGCCGCTGCCGCCGGGGATGAAGGTGGCCGAGGGGCGCGAGATCATCTACGGCATACGCCCCGAACATCTGGCGATCGGCGAGGCGGGGATTTCGGGCCGCGTGGTCGTGGTCGAACCGACGGGCGCGGAAACCCACAGCGTGGTGCGGGCGGGCGAGCGCGAGGTGGTGGCGCTGTTTCGCGACCGTGTGACCTTCCGCCCCGGCGATACGCTGGTGCTGGCGCCCGAGGCGAGCAAGGTGCATCTTTTCGACCGGGGGTCGGGCGTGCGGCTTTGACGCCCGATGCTTGTGCTTGATGCCCGGCGCCGCCCGCCGCAGCCGGCGGCCGGGCGTTTCGGGCCGGAATGAGGACCGCAGGGGAGGTTTGTCGTGCTGAAGGGAATCGATCACCGGCTGAATGCCGAGGTGCTGGCCTGCCTGCGGGCCATGGGGCATGGCGATGTGCTGATCGTGGCGGATAGCAATTTCCCCTCGGATTCCATTGCGCGGGCCACGGTGACGGGCCGGCTCTTGCGGATGGAGAACCTGACGGCGGGCGAGGCGGTCGGCGCGATCCTCTCGGTCCTGCCGCTGGACACTTTCGTGGCCGATTTCGCCGGCCGGATGGAGATCGTCGGCGCCCCCGGCGAGGTACCGCCGGTGCAGGCAGAGGTGCAGGCGGCGATCGACGCGGCCGAGGGCAGGCCGCGGCCGATGATCGGGATCGAACGCTATGCCTTCTACGACCTTGCGAAGGCGGCCTATGCGGTGATCCAGACCGGCGAGCGGCGGTTCTACGGCTGCTTCATGTTCCGCAAGGGCGTGATCCCGCCGGAGGCCTGAGATGACCGGACCCGTCGTGATCCTCGGCATCTTCGTGGCCGACACCGCCTATCGCGCCGACCGTCAGCCGAAGATCGGCGAGACGATCCTTGGCCACAGCTTTGCCCTTGGGCCCGGGGGTAAGGGATCGAACCAGTCGGTGGCCGCGGCGATGGCCGCCGCCGGCACCGGACGGGCGGTGCATTTCATCACCCGCCTTGGCCGCGACGATTTTGCCGGCATCGCCCGGACGACCTGGGCCCGCGCGGGCGTGGTGCCCGAGGCGACCGAAGACGCCGACAGCTATACCGGCGCGGCCTATATCTTTCTTGAGGCGGCAACGGGGAACAATGCGATCATCGTTGCCCCCGGGGCCGCCGCCCGGATCTCGGCCGCCGATGTCGAGGCGCGGGCCGGGCTGATCGGCGGCGCCTCGGTCTTCGTGACGCAGCTTGAACAGCCGGTCGCGGCCGCGCGGCGGGGGCTGGAGATCGCCCGGGCCGCCGGGGTGACGACGATCCTGAACCCCGCGCCGGCCGCGGCGCTGGACGATGCGATGCTGGCGCTCTGCGACTTTCTGACCCCGAACGAGACCGAGGCCGAGACGCTGACCGGGCTGCCGGTGACCGGCCTTGCCGAGGCGGAGAAGGCGGCCGATGCGCTGCTGGCGCGGGGTGTGGGCGCGGTGGTGGTCACGCTTGGCGGCAATGGCGCGCTGTACCGCGACGCCAAGCGCAGCGTCCATGTGCCGGTGATCAGTGCCGGCCCGGTGGTCGAGACCACGGGGGCGGGCGATGCGTTCAACGGCGGCTTCGCCGTGGCGCTGAGCGAGGGGCGCGATGTGATCGAGGCGGTGCGCTTTGGTTGCGCCACGGCCGGAATCAGCGTGACGCGGCCGGGAACGGCCCCTTCGATGCCGGCGCGGACCGAGATCGACGCGCTTCTCGCGCGCGGCTGACGCCGGGGCCGCACTGGCCGGGCGGGGCGCAGTTGCTTCCGGGGGTCCTCCCGTGCCCTTCCGGCGCGCAGGATCGGGCCGCGTCCATCGCGGCAATCCTTCGGGCGGGGCCGTGGGCTACGGGCCGATGGCCGCGTCGGGGCCGGATTTTCGCGGAACTGTCACACGGGGGTTACAAAACCGAAGCATAGCGGCGGCAGAAGGGGCGGGCCCGGAACCGGGCGCCCTGAAATCCGAACGGACGTGCCCATGCCGGTCCTCATCCTCTGTCTGATCCTGCTGGCCTTCGGTCTTGCGGGATATGTCCTTGGCCGACGGCGGGCGCTGCGGGTCGCGGGCGGCGATGCGAAGCTTCTGCATTCGCTGCCGGCCTATCACGGCTGGCATGTCGCGCTGACGGCCCTGGTGCCGGCGTTCCTGCTGCTGGCGCTTTGGCTGATCGCCCAGCCGATCTATCTGGAACACCGGGTTTCGGGCCATCTGCCGCCCGACATGGCCGCGAGCCCGGCCGAGGTGTCGCTGGCCATGTCCGACATCCGCCGTCTGGCCGCCGGCCTCGAAACCGCGGTGGAGGCCGGCGTCCTGACCGAGGCAGAGGCGCGCGATCCCGCCGCCGACCCCTCCGCGCTGGCCGCGACGCTGAAACCCCTGGGCGTCGCGCTGGGAACGGCGCCGACGGCCGAGGTGCTGGCGGCGGCCCGCGAATACCGCGATACGGCCGCCGGCCTGTCGGTCGCCCGGGCGGCAACGGTGCTGGCGGTCGCGCTGATCGGGCTGGTCGCCGCGCTGCGCATGACGCGCGCCGATCTCTGGGCGCGCAACCGGGTCGAGCGCGCGGTGCTGGGGCTGCTGATCCTGGCCTCCTCGGTGGCGATCCTGACCACCATCGGCATCGTCTGGTCGATGCTGTCGGAAAGCCTGCGCTTCTTCCAGCAATATCCGATGGCGGATTTCTTCTTCGGGCTGACCTGGAGTCCCAATTTCAAGGGCGGATCCGAACTCGGCTTCCTGCCGCTGTTCTGGGGCACGATGTATATCACCGTGATCGCGCTGGCGGTCGCGGTGCCGCTGGGGCTTTATGCCGCGATCTATCTGGCGGAATATGCCGATCCCCGGCTGCGGGCCTGGATCAAGCCGCTGATCGAGGTGATCGCCGGCATACCGACCGTGGTCTACGGCCTGTTCGCGCTGATCACCGTCGGCCCCTTCCTGCGCGACTACTTCGCCCAACCGCTCGGCATTGGCAATTCGGGCTCGTCGGTGCTGAATGCGGGGATCGTGATCGGCATCCTGAACGTGCCCTTCATCTCGTCGCTGGCTGACGACATCATCAACGCCGTGCCGCAGTCGCTGCGCGACGGCAGCCTGGGCCTGGGCGCCACGCGGTCGGAAACCGTCCGCAAGGTGGTGCTGCCGGCGGCGCTGCCGGGCATCATGGGCGCCGTCCTGATGGCCGCCAGCCGCGCCATCGGCGAGACGATGATCGTGGTGATGGGCGCGGGCGCGGCCGCAAAGCTGAGCCTGAACCCGCTGGAGGCCATGACGACGATGACGGTGAAGATCGTCGGCCAGCTCACCGGCGATACCGATTTTGCCGCGCCGGAAACCCTTGTCGCCTTCGCCCTTGGCATGACCCTGTTCACGATCACCCTGGCGCTGAACGTGCTGGCCGTCTGGATCGTGCGCAAATACCGGGAGCAGTACGAATGACCGATTTCGCCGCTGCGGCCTCCGCCGATGGGCGCGCCAGCCGCTCGCTTCTGGCGCCCTCCGCCCGGACGCGCCGCCGCAATTCGGCCGAACGCCGCTTTCGCAGCTATGGCCTGATCGCGATCACCCTAAGCCTCCTGTCGCTGGCGATCATGCTGTCCACCATCTTCCGCGATGGCGCCGGGGCGTTCTGGCAGGCCCGGCTGGAATTTCCGGTGACGCTGGATCCGGCCGTCCTTGACCCCAGGGGCAATGCTGATCCGGCGGAAATGGCCAAGCAGACCACCGTCACCTATGGCAAGCTTCTGGACCGGAGCTTTGCCGCCGCCCTGATCGCGGCGGGAATCGACACCGGCGCGCTGACCGAGAAGGACATCGGCGCCATGGTGTCGAAGGCCGCTCCCGCCGGGATCCGCGACCGCGTGCTGGCCGATCCCTCGCTCCTTGGCCAGACGATAGAGGTCGACGTGCTGGCGACGGGCCGGATCGACGGCTATCTCAAGGGCCGGGTGACGCGCGAAACCGCCGCGCGCGACCGCAACGTTTCGCCCGCTCAGCTTGACCTGGCCGACCGCCTGGTCGGCGCCGGCCTCCTGGCCGAGCGCTGGAACTGGGATTTCATCACCGGGCCGGACGCCTCTGACACCCGGCCGGAATCGGCCGGGCTGGGCGTGGCGCTGATCGGCTCGGTCTACATGATGCTGCTCGTGCTCGTGATGTGCGTGCCCGTGGGCATTGCTGCCTCGATCTACCTCGAGGAATTCGCGCCGAAAAACGCCTGGACCGATCTGATCGAGGTGAACATCGCCAACCTTGCCGCCGTGCCGTCGATCGTCTTCGGCATCCTCGGGCTGGCGGTTTTCATCAACTTCCTTCAGCTTCCGCAGTCATCGTCGCTGGCCGGCGCGCTGGTGATCAGCCTGATGACGCTGCCGACGATCATCATCGCCACCCGCTCGGCCATCCGCGCGGTGCCGCCTTCGGTTCGCGATGCGGCGCTGGGGATCGGGGCCTCGAAGATGCAGACGGTCTTTCACCATGTGCTGCCGCTGGCCATGCCCGGCATCCTGACCGGCACGATCCTCGGCCTTGCGACGGCCCTTGGCGAGACGGCGCCGCTCCTCCTGATCGGCATGGTCGCCTTCGTCACCAACTATCCCGCAGCGCCGCCCGAGGGGTTCCTCGATCCCGCCACCGCCCTGCCGGTTCAGGTCTACAACTGGGCCTCGCGCTCGGATCCCGCCTTCATCGAACGTTCGAACGGGGCCATCATCGTGCTGCTGATCTTCCTTCTGGCGATGAACCTCTCCGCCATCCTGCTGCGGCGCAGGTTCGAGCGCCGCTGGTAGGCCCACCGCAGGAAAGCGAGTATGAACATGAACGACATGCGAAGTGTGGAGCGCCTCGTGAACAGCCACGCAGCCAAGATCGCCGCGCAGAACGTGCAGGTCCATTACGGGGCCAGCCAGGCCATCCGCGATGTGTCGATCGACATCCTCGACCGCACCGTCACCGCCTTCATCGGCCCCTCGGGCTGCGGGAAATCCACCTTCCTGCGCTGCCTGAACCGGATGAACGACACCATCCCCACCTGCCGGATCGAGGGCCTGATCCGCCTCGACGGCGAGGATATCTACGACCGCCGCGTCGATCCGGTCACGCTGCGGGCCAAGGTCGGCATGGTGTTCCAGAAGCCCAATCCCTTCCCGAAGTCGATCTACGACAACGTGGCCTATGGCCCGCGCATCCATGGCCTTGTCCAGGGCAAGGCCGAACTGGACGAGGTGGTCGAGCAGAGCCTGCGCAAGGCCGCGCTCTGGAACGAGGTGAAGGACCGTCTCTCGGCGCCCGGCACCGGCCTGTCGGGTGGCCAGCAGCAGCGCCTGTGCATCGCCCGGGCGGTGGCGACCGGCCCCGAGGTGCTGCTGATGGACGAGCCCTGCTCGGCGCTGGACCCGATCGCCACGGCCCAGGTCGAGGAGCTGATCGACGAATTGCGCGCCAATTTCTCGGTGGTCATCGTCACCCATTCGATGCAGCAGGCCGCGCGCGTCAGCCAGAAGACCGCCTTCTTCCACCTGGGCAATCTGGTGGAATACGGCGATACCGCCCAGATCTTCACCACGCCGCAGGATTCGCGGACGGAATCCTACATAACCGGCCGCATCGGCTGATCCCGGCAGAGGAACCCGACATGTCAGATACGAAACCGCATATCCGCTCTGCCTTCGATCAGGACCTGGAGGCCGTGCAGGCGCAGGTGATGAAGATGGGCGGGCTGGTCGAGAAGGCGCTGCTCGATGCCGCAGAGGCGCTGGAACACCGCGACGAGACGCTGGCCGAACAGGTCCGGGCCGCCGATGCCGCGGTGGACGGGCTGGACGACACGATCCAGACCGAATGCGCAAGGATCATCGCGCTGCGCGCACCGACCGCGAACGACCTGCGCACCGTGCTGACGGTGATGCGGATCGCCACGGCGCTGGAACGCTCGGGCGATTATGCCAAGAACCTGGCCAAGCGCTCGCTGGTCCTGATGCAGGGCAGCCCGGTGGAAGGGGCCTCGGGCTCGATCCGGCGGATGGCAAAGGCGGTGGTCGGCCAGCTTTCCGACGCGCTTGACGCCTATATCGCCCGCGACGTCGCCCGTGCCCGCGAGGTGCGCGCCAGCGACCGGGACATCGACCAGATGTATGGCGCGATGTTCCGCCAGCTTCTGACCTACATGCTGGAGGATCCGCGCACGATCTCGGCCTGCATGCATCTGCATTTCATCGCCAAGAACATCGAGCGGGTGGGCGACCATGCCACCGCCATCGCCGAACAGGTGATCTATCTGGTCGAGGGCCGGCTGCCCCCGGACGAACGGCCCAAGCACGACATCGTGGCGACCGAGACCTGAGGGAGAACCCGCGATGACCAGCGATGACCGCCGCCCCTGCGTCCTTCTGGTCGAGGACGAACCGGCACAGCGCGAGGTGCTGGGCTACAATCTCGATGTCGAAGGCTTCCGCGTGGTCGCGGCCGACAATGGCGAAGACGCGCTGATCCTGGTCGAGGAAGAAGCGCCCGATATCATCATCCTCGACTGGATGATGCCGCGGCTGTCGGGGATCGAGGTCTGCCGGCGCCTGAAGATGCGCCCCGAGACCCGGGCGATCCCGATCATCATGCTCTCGGCCCGCGCCGAAGAGGTGGATCGGGTGCGCGGTCTCGAAACCGGCGCGGACGATTACGTGATCAAGCCCTATTCCGTGCTGGAACTGATGGCCCGCACCCGCGCCCATCTGCGCCGGGTGCGGCCCGGCCAGGCCGGGGTGGTGCTGGAGTTCGGCGATATCCGGCTCGATGGCGAAACCCACCGCGTCTATCGCGGCGACAAGGTGCTGAAACTCGGCCCGACCGAATTCCGGCTGCTGACCACCCTGATGGAAAAACCTGGCCGGGTCTGGAGCCGGGAACAATTGCTCGACCGGGTCTGGGGCCGCGACATCTATGTCGACAGCCGGACGGTGGACGTTCACGTCGGCCGGCTGCGCAGGAGTCTGATGCAGTTCGGCGGCGACGACCCCCTGCGCACGGTCCGCGGCGCCGGCTATGCGCTCGGCTGATCCCGTCGCGCAGCCGCGCGCGGCGCGGCTGCCGATTTCCCCTCTCGTCGTCGCGCCTTCGCGCGCCGCCTCGGCGGCCTCCGGCGGGGATATTTTCAGCAGAGAAGAAGGTGCTGGCGCTTCTTCTCTGTGAAAATATCCCGGGGGGGTCAGGACGAAGGCCTGACGGGGGCAGCGCCCCCCTGTTCGGCCAGTATCCGGTCCAGCGTGTCGCAGAACAGGGCGACATGATCCGGGCCGAAGGGAAGGGGTGGGCGGATCTTCAGGATATGGCCCTCGCGCCCGGTGGCGGAGATCAGGATGCCCTCCTCGCGCAGGCGGTTCACCAGCGTGGCGGCGCGGGCCGGGGCGGGTTGGCCGTTTTCGACGATATCCATGCCGAGAAAGAGGCCGGCGGCGCGGATTTCGCCCAGGGTATCGTGGCGGCGGGCAAGATCGCGCAGGCGGTTTGCGAAAAATGCGCCGGTCTGGCGGGCGTTCTCCATCAGCCGTTCGTCTTCGATCACCGACAGGACGGCGCCCGCGGTCGCCGCGGCGACGGCATTGCCGCCGAACGTGTTGAAATAGCGCGCCGCTGCGCCGAACTCTGCCACCAGATCGGGTCGCAGGACCAGCCCGGCCACCGGATAGCCGTTGCCCATCGGCTTGCCGAGCGAAACCATGTCGGGCACGACGCCATGGCGAAGGAATCCCCACATGCCCTGGCCGGTGCGTCCGAACCCCGGCTGCACCTCGTCGGCGAGAAACAGGCCACCCTCGGCGCGGATTGCGGCAATGGCGGGGGCTAGAAAGCCGGCCGGATCGGGCAGGACGCCATCGGAGGAAAAGATCGTGTCGACGATCAGCAGGGCGGGACGCAGGCCGGCCGCGCGCATGGCTGCGCAGGCGGCGGTGACGGCCGCCGCGAAGCCCGCGGCGATGCCGTCGGGGTAGTTCGCCGCCCGGGGGGCGGGGATGGCAAAGACCTCGGGTCCCGGGGCCACGGCCGGGCCGATCGACATCGACATCTGCGCCGTGGCCAGCGTCACGCCGTGATAGGCATTGTCGGTGACGATGATTCCGGTGCCTCCCGTGACCGTCCGGGCGACGCGGCAGGCAAGATCATTCGCCTCGGATCCGGTGCAGGTGAACATCACCTGCGACAGATCTGCCGGAAAATAGCCGAGCAATCGCTCGGCATAATCCAGGATCGCCTCATGCAGGTAACGGGTGTGGGTGGCCAGAAGGCCGGCCTGCCGCGCCATGGCCTCGACCACGCGGGGGTGGCAATGTCCGACCGCCGCGACATTGTTGTAGGTGTCGAGATAGCGCCGACCCTCCGCGTCGAAAAGCCAGACCCCCTCGCCGCGCACGATATGGACCGGGGTTTCATAAAACAGCCGGTAGGCAGGGCCGAGCAGCCGCGCGCGGCGCGCGGCCAGCGCCTCGTCCGGCGGCGAAAGGCCGCCGTTTCCGGGGATATAGGCGTTGATCATCTGGCCCTTGGCGCGGTTCATTCATCGACTCCTTCGGCGAGGCAACGGCTGACGGTCCCTGATCCCAACGCCCTGAAGGCGGCAAGGCCGGCGCGGGCCGAGGGCGTGTTGCGCAGGATATAGGCCGCGTTCTCGGGGTAGCGCGCGGCGCGCCAGCCGGCGATCGTCAGCGTGGTGATCATGCGTGCGGTGATCAGGTCGAACAGAAGTTCGGTTTCCTCGGGCAGAAGCGGCAGCACCTCGCGATACCCAGCCACGAAGGCCGCAAGCGAGGCGAGTGGCGCCGCCGGATCGATCTGGTAGGAGGCCGCCACCGCCAGATCGCAGATTCGCGGTGTGCGCACCATGTCGCCGAAATCGACGATGCCGGTGATCCTGTGCCGATCCGGGCCGACGAGCAGGTTCCAGGGGTTGAAATCGGCATGGCAGACCTGGGTGGGCAGATCCCGCAGCCGGGGCGCGACGGCGGTCTCGAACCGGGCAAGCGCCCTGTCGGCCGTATGCCGGGTCTCGGGGTCGGTCAGGACCGGCAGCAGCGGGGCCAGTCGCGCGAACTGCTTGATGTCCCACAAAATCACGTGATCGTCGGCCGGATGGCTGAAACCGGCAAGCGCGGCGGTCAACTGCGCCAGCGCCAGTCCCGAGGCGCGCGCGAGCGCAAGGCTGCGCGGCACGGCGTGAAGCGGTGCGCCCTCAAGCCAGGTGAACAGCCGCATCCGCCCCGCCGGCGTGTCGCGCCAGGGCGCGCCGGTCCGGTCCGGCACCAGCCGCGGCACCGGCACGCCCGGCGCCACTGCCGCCACATGCTGGAAGGCGCGGGTCTGGAAATCGGTCATCTCCGCGGCTTCGGCCGGGTTGGTGATCTTTGCCAGAAACCGGCCTTTGGCGGTGTCGAGCCGGTGGTTCAGGTCCCGCTCCGAGGTCAACGGCGCCAGCCGGCCGGCAAGGCCCCAGCCGGCGCCGAGATGGGCCAGCAGCGCCGGTTCGGTCAGAACCGGAGGCGGAACGGAGAGGAGCGTGCCAAGGACGGCATCGGATGCGTTCATGCCGCGCAGATGATCACAGCCCGCCGCCGGGGGCCAGAGCGCGTGACGCGGCAGAACGAGGCTTGACGCAACAAAGTAAATCAGTCAGGAATTGGCCAGAATGCAGCCAACCCCGTCGCGGGCCAGCCAGCAGGACCCGCGATGGAGAGAACCGACATGACCCGGGACGACGGGGCCGGACGCCCCCCTTTGGCCGAACTGCTGCGCCAGGCGATGACAGGGGGCCTGCCGGGCCCGATGCTCGAGGCGCTGCTCGACCGGATGGAGCGGGCGGCATGAACGCGCGCCCTGAACCCATGCTGCGCCCCTGGCTGACCGCCGATGCGACGCCCATGCACGAGGCCCGCGTGCTGACCGAAGGCGGATCGCTGGCGCGCATCGTGCTGGATGACCAGATCTACACGCTGCGCATCACCCGGCAGGGCAAGCTGATCCTGACGAAGTAACCTCCTGCCGGTCCCCAGCCTCAAGGCCGCACCGGCCGCTCAGCCGCCGGTGTGGCTCATGTGCCGCGACATCCGGCCGCCAATGCCCTGCCGGCCATAGTCGAAATCATGGCCCTTCGGCTTGCGGGCGATGGCCGCGCGGATCGCGGCCTCCAGCGCCGCCTCGCCGCCCGGCCCCCGCAGGGTGGCGCGCAGGTCGGCGCGATCCTCCTGGCCCAGGCACATGAACAGCTCGCCGGTGCAGGTCAGCCGCACCCGGTTGCAGCTTTCGCAGAAATTATGGGTCAGGGGGGTGATGAAGCCGATCTTCTGCCCGGTCTCCCCGATGCGGACATAGCGCGCCGGTCCGCCGGTCCGCTCGGCCAGATCGGTCAGACTGTAGCGGCCGGCCAGCCGGGCGCGCAGATCCTTCAGGCTCCAGTATTGCGCCAGCCGGTCCTCGGCCCCCATGTCGCCCATCGGCATCACTTCGATGAAGGTCAGATCGTGGCCTTCGCGCGCGCACCAGTCGACCATGGCGAAGAGCTCGTCCTCGTTCACGCCCTTCAGCGCCACCATGTTGATCTTGACCCGCAGCCCCGCGGCCTTTGCCGCGGCAATCCCGTCCATCACCTGCCCCAGCCGCCCCCAGCGGGTGATTTCCGCGAATTTCCCGGGGTCGAGCGTGTCGAGCGAGACATTGATCCGCCGCATCCCCACGGCGGCAAGGTCGGCCGCGAAACGCGCCAGCTGGCTGCCGTTCGTGGTCAGCGTCAACTCGGCCAGCGCCCCGCTTCCCAGATGCCGCGCCATCGCCTCGAAAAAGGTCAGGATGCCGCGACGTACCAGCGGCTCGCCGCCGGTGACGCGCAGCTTGCGCACGCCCAGCCCGATGAAGGCGCTGCACAGCCGGTCCAGTTCCTCCAGCGTCAGCAGGTCCGCCTTGGGCAGGAAGGTCATGTGCTCGGACATGCAATAGACGCAGCGGAAATCGCAGCGGTCGGTGACCGACACGCGCAGATAGCTGATCGGCCGGGCGAAAGGGTCGATCAGCGGCGCCGGAAGCGGTGAGGGAGCGGTATCCTCCATGGCAGGACCCTAGGGCCGTGGGCGCCGCACCACAAGGCGAAAACGGAAGGTTGCGGGATCGCGGGGGCAGGGCTAACGTCGATGCCATGACGATGATCCGCGCGCTGACCGTTCTGTCCCTGGCCCTTGCGCTTGGCGCCTGCGGCGCCTTGCCGCCATGGAAGAAGACGGAAGTGCCGCCGCCCTCGGATCTGGCGACCGAATTCGCCCCGCCCGTCGCGGTGACGCCGCTCGGCGCGGCGGGCCAGACACCGCAGGCGCTGGACACCACCACCGCGGCGGAAAAATCCGCTGCCCTGGCCGCCCCGCCAAAGGGGGGGGAGCGTCAGCTCGGCCGCCAGGTCGCCGCGCTTGGCTCGCCGGCCGATCCCGGGCTCTGGGTACAGACCTCGCTGGTCGCCGCCAGGGTGCAGGGCCGGGTGGAGGCGCCGAACGGCACCTCGCTCGCGGTGGAACTGCGGCCGGGCACCGGCGGCGCGCTGATGTCGCTCGCGGCCTATCAGGCGCTGGGGCTGCCGCTGACCGACCTGCCCGAGATGACGGTCTTCGCGCCCTGATCCCGCCGTCCGGCGATCCATGACTCCCGCCGGCATGCCGACCCGGCCCCTTCCTCTTGACGCAAATACCCCGGGGGAGACTGCGGCCCCGCCGCAGTCGGGGGCAGCGCCCCCTTTTTGCGCCTTGCCCCGCCCGGGAGTCGTGCCGGGCTGTCAGCGGAACTGCTTGGCCAGTTTCAGCCCCTGGCCCTGGTAGTTCGAGGCGAGGCCCGCGCCGTAAAGCCGGGCGGGCCGGGCGGCCATGCGTTCGTAAAGCAGCCGCCCGACGATCTGGCCGTGCTCCAGCACGAAGGGCGCCTCGTGGCAGCGCACCTCCAGAACGCCGCGGCTGCCCTGGCCGCCGGCCTCGGCATGGCCGAAGCCGGGATCGAAGAACCCCGCGTAATGCACGCGGAATTCGCCGGCCATGGCCAGATAGGGCGCCATCTCGGCGGCATGATCGGGCGGGATCGTCACCGCCTCGCGGCTGACGAGGATGTAGAACGCCCCGGGGTCGAGAATGATATGACCGCGGTCGGCATGCACCTCTTCCCAGAACTCGCGCGCGGGATAATGGCCGATCCGGTCGAGGTCGATCATCCCGGCATGCGGTTTCGCCCGCCAGCCGACCAGCGTCCCGTCCCTTGGCCGCAGGTCGACCGAAAAGCCCAGGCCTTCGGAGATCACCGGCGTCCCGTCGACCAGCGGCGTCGCGGCATGCAGCGTTGCAAGCTCTCCATCCGACAGCAGCGCCTGGCCCCGGCGAAACCGGATCTGGTTCAGCCGCTGCCCGGCGCGGACCAGGACCGAGAACGAGCGCGGGCAGACCTCGGCATAGAGCGGCCCGGTGTAGCCTTCGGAAATCCGGTCGAATTCGGTGCCGCCGTCGGTGATCGTCCGGGTCAGCAGATCGAGCCGCCCTGTCGAGCTTTTCGCATTGGCGACGGCGGTCAGCCCGGGGGGCAGCGCCAGCCGCTCGGCCAGGGCAATGACATAGACGCAGCCCTTCTCCAGCACCGCGCCCTCGGTCAGGTCGAAGCGGTGCATCTCGAATTCCGCCAGCCGCTCGGTCAGGCTGCGGCCCGCGCCGGCCAGGAAGGAGGCGCGCACCCGCCAGGCCCGGGTGCCGAGGCGGAGGTCCAGGCTCGCGGGCTGGATCTGCGCGTCGGTGATGGCGGGGGCGGCCGCAAGCGCGCCGGTTTCGATCAGGCCGCGGATCGCGGTATCGGGCAGGACGCCGGGGCAGGTCATGACGGGATCTCCGGCGCTGAACGAAGACCGCCCGCGCTGCCTTCGGGGCAGGCGGGCGGACTTTCAATGGTCGGGCCGGTGAGATTCGAACTCACGACCTCCCGCCCCCCAGACGGACGCGCTAACCAGGCTGCGCTACGGCC
>JBDHSO010000074.1:0-17595 GCA_039808125.1 Rhodobacter sp. | reverse complement strand
CCGGCTTGAAGGCGACCTGCGGGACCTTGCGGTTTGAGGCCCAGGTGGCCGCGATGCGCTCGGCGCCCTTGGGCGAACCGCCATGCAACAGCACCATGTCGGGGTGCTTGGCGTGGATCTGATCGAGACGGTCCCAGATCATCCGGTGATCGGTGGTGTCGCCGCCCGAGAAGGCAACTTTCGGCCCCGGAGGCACGAGGTTTTCGGTCTCTGCGCGCTTTTTGGCGGCGATGAAGTCGCGGCTGTCGATCATCGCGGCGGTCAGATGGCGATGGCTGGTGCGCGAGCCCGAACGGGGTGACCAGTGCGTGCCGGTGGTCTTGAGGAAGATGTCGGCAGCGGTTTCGCGGAAGAGTTCCATGCTCTCGCGCCGGTCTATCAGGCTTTGGCCGATGTCGATGAGGGTTTCAAGCTGGACGGATTTCACCTCGGAGCCGTCCTGTTCGCGCTGAAGGCGTTTCTGCGCCTGCTCGTTGTCGTCGAGCTTCCTTTCGATCCGCTCGGCGGCGCGGTGGAAGGTGTTGACGGTCGACCAGAGGATCTCATCGAGGTCGAAATCGAGGCTGGTGTCGGCCATGGTGGAGATCAGGGCATCGAAGATATCGGCAACGGCGGTCTGGATGACGTGGTCTTCGGGCGTGATCCGGGGATCGGCCTCGTCCGGTGCCGGACGGTAGCCGTAAAGCTGGAGACCTTCGATCATGGTGTCGGTTGGCGAGGAGGTGTGATCGGGTTCGAAGTCATCTTGGGCGTACATGGGCTGCTCCATCGTCTGGACCGCGACCGTCGCGGCCTTCTGGCGACGGAAGCCCACGGGCGGTCCGGTCTGGCAGCCCGAGCCTTTTGCGAGGGCCTCGATGGCCAAGCCCGACTATTTTGCCTCGCGATGCAAAGGCGGGGTAAGAGACGGGGTCCCCACGCGACTTGTCGCGTGGGGTGGATCGCCGCCGGCGGAAAATAGTCGGGCGCCGCCATTGCCGGGCCGGACCGCTTGTGGGCCGCTCGCCCTCTGGAAGGCCGAGGCGCGGTCCCGTTGATGGAACCGCAGCTATATGCCCATGATGAAATCGGACCTCCGGGATCACCCGCTTCGACGGGTCACATGATCCTGCGCCATGAAGCGGCTGACGTCCTCTGGTGCCAGTTGCACCCGGATATGCGCCCGAAGGGCATCCAGACCGCGGGTAGTAAGATCGTCGTTGAAATCCTCCTGCAGGGGCGAGAGCGTGATCGCCTCGATCCCGGCATCAAAGGCCCGGGCGATCAGGCTGTCCCTTGCACCGTCCCCCGCCGGATCATTGTCGCGGACGATATAGAGCCTGCGCAGATATGCCGGGAAGAGGAGGGCTGCGAGATGACCCGCGGACAGCGCTGCAACCATCGGCATCTTTGGCAGGGCCTGACGGAGGGAGAGCACGGTCTCGATGCCCTCCCCCGCTGCCATGACCTCTTTGGCCACCCCGAACCGGACCGCGTGGCCGAGCAAATCTCCCATCGCCTTCCGCTGTGTGTCGACGGGTGCTTTCGAGCCGCCATCACGCGCAAGCCAGGTGCGGTGAACGCCGGTGACCTTGCCTTCGAGGTCGGTGACGGCAGCGATCATGGCGGGCCAGGTCTCGGTCCGATCCTCGCCCTGCGCGCGGTAGTAGCAGTTCGGATGAAACTTCAGGGCGCCGGTGTCGCGGAGATCCGTGATGGCACGGGACCGCAAATACGTTGCCGCCAGCGAGTCTTTGAGCGGACGGGCCATGCTCAGAAGCCGCCGTGCCGCTTCTGACGATCCAGAGGGTGCGGCGGCAAGTTTCGGGGTCGGGGTGTTCGGCGCGGGGTCCAGCTGCGGCAGGCTGAGGAAGCGGCGGGCTTCCTCGAGTACGTCGGCGAAGTCGCTCAAGCCCAGGCTTTCGCGGATGACGTCGAGAAGGTCACCGTGGCTGCCTTCGGATGGATCCTGCCATTTGCCGGCGCCCCCCTTGCCCGAAGCGGGGCCGGTAAGGCGCACGAACATCGAGCGCCCTGCCGTGTTGCGGACATCGCCAACCTGCCAGTAGTTGCCCTGCCTGCGCCCATTGGAAAGATAGGTCCGGCAGACGGCCTCGGCCTGACGGCCAAGGCGCTGCGCCAAATCTGCGGCATCGATACGGGACATCAGGCAACCTTAAGCTGGGAAACGGGCGAGATAGGCCAGACCTGCATGAGCCTGGCAAGAATTTCGGGACCTTGGGCCGAAATGGGTAAGAAGAACCGCAGTTTCCACGAGATGATTTCGCTGAAGAGACCCCAGGCCCGCAGCCGCTCGCGCATCCCTTCCGTGAACCCGGTCAATTCGATCCGGTTCACCCCCATGACACGCGATCTGCGCAGTTGCAGGCCTTCTGCAAGATCGATGATCGTCTTGCCTTCGATCAGCGCAGCATAGGCCTGCTCCGGCGTCAGGCTGGACGCGCCGCTTGCCGTGGCATTCGCGGCCCAGGCGGGCGAGACCCGGCGGCCGATGATGCGCTCGCCGTCATCGGTCTGCAGCCGGTAGACGCGGGTTTCATCCTGCGGCAGGCGCTTCCAGACCGGCAGCAGCAGGCCCGAGACCACATGCAGGGTAGCTTCCGAGAACTCGGGCACATCGGCGACCTCGGCGCGCCATGCCGCCGCGAAGGTCTGTCTATCGGTCTCGACCCAAAGCGTGTCACTCATCATCCTGATGGACATGCTGAAGGCTTCCATCGGCCGGATCAGACGCACACGACGCTCGATCTCGCCATCGTCTAGCATGATCGACGTGGTCGGGACCTGCACGGCTGCGCGCCCCGAACGGTTGTTGACCAACAACACGGCGCGCGGATCATCCAACGCGTCCAAGGCCGCATCGAGCAGCCGCGGCGTGTTGCGCCGCCGCTCGGTGATGGTCAGAAGCCGGGTTTCCGCGCCGGTGCCGGGATGGGTGTAGATCACCTGCCGGTCGGTGACGGTGAAGCTCTCGGCCTTCAGCGTCTCGAGACCCAGATCGTAGATCCCGGCCGCCATCGCACCCTCGACCTTGGCCTCCAGAAGCTGCTCAAAGGCGGTGAACAGGATGCCCTGCAACTCGATGGTCAGCGCCAACAGGCGGTTGAGGAAGGTGGTGATCGGCGGCAGTTCGTCCTTGATGCCGTTCGAGTCCATCAGCTTCAGCCCGGTGGCGGATTCAAATCGCTCCAGCGAGCAACCCTCGACCTTGCCGCGCACCAGCAGCAGGTAGAGTTGGCGCAGGGCTGCCCGCGCATAGGGGCTTTCGAGATTGTCCTCGGGCCGGAACAGCCCCTGTCCGCCGGTCTGGCGCTGACCGCGGGTGATCGCCCCGAGCGTATCGAGGCGGCGGGCAATCGTGCTGAGGAACCGCTTCTCGGCTTTGACGTCCGTGGCAATCGGCCGGAACAGCGGCGGCTGCGCCTGATTGGTGCGATTGGTCCGGCCGAGCCCCTGAATGGCGGTATCTGCTTTCCAGCCCGGTTCGAGCAGGTAGTGCACCCGCAGACGCTGGTTTCGCGCAGAAAGCTCGGCGTGATAGCTGCGCCCGGTGCCGCCCGCATCCGAGAAGACGAGGATGCGCTTTCCGTCGTCCATGAAGGCCTGGGTCTCGGCGAGGTTGGCCGAGGGTGCGCGGTTCTCGACCGCCAAGCGGGCGGCAGAACCCTCACCCTTGCGGATGATCCGCCGCGAGCGCCCCGTGACCTCTGCCACCGTGTCGGTGCCAAAGTGCTGGACGATCTGATCGAGCGCCCCCGGCACCGGCGGCAGGCCCGCCAGATGCTCGATCATCGCATCGCGCCGGGAAACCGCCTCGCGGCTCTCGACGGGCTGGCCGTCGCGGAACACCGGCCGCGAGCTGATATTGCCCTCGCCATCGCTGAAGGGCTCGTAGAGCTGCACCGGGAAGGAATGCTGCAAGTAGCTCATGACATACTCGCGGGGCGACAAGTCCGTGTTGAGGTCATTCCATTCCTCGGTCGGGATCTCCGCCAGCCGCCGTTCCATCAGTGCCTCGCCGGTCGAGACGATCTGGACGACGGCGGCATGGCCCGCTGCCAGATCCTCGCTGATAGAGCGCAGCAGGGTCGGCGTTTTCATAGAGGTCAGCAGATGGCCGAAGAAACGCTGCTTGGTGCTCTCGAAGGCCGAGCGCGCCGCCGATTTGGCCTGCCGGTTCAGCGTGCCATCCGAGCCGGTGATATTGGTGGCCTCCATCGCCGCATCGAGATTGTTGTGGATGACGGTGAAGGCCCCGGCATAGGAATCGTAGATCCGGCGCTGTTCTGCGGTCAGCTGGTGCTCGATCAGCTCGTATTCGACCCCGTCATAGGAGAGCGACCGCGCCGTATAGAGACCGAGCGAGCGCAGGTCCCGCGCCAGAACCTCCATCGCTGCAACGCCGCCGGCCTCGATCGCCTCGACGAACTCCGCCCGGGTGGCAAAGGGAAAGTCCTCACCGCCCCAGAGGCCAAGACGCTGCGCATAGGCGAGATTGTGCACGGTGGTCGCCCCGGTGGCGGAGACATAGACAACGCGCGCATCGGGCAGCGCGTGCTGCAGGCGCAGGCCCGCCCTGCCCTGCTGGGAGGCGGCCACGTCGCCGCGCTCGCCCTTGCCGCCGGCGGCATTCTGCATGGCATGGCTTTCGTCGAAGATGATCACCCCGTCGAAATCGGACCCCAGCCAGTCCACGATCTGGCGCACGCGCGAGACCTTCTCGCCGCGGTCGTCCGAGCGCAGCGTGGCATAGGTGGTGAAGAGGATGCCTTCGGAGAGCGTGATCCTTGCGCCTTGCGCAAAGCGCGAAAGCGGCGTGATCAGCAGCTTCTCCTGGCCAAGCGCCGCCCAGTCGCGCTGCGCATCCTCGATCAGCTTGTCGGATTTGGAGATCCAGATCGCCTTGCGCCGACCGCGCAGCCAGTTGTCGAGGATGATGCCTGCTGATTGCCGCCCTTTGCCCGCGCCGGTGCCATCGCCCAACATGAAGCCGCGCCGGAAACGGACGGCCCCTGCGGCATCCGGGGCGGCAGCGTTGACCTTGTCGAGGGTTTCATCCAGCGTCCAGCTTCCGGCAAGGTGACTGGAATGGGCCTCGCCGGCGTAAATCACGGTCTCCAGCTGCGCATCCGACAGGCGGGTGCAGATGCCGATGGGCAGCAAGGGCCGGTAGGAAGGACGGGGCGGCGCGACCGAGGCCATGGCGGCGGATTGCACCAGCTTGGTCGGATGCGGGGCCGCGCCGGGAATCCGGATCGATTGCAGCGCATATGCCTCATAGATCGCATCCGAGAGCCGGGCTGCCTCGGGTGGCGTCCAGTCCACCGCCTCATAAGTGAGATCGACGGCTTCGCATGCCACCCCTGCATTGCGCGCGGGTTGGATCCCGTTGGAGCGGGCGAGATATGAGCGGACGGTGCGCGCAGCGGCAGGTGCCGTCGGCGCAGGCGGGCACGGCAGATCGAAGGTGGCGCGCGGTGGCACCTGTGCCGCGATCCAGTCGAGCAGGGTGGCGACATCCGGCGCCATGCCGGAAGAGGGCGGAAAGGCGGAGGGATCGTCGGCCGGGATCTTGTCGATCACGGTCAACCTTGTGTCGAAGCTGGTGCCGTGCCTTGCATAAACCGCACCGTCGATGGCCGCGGTGAACACCACGCGCCCGCACTCCTGAAGCCGGATGAATGCATCGCGCCAAGCCGCTGCGTCCGGCCCAAAGCCCGCGCCGGTGATCGTGACCAGCCGCCCGCCGTGGGCGAGCCGCGCCAAGGCGGAAGCGATATGGCGGAAGGCAGTATCCGCCACCCGCGTGGTCACATTGGCCAGCGCCGAGAAGGGCGGGTTCATCAGAACGACAGAGGACACGACCCCGGCGTCGAGGTGGTCGTGGATCTGCGCGGCATCAAATCGGGTGACAGGAATGGCCGGAAAGAGCGAGGTCAGCAGATCGGCCCGGGTTTCGGCCAGTTCGTTAAGGGCAAGTCTGCCGCCGGAGATCTCGGCGAGGATCGCCATCAGGCCTGTGCCGGCCGAGGGTTCCAGCACCACATCGGTGGGCCGGATCGCGGCGGCGGTGACTGCGGCGAGGCCCAGAGGCACGGGCGTGCTGAACTGTTGCAGCGACTGGCTTTCCTCGGACCGCCGGGTGTGGCTCGGCATCAGGCCCGCGATTTTCGCGAGCGCCGCGAGACGCGCCTCGGGCGTAGCAGCCCTGCGAAACAGCGCCTGCCCGTATTTGCGCAGGAACAGGACCGTCACCACCTCGCAGGCCTCATACGCGGCCTTCCAGTCCCAGATACCGGCGGCATCGGACCCGCCAAAGGCGGTTTCCATGACGCAGCGCAGCATGCTGCTGTCGATGCGCTGACCGCCTTCAAGGTGAGGCAGCATCGCCTCGGCAGCCGCAAGAATGCCGCGGGCAGGCGGCATCGCAAGAGACGCGACCGGCGCCTGCGCCGTCGCGATGGAAAGATCGTTCATCGGGGGAACCCTCGGGAGAGCGGGATACGCGATAGCCCCCGGTCGGCGCTCTCTCTCGACCGCCGGGAACTACCCCGTTCCGGCCACCCTCCGGCTTTCAGCCGCCAAATCCCGGCACCGCCGGTTCCTCGGACGCGTCCGCGTCAGGGATCGTCGCCGAATGGGGGAGACAGCACCGCTGGCTCCAATCCGCCAGGATCAGAGCCCGGTCCCGGCAGTTTGCCGGGAGACGCCCCGACTGATTTCGGCATGGAACCACGTCCGAAGAGTCGAGGTCCTGTTGCCTCGAAACGAATCTTCAAGACGCAAGGGGGCAGTTCTCAGGGCAGAGGTCTCGCTCCTCGGCATTTCGGGAAGTTAGAGCAGCCCAGAAATCGCTCCCCGGTTCTGGAATTGGCGCGGGCAACCATCGCAGAACTGCATTTCGGGCATCTGGCCGAACCATCATGCCGCGCAGAAATCCGCTCCCGCACGCTGGCAATATGCAGCGCGCGGGTCCGCCGACCAGGTTCCAGGCGTTGCTCGAGCAATCGGGCCGCAAGACGCGACACCTCATCCTCATCAAAAAGAACGTCGCTCTTGGACAGAATAAACTCAGCAAGGGCAGCAGTTCCCCATACAACATTTGCAGGCATCAGTGTCTTTGGAACCGCGCCGCCGACGAATGCCACGACGCCATGCATCCGATGCGGTTCGATCCCAAGCGATCCTTCGAGCGTCCTGATATGCCCATGGTTCTGGCGAAGAGGATTCTGGAAGCTCGATCTGTGCCGGAAGAGTTGCTGGGTCCATCGCGCCTGACCGGACTGCCCGAAGATCCAGCCCTTCATATTCTTCGTCTCGATCACGAAGACACCGAACCGCGAGATGACGATATGGTCGATCTGGGTGGTTTCCGTTCCCGTTTGCAGCGTCACATCCTGGAAAATCCGGTACTGGGCTTCGTCAAGCGCGCGTCGCAGGGCGGAATTGACCCGCGCCTCGCCCATCGCCCCACGAAAGGAGGGTGTGCGGATGTACCATGCCAGTCCGACGAACAGCAAAAAAAGCGCGCCGAAAAGGAACTCCTGCAAATTGCCCTCCATCATGTTTTTTGAGAAAGGACAGATTCATCCCGGCTGGCGGCAAGCTACCCGATGCTTAGAAATGCTTTCAAGTGCAGGCGGTCGGCGGAACCTCTGCCAGCGTTCGAGGAGACATCAATCGCGGAAGAGAGCTTCGGCCCCGGTCTTTCGACCGGGGCCTCGTGCCGGGGGATCAGTCCCCGCGGCGGGTGTTGGGGCGCGACCAGATCAGGTTGTAGCCCTCGCCGCTCTCGTCGTCGAAGAGGTTGGCGTAGATCGGATGCGCGAAGCTCGGATCGTCGAGCTTCAGGCCCAGGTAGTCGCGGCCCTCGGTCGACCGCTTCGACCAGGCGGCGCCGATCTCCGCGCGGCCGACCAAGACCCGGTGGCTGGGGGCGTTCTCGCCCGTGGCCTTCAGGTCGGGGACGATGCGCACGCCCTTGGCCTGCACGCCCAGGGTCACGACTTCGCCGGTGTATTCGTTGCCGGTCTTCTTGAAGGTGCCGATGATCGCCATTGTCTGTCTCCATTTGGTGTTTTCGGGACCGCCCCGTGCGGCCTCGATGGGGATCGACAGGCCGGAGACGCCCGATGGCGCAGTCCCGGAACGGGACCCTGACAGCAGAGGAGGAACTTTCTTGGCTTGCGCGAGGAATGACGGCTCCGCCGGCAGGGGAAGAAAGTTGCGACGGCGCTGTTGCGCCAAAGCGGGCGAGGCGAAGCCGGTCTTCGGCCAGATCAACCCATCAGCAGAGGCGGCAACGGGGCGGACCCGGGACGGACAGCGACAGGGAGACAGCGGCGATCCGCGACAGGCCCGGCAGGAAGATCCGCACGGCAACCCCGGCGATGATAACGCGGGTCGCGGACAGGCAGGCTTGCGCTTGGTGCCACCCAAGGATGCGGGCAGGTCGCCCCTCGTGCCGGGCTCCGGCTGTGCCCCCGGATCGGTGCCGCCTGACAGCGCCACGAACACCGCGGAAACCGACGTGCAAGCGGATCGCGACCGACGTGGCAATCCCGATCTGGATCACCCCGGGACGAAAGCGGCGAAACGCACCTTATCCCCTCCGCCTCACCGCCAACCGAGACGACCCTTCCGGCAAGAGCCCAGACGAAAGAACGGCCAGGCCGAGGTCTGGCATCAGCTTTTCGGCGCTTGAAGCCTTGCGGCAAGGCGCAGCATCAGATCCATGCGCTCATGCAGAACCGCGACGATCAGGGCGGGTGCATCCTCTCGCGGCAGGCAGAATATGTAATGGTGCCCGCAATGCGCCAGCCGCAGCCCGGGATACATCTCGCCCATGTTCCTGAATCGAGCGGGGTCGGCCGCCAGTTGAGCGAAGCAATCCTCCAGAGCTTCCGCATAACTGCGGGCCTGCTGTCGTCCCCAGGTGTCACGCGAATAGCGGACGATGGCGCGCAGATCCTCGGCGGCGTCATCCGTCAGGATATAGGATGGCTTCAATCGCGGTCGTCCTGCCCGAGCTCCTCGTCCAGGAGATCAGAGACGCGTTTCGGCGTGACCCGACCGGCCAGCCCGTTTTCGACTCGGGTTTTCAGCAGGGCCTGCAGACTTGCCCAAGCCTGATCCGCATCCTCGTCGCCGGGGAACAATCGCTCGATGGCATATTGCCTGATCGTCTTGCCCTGAAGGGCGGCAAGTGCCTTAAGGCTTTGATGCTGCTGCTCGGTCATGTCGATGGTCAGGCGGCTCATGAACGATCTCCAGAGATCTACAAACCCACATTACCACATTCTGCCGCGGAGGCAAACCGGATGCTGCACCTTTGGCGGCCTCTAGTTGGACCAATCGAGGCTCCGCGACAGCAGGGCAAATCCTCCCGACGACAACGCCGGGAGGGGAAATACGTGCAGACCTGACATGGTCCATGTCGGACTGATCAGTCGATCGCCTTGAAGATCTCGCCCGCCTCGGGATGATCGCCCGCGAACTCGTAAAGCCGCATATAGGCCTCGGACAGTTGCTCGGCTTCATGCTGGAACGAGAGATGGGAAAGGGCGAAAAGGGTGGCGATGATCCCGGCGGCTTCGGCCGAGACCTCGCCCATATAGCCGTTGGTCTCGCAGGCGATGCGGAACCGCTTGTCGGCGTCGGGCGACAGGAACAGGGGCTGGCCGTCCCCCTCGTGGAACTTCCAGAGCCCGCCGGTGTAGTCGTCGGGGGCAAGCCAGGACATGAACTGATAGACGGCCCGCTCGCCGATCAGCATCAGGGCGGGGCTGAAGAGCGCGGGCAGGAAGTCCATGCGGCGCACCTCAGGCACGAGGGTGGCAAGTTTCAGGGGGGTTGCAACTTCGGTCATCGGAAATCCTCCGGATCAGGGGTGAGTGGCGCGTTCCGGCGGCTCTCTCGATCCGCCCGAACACGCTGATTTCCGACCCAACTCTCGCTCTCCGGCGGTCGCGGAGTTGATTTTGTTCCCTATATGTTCTATCTTGGAGAGACGATCCGCATGGGAGACCCATCATGGACGCTGCCCCTTTCACCCTGCCCGCCACCGAACGCCAGATCGCCTATGCGCGGTCGCTGGCGCTCAAGAACCAGAGCCTGCTGCCCTGGGAAGTCCAACAGGATCGCCGCTCGCTCAGCGCCTGGATCGAGGCGCAGGCGAAGCTGAAACCCGCGGATACCAGCCATCCGACCTCCAAGCAGGTCGCCTTTGCCGAACGACTGGCGCGGATCAAACGCCGCGCCGTGCCGGATGAGTGCTTCCGCGACCGAGGGCTGATGTCGCGGTGGATCGACCGGAACCGGTGAGACCGAAGGCCATCGGCGGTTACTTCGTGCGGTCCACGAGTTTCGCCGCGCCTGCCTTGGCAAGGGTCAGAAGTGTGACGCGGATCTTGGCAGTGAAAGCCGCACTGAAGCTGCCGAGCGGCTTGCGATCATCCCAGACCCAGGACCGCTCGACGATGTCGGTGTTGACCTCGTCAAGCATGATCCATTTGCGGACGTGCGTTTCCAGACCGACGCGCTGCGACTCGATCTCGGGCACCTCGACGGCATGGCGAGAGGGCTGTGGCGGCTGCGTGGTGATCGGCAGGATGAACACCACCGTCTCGCCATCCTGCCTGGCAACGGTCACCGCAATGCAAACGGGCCGCTTCTTGCGGCCCTCGGTTTCGCCGCTCCGTTCTTCCCGCTTCCAGAGGAACGGGTAGCGGAAAACCTCTCCAGCTTTCGGTTTATTCGCCATCCTGGTTCATGTCCCGCTCGAGACCTTCGATCATCAGCGCCCTGAGATCGTCAGGCATCTCATCCAACAGATGAACCTGCTGGGTCGCGCCCTTCGCGAGCTGCTGGTATTGATCCATGCTCATCAACACGAATTTCGGCTTGCGATGTTTGGTGATGGCGACCGGCGAACGGATCGCCGCATCGAACAGCTCGCTCGTGTGCCGCGTCAGATCGGCAGCCTTGAATTCGGGGAGCTGTTGCATGCCGGAACCTCCATTTGCGCAGAATATACAGATATTCTGGATAATCTGCAAGGCTGCAGGCGTGCAGCTGGTCATCCGAACCGCCGTCCTTCCTCGGTGAACGTATAGCCGTTGGCGACCAGCGTCTCGTCCACGGCGTCATCCGAGGTCAGATAGTCGTATTCCTGCTCGAACTGGCGATAGAGCCAATTGGCAAGATCGCGCAGAGCGCCGATCACAACGACCTCGGCATCACCGATGATTTCCTGCGAGCCCGGGCCGTCCGGGGCCACGTCGATGTTCATGCTGTAGGCATGATAGTAGGTGCCGCGATGGGTCACCTCGGCGCGCAGCTGATAGAAGTTCTGCCGTTGCGCCGCCTGCAAGGTCTCGGCGATGCGGTGCAGGGTCTTGTCCTTCGGCGCATAGGCGCGAAGTTCGGCGGCGGCGGATTTTCGGTAGGCGTAGTTGCCCTCCCAACAGGCGCCATCGCCTTGCGACCAGAAGCCGCTGAACCAGATGCACGGGTCTTCGCGGGTGCGGCCGCTGACCAGTCGAACGGTCCTGTTCTTCAGGCGGATGCCGAGGATCTCCGCGATGCGCTGGAAATCGTCGTAGACGGCATCGTACCAGTCATGGTCGAAGCCACCCTCGCGATACCAGGCGCGTGCCCTGTCCTTGGCACCGTCGCGAAGTTCATCGATCCGGTAGACGGTCGTGGCGATCACTTGGGGCATACGCGGCTCCCTCTCTTGCTTGGCCCGGCAAATTGCCAGGGCGGATTTCCGGAAGGAGGAAAGATCAAGCCGCCAAAGCGAGATCGACCGCGGCGGCCGCCAAGGCACGCCAGAACGGATCGACCAGACGTCCTTCCAGCTCGCGGGCGCGGGCAAGCAGCGCTGCGGCGGATGCGGGATCACCGGCCTCCGTCGCCGCTCGGGCCTTGGCCCGAATCCCGCAGGCCTCGGTCACCACGCGCTGCGCTTCGGCATCGCTGTCGACGGGGTTGCACCAGAGGATGCGGCCCGCCTGCACCTCGCCCGCCAGCACAAGGCTATGCTCGGCATCGAGGATCGTGACGAACTGTGGCACCAGCCGCAGGGCTGCATCGCGGCCCGTGTCGACATGGCCGGAAGCGACGGCTTTGCGGGCAAGGGTCATGGCCGCCGCGAGGTCACCGCAGATGCCGAGGTCGATATCGCGATCGAAGCGCAGCTGATCGAGCGCCGGATCCTCCCAATGCGCGCGACAGCGGCAGCTGACCCGCAGGGGCAAGCGGTCCGCGAGGCGCAGACGGGCAAGAAACCCGCCGATCAGGTTATCACCGGGGCCGCGAAAGGCGGTTTGGGAAATGGGTGCCGTCATCGGGATCACTCCGCGACGGGCGGCAGGAGGCACTCTCCCACCTCAAAACCCGTCACGGAATCCCCGTCTGACTCTTCCTCTGGCGGGTGCCCGACCGCCAAGATCGGCACCCGCCATCCGGGATTCACCCCCCTTTCCCGCCCTTCCGGCCGATGAAGCTCGACGGGCCGTCATAGACGGCATGGCGCGCCTCATCGATGACGAAGCCGAAGGCACCGGCCTTGTATTCCCCGGAGGGGACAAGGAAGTGGCGCTCCTCGGATTGGGGATCACGCCGCCCGCCGCGCGTGGCGATCACTTCGGTGAAACCTGGCTGATGGTCGGAACGAAGCGCCGAGATCACCACCCAATCCGCTGCGTGATCGCGGGCGAAGGCCTCGCCATCAGGCACGCGAGATTCACCGGGTTGAAGCGCCCGGCCATGGATCGCCTCCCAGGCATCGGGCCAGTTGTGGCGCAGGGTTTCTTCGGCCTGACGCCGTTCAAGCCCCGTGAAGAGATCGGGCCAGGCGGTCGCGACGGCGGCCCAGGCGGAGTCCTCTTCGTACCAGCCGCCCGAGTTTCGCAGGAGCGGATGGACGCGGGCGTTGCGGTCCGGCGAAAGGTGGAACTCGCCATGACCGGCAGTCGAATGGAAGACGACGCCCTCGCCATAGCGGACCGCGCCCTGCGACGGTCCCCAAGGCGTGTTCGCATGAGCACGGAATTCCTGCCGACCCAAAGCAGCCTTCTCGCCCTGATATTCAGCCTGTTCCAGAACAAGCGCGTGGTAGGCGGCCTCGTCGGCAACCTCGCCGCCGTGGCCGTAGAAGTCGGATCTTTTCCAGTCCGAGAGGGGTTTCGACAGACGCCAGCCGCTGCCGAGGAAAAACCGGCCATCTGCCGTGGGGATCATGGCACAGGCGGCATCGCCGATCCGGGCGACCGTCAGGCCGTCGGAACTGCGACCGAATTCCGGGATGGGGAAGGAGGCGGGGTGCCTGGCCGATACGGTGGTGTTCATCCGACCAGCGCATCCACCGCGTCGATGTCCTCGCCATTCAGGGCGGCACTCAGCCATTCCTGGGTGCTGATCCAGCCGATACTCTTGCGCGCGCCAAGGTCGATCACATGCGCGCCGCCCCCGAAGACATCGAGCCTCGGCCGCGAACAGGTATGGGCGAAATCGAAGCCCCAGAGGCCGGTGAGGTCGAGGTCTTCGGCACAGCGCAGCACGAACCGGATGACGCTTTCGACATCGCCGCCATCCTCGTCCGAGATCCACAGGACCGATCCGTCCGACCCTTCCTGCAGCTCAAGCTCGAAACCGAAACATCCGCCATAAAGCCCGGCGAGGGTGTCATCGCTGTCGTCTTCTCCGCTGTCCATGCAGCGGTAGATGTCGAGCGCCTTTGCAGCCTTTTCGGCGGTGCCGAGGTCGAGAAGGCAGGAGAAATGCGTGTAATAGTCAGCCATTGCTGGTCTCCTTGAGGAGCGCCCGGCTCGCGCCGGGCAGGGTGAAAGGGGGTAAAGTCAGCGCGCCGTCTGCCGGGCACGCGCACGCGCCGCATCATGGGCGTTCAGCATGTCGCGATAGAACCGACGGCGGGCGAGGCGCAGCCCGGGCAGGCGCCGAAGGCTCGGGTGGATCGCCTTCGCGGCCGCCCGCACGACGTCGCGCGAACTTGCAGAAAGCGGCAGGTGGAGAATCGGGTAGAAGCCGTCCATCTCAGCCCTCCCCTGCTGCAACCCTGGCCAGATGCGGATCGACAAGTTCCTCGATGCGTTCGGTGCGCCCCATCCAGGGCTCCGGCCGGATCGCCCGCGCCCAGTCGGCAAAGCTCGGGATATGGCCGAGGTCTTCGCGGACATGCTGTTCGCCGACCCAGCGGGTGGGAATGATCCGGCCGGTCGACAGCATCAGGGTTTTCCCGTGAACCTGCTCCAGGAAGAATATGCCCTCAGCGTGGTGGCGCAGCGCCCGATGCCGAAAATCGGCAAGGATTAGTTTTGAGGAATCGAAAAATTCATGACAGGCGAGGTAGTCCTCGACCCTGCCGCCCCATTTCTTCACCGAGGACAGGGCATGGTGATATGGATGTGCCATCGCCGCCCCCTCAGAACTCATGGGTGAAAAGTTCGGACGAGGTGAACCGCTCGTTGTAATCGAGGTGGATCGTCCGGGCGCGGGCATCGAAGCAGAATTCGCCGTAGGCGCCGTCGCAGTTCTCCCAGCCGCCATGGGTGTCGGACAGAAAGTCGTAGACCATCTCCTCGATCGCCTGGTGGAGCGGCACAGGGCGCTGGACCGGTTCGCGGCTTTCCCAGTCGATGTCCGAGACGACGATCCGGGCTTCGGGCAGATCGACCGGCGCCCCGGCCTCATTGCGGGCGTCGATCTCCTCGATCTGGCCGCTGTCGCCATAGCCATCGAACCGGACGGTCACATGGGCAATGCCCACGAGGCGGAGGCCGTCGAACAGGGCGGCCTTGTTGTCGGGCAGCACCGTGGCCTCGAGCGCGCGCTTTTCCTGCGCTTCGGCGAGGAATTTCGCGAGAGCAACGGCCGGGTCGGCCGACGCAGCGGCGGGATCGGAATGGGTCATGTCAGGATCTCCGGGAGAGCGAAGGACATCGAGCCGGCCGGCGCTCTCTCTTTCTTCCGGCGGGCTCACCCTGCCCGCGCCCCCCTCTGCCTCTGACCTGCCGGACCTTCCGGTTCGGCGCCGCTCCGGCCCGGAGGGCCGCGCGCGGGGAAACGCGCGGTCCCGAAGGGGTGAGGCGCTTTCGCGCCTCACTGCCAGGGATCGATCTCGAGGGCTATGAGGGCCTCGTCGCCATCGTAGTCATCGGACGGCATCGCGCCGTGCGTGCCGTCCCCGGCCTGAAACACGACGATCGCGACCATCAGCGTGGCGGCGAGGCTGGCGGCGTAGGCGGTGGCATCCTTCCTGGACATGGGGTCGGCTCCTGTCTTTTGGGGGCGGAGGACCATCCCCCGCGCGACAGGCGCCCGAAGTGTCTGACCGGATCTGCAATCACCCGAGTGCGTTCGGGCCTCTTGCCCGAATCCGCGAGGGCGGCACGCAAAGCGTCAAGCCGACCCCATCGGGGTTGAGTGTCAAAGAGACGGATCGGACCAAGGACAGCGAATGGAAGCGGGGGTTGGGGCTTTGACCCGGGACCGGAGCCCCTGCCCCGTCGGAAGATGCCCCGCCGCGGCCAGCCTTGCGGCCATGCCGTCCGTGGAAGATCGGCGAGGTTCAGGCAGGGACTGACACGGGCGGAACGCCGCAGAAGATGAATACAGTCGGGCAAGACCGCCAACTTGGTAGACACTTGGCAAAGGCCGAAATGCACCCGCTCTTCTGGCTGTGCGCTTGCTTTCCGGCTTGGTGTGCGCTCGGGCAATCTGGTTCCAACCTTGCGGCAGCCGTGCCGAACCTGGACGTCCGACAACGCGGTGTAACTTGCCGCTTTTTGGTAGAACTGCCAAATGCAACCTCGAAAGGTACTCTCCGAGCCGCATCTTGGCAATTCTACCAAAAGCATTGAAAGACCGTCTGCTTTGCCCTAGATTTTGGCAGTATTGCCAAACGAGCAGCGAGCCATGATCGTCACTGACCCCAAGGACCTCGGTGCCTTCCTGCGCCAGCGGCGTGAAGCCCTCGACATTCGTCAGGGCGACTTGTCGAGCATTGCCGGGATCGACCAGGGAAACCTCTCGAAGATCGAGCGCGGCACCGCCAAGGCGACGCTCGAGACCTACCTCCGCCTCTGCAAGGCTCTCGGCATCGAATTGATCGCGGAGCCTCGCGCATGAAGATGGATGTATGGCTTGAAGGATTTGCCGGGCCCGTCGGGCATTTGACACGCCAGGACGACAAGTCGCTCGGCTTTGTTTATGTGCCAGGGGCAGGCGCGGCGCAGCGGATCTCGCTCTCGCTCCCCATCCGATCTGAACCCTTCACGGATGCCGATTGCCGGGGCTATTTCGCGAACCTCCTCTTTGAAGGTCCGCAGCTCGAAAAGGTGCTGGACAGCTACAAGCTGGACCGCAGCGATGTCGGGGCACTTCTATGGCACCTTGGCGCGGATTGCCCCGGAGCCGCCTCGATCACGCCGGAAGGCACCGGACCGGGCAAGATGCCCGGCAGGTTCCCGGAGGACTACGAGCTTCTCGACACGGCGCGGCTGAACCAGATCGTCCTGTCTCTGCATCTCCATCGTCGCCTCCCCGATGCCGAGCGAAACCCGTCGCCTGTGGCAGGGGTTCAGGGGAAAATTGCCGTCGTCATGCACGAGGGTCAGTTCTACCTGCCCCGACCGGGCTCGCGCGCGCCGACGACACACATCCTGAAGGTCTCGCCGGTCTCGGACCCCGACATCACCCGGAACGAGGTGGCGCTTCTCAAAATCGCAGCCGCCTGCGGCATCCGCATCGCCGCCTGCGACGCGCTGACGTTCGACGTGGAAGGGCGTCACGTCCATGCGCTGCTCTCGTCGCGCTTCGACCGGCGGATCGAAATCGCCCAGGGGACCGGACGGATCACCCGCATTCATTCCGAAGATTTCTGTCAGGCCCTCGGGCTTCCTCCATCACTGAAATACGAACGCGACAGCCTCAACCCCGACCGGCGCTTTTCGGCGGCGGCAGTGGCGCAGATTGGCGCCAAGGCTTCCGTCCCGACGATCTTCCAGCGGGATTTCCTGGAGCATTGCCTGTTCAACCTCCTCGTCGGCAATTCCGACAATCACGGCAAGAACGGCTCCGTCCTGCATCAGGGTGGCGGGACGGCGCTTGCGCCACTTTACGACGTCGTGCCTGTCTTCATGGACGCCAAGGTCACGCATCAACTGGCGTTCCGTCACGGAAAGGCCGAGTTCGCAGAGGATGTCACGCGAGAGAACCTTTACCTCCTTCTGAAGGACCTCGGTTTCGGCAGACCGCAGCTGGAACGGGTGCTGAAGCAGGTCTCCGCCTTGGCGCGGCAAGTTTCCGGGTTCGCAGAGAAGCTGGCACCCAAGGGTCTCGCCGATGCGCTTCATGCGCAGGCGAAAGTGGTCGAAGCGGCTCTTGAGATGGAGTTAGACCTGTCGATCCGCGATTACTATGACCGGATCCTGCGGGATGAGAGTCGTGGGCAGGGTCGTGGCTGGGGTGGTTTCAGCTAGGTCAAAATGCCGAAGGCCCCGGTCTTTCGACCGGGGCCTCGTGCCGGGGGATCAGTCCCCGCGGCGGGTGTTGGGGCGCGACCAGATCAGG
>JBDHSO010000073.1:0-17639 GCA_039808125.1 Rhodobacter sp. | reverse complement strand
GCGGTCTGGCGGATCTCCGGTGTGCCGGCCGAGGCCGCGCGGGTGCCCCTGGCGCTGCGCGGGGCAGGCCTTGCCTGCGAGACGCTGTGGGACTGGGGTGGCGGGCGTCTCTGGCTGCTCTGCCCCGAAGGGCAGGGCGAAGCCATCCGTGCCGCACTGGGCGGGCGCGGCCATGCCACGCGCCTTCGCGGCGAGGAGGCGAGCCCGGCCTTTCCGCCGCAACCCGCCGCCATCGCCGCCTTGCAGGCGGGGCTGAAGGCGAAATTCGATCCGCGCGGGATCCTCAATCCGGGGGTGCTGAACCTGGGAGGAGCTGCCTGATGCAGACGAATTTCACCGCCGAGCAGCTGGCCGATCCCGGCATCGCCATGGCGAACGGCATCCTGCGGACCTGTGTCCATTGCGGTTTCTGCACCGCGACCTGCCCGAGCTATCAGGTGCTTGGCGACGAACTCGACAGCCCGCGCGGACGGATCTATCTGATCAAGGACATGCTCGAGGCGGGCCGGGCCGCGGACGGGCATACCGTCGCCCATCTCGACCGCTGCCTGTCCTGCCTCGCCTGCATGACGACCTGCCCCTCGGGCGTCGATTACATGCATCTGATCGACCATGCCCGCGCCCATGTCGAAAAGACCTACCGCCGGCCGCCGGCCGACCGGATTTTGCGCCATATGCTGGCCCGGGTGCTGCCCCATCCCGGGCGGTTCCGGCTGGCGCTGCTGGCGGCCCGGATCGCGCGGCCGTTCCGGCGTCTGATGCCCGATGCGCGGCTGCGGGCCATGCTGGCGATGGCGCCGAAGCGTATCCCGCCCGTCAGCCGCAACGACGACCCGCAGGTGTTCGCGGCGCAAGGCCCGCGCCGGCTGCGTGTCGCGCTGATGACGGGCTGCGCCCAGAAGGCGCTGAACACCGACATCAACGATGCGACGATCCGGATTCTGCGGCGGCTGGGCTGCGAGGTGGTGGTGCCGGCCGGCATGGGCTGCTGCGGGGCGCTGACCCATCACATGGGCAAGGAGGGCCTGTCGCAGGCTGCCGCCGCCGCCAATATCCGTGCCTTCATGGCCGAGGTGCAGGGCGGCGGCCTCGATGCCATCGCGATCAACGCTTCGGGCTGCGGCACCACGGTCAAGGATTACGGCCACATGTTCCGCGGCGGTCCGATGGCCGGGGATGCGGCCCGGGTGGCGGGTCTTGCGAAGGACATCACCGAGCTTCTGGAGATGATCGGCCTGCCGCAGGGCGCGCCGAGGGGGCTGCGCGTCGCCTATCATGCCGCCTGTTCGCTGCAGCATGGCCAGCAGATCCGGGCCGCGCCGAAGGATCTGCTGAAACGCGCAGGGTTCGAGGTGGTGGAGCCGGCCGACAGCCATCTGTGTTGCGGCAGCGCGGGCACCTACAACCTGTTGCAGCCGGAAATCTCGGCCGAACTCGGGCGGCGCAAGGTGGCGACGCTGGAGGCGAAGGCGCCAGGCGTCATCGCCGCCGGAAACATCGGCTGCATGATGCAGATCGGCGCGGGCACGACCGTTCCGGTCGTCCATACCGTCGAACTGCTGGACTGGGCCACCGGCGGGCCGAAACCCCGGGCCCTGGGCTGAGACCGCCGGGCCTGCCGGCGGCGGATGGCGCGGCGGAATCCGGTCACAATTCCGCCCCATTCCGCACCTAGCCCTGAGGCGCCGGTCAGGAGTGTTGCGTGCGTCCCGTCTTCCTTGTCCTTGCGGCGGCCGTTGCGGTCCTGTCCGCGCTGTCCGCTGCCCCGGCCGAAGACCGGGGTGTGGCGGGCGGCCTTGTGGCGATGAACACCGCCGACGATGCGCGCGGCTGGGGATCGGTCGGCAAGATCATCCTCGGCGAGCGCGGCTTCTGCACCGGCGCGCTGATCGCGCCCGATCTGGTGCTGACCGCGGCGCATTGCCTTTACGACAAGGACACCGGCGCACGCTTTCCCGAACGGCTGATCACCTTTCAGGCCGGCTGGCGCAATGGCCGGGCCGAGGCCTATCGCAAGGTTCGCCATGCGGTGGCCGATCCCGATTACCTCTATTCCGGCGAGGACGAACTGGCGCGGGTCGGCCATGATCTCGCACTTCTGCAACTCGACCAGCCGATCCTGCTGCCGCAGCTTCCGCCCTTCGCGACCGGCAGCCGGCCGATGCGCGGCAGCGCGGTCAGCGTCGTGTCCTATGCCAAGGACCGCGCCGCCATGCCCTCGATCGAGGAGGGATGCGGCGTGATCTCCAGCGACGGCAGCGCGCTGATCCTGACCTGCGACATCGACTTCGGCTCATCCGGGGCGCCGGTCTTTGCCGAGCGCGACGGCATGACCGAACTCGTCTCGGTGATCTCGGCCAAGGCGGAACTCGACGGGCGGAAGGTGGCGCTGGCGGTGCCCGTCGATCCGCCGCTGGCGATGTTGCGCGCGGAACTGGCGGGCATCGCCCCGGTGCGGGCCGGGGCGGCGGGGGTGCGGGTGCTTTCGGGCGGCGACGAGGCCACCGGGGCCAAGTTCGTCTCGCCCGCCACGGCGCCCTGACGATTCGCGCAAGGCGCGCCGGGCGGGATCGCGCCGCCGGACGGGCAGGGCTGCCGGACGGGCGGGAAAGCCTGCGAAAGCACCGCGGAAACTCGTGCGCCGGGATCGGCGAGGGTCTTGCTGCGGGGGGCTTGAATCCGGGCAGATCGCCCCCAGATTCACCCTACCGGGCGCCACGACGGGCCCGGACAGACCCCAGCGCCCGGCCCGTGAAGGGCGGGCAGAATGACACATCGCTTATCATGAGGATGATCATGCGGACCTTTGACCTTGCTCCCCTTTACCGTGCCACCGTCGGTTTCGACCGCGTGGCCGATCTGATGGATCGCGTCCTGTCTTCGGACGTGTCGACGTCGACCTATCCGCCCTACAACATCGAGAAGAGCGCCGAGAACACCTATCGCATCTCGATTGCCGTCGCGGGCTTCACGCCCGAGGAACTGGCCGTCGATGTGAAGGACGGTGCCCTGCATGTCAGCGCCCGCAAGGCCGCCGACGAGACCGAGCGCAGCTATCTGCACCGCGGCATCGCGGGCCGCGCCTTCGAGCGCCGCTTCGCCCTGGCCGACCATGTGCGGGTGAGCGGTGCGACCCTTGAGCATGGCATGCTGCACATCGACCTGGTGCGCGAAGTGCCCGAGGCGATGAAGCCGCGCCGTATCGAGATCGCGGCCTCGGCACCTGCCGCGTCGCAGGCCATCGAGGCCAAGGCCGAGACGGTCAACTGAGGCGGCGGTAGCGGTCGCCCACTCCTCCCTGTCGGCTGACCGCGGGGCGCGTCCGGGAAACCGGCGCGCCCCTTGCCATATCCGGCCACCCGGTTCCGCCCGTGGCAGTCGGGCGGCCCGGCGTCAGCGGGCAAGGCTATCGGCCAGCCGCATCAGGTTCACCGCCTCGATCCGGTAGCCGAAGGGATCCTCGCCGCGGTTGGCCAGCGCCAGTGCGATGGCCCCGTTCCAGCCCCATTTCCCGAGATAGGGCGAGCCCTGCAGCAACTGGCCGAACCCGGCGATGGCGGCGGCAAAGCGGGTGTCCGTGGTGGCAGGCTCCGCCCCGGTGATCGGCATCTCGATCAGTTGCGAGGTCTCGGCGCCGGGATCCTTCCAGCGCAGGCGCAGGAAGCCCATCTCGTCGGGCCCCGCGCCCTGGTCTGCCGCCGTGCCATAGCGCAGCGGATCGTTCAGCACCGCCTCGGATCCGACCGGCGTCACCTCGTAGATCGCCGTCACCTGCAACCCCGCGCCGATCTCTCCGGCGTCGATCCTGTCGTTGTTGAAATCCTCGCGCCGCAGCGCCCGGGTTTCATAGCCGATCAGCCGGTATTCGGCGATCCGGGCGGGGTTCCATTCCACCTGGACCTTCACATCGTCGGCAATCGGAAACAGCGCCCCGGTCAGCTGGTCGACCAGAACCTTGCGCGCCTCGGACAGGGTGTCGATATAGGCGGCGGTGCCATTGCCGTTCTGGGCGAGCGCCTGCATCGTCGCATCGTCCAGATTGCCGCGCCCGAAACCCAGGACCGAGAGATAGACGCCCTCGTCGCGTTTGCGGGCGATGAAGGCCTCCAGCCCGGCCGGATCCGACAGGCCGACGTTGAAATCGCCGTCGGTGGCCAGCAGGACCCGGCTGACCTCGCCCTCGCCGGCCATCTCTGCCGCGATCCGGTAGGCCAGTTCGATCCCCTCGGCGCCGGCGGTGGCGCCGCCTGCCGACAGGTTGTCCAGCGCGGCAAGGATCCTGTCGCCTTCGCCGGCGGGGGTGGGCGGCAGCACCTCGCCGGCAGAACCGGCATAGGCGACGATGGCGACCTGATCCTCGGCGCGCAGTTCGGGCAGCAGAAGCGCCAGCGACTGTTTCAGCAGCCCGAGCTTCCGCGGATCCTCCATCGACCCCGAGGTGTCGACAAGAAAGACCAGATTGAGCGGCGGCCGGTCCGCCACGGCCGGCAGCGCGCCTTGCAGGCCGATGGTCACAAGCGAGGTTCCCGGGTTCCAGGGCGTCGGCATGACGGCGATCGTGGGGCGGAAGGCCTGGCCCGCGTCGGGGGCGGGATAGGAATAGGGGAAATAGTTCACCATCTCCTCGATCCGCACCTGCTCGGGCGCCGGCAGCAGCCCCATGTCGAGCGTCGAGCGGATCAGCGCATAGGAGGCGGTGTCGACATCGGTCGAGAAGGTGGAGACCGGCTCCTCGGCCGTGATCTTCACGGGATTGGCCTTGGCCGTGGCATAGGCCTCGGTATTTTCGTCGGGTATCGCCTGCGCCGGAGGTTCGGCAACCCGGGTTTCTGGCAGCGGAGCGGGCAGGGCCGAGGGCATCGGCGAGGCCGGGGCGGCAAGGCGCGCGGCCTCGGTCGCCTCCAGCGCGACCATGGGTTCGTCGACCATGGGTTGTTCGGGGGGGGCTATCGCGCTCGCGGCACCCTCCGCCGCCTCTGCCGAGGCGGCAGACGGCGGCACCGACGGCGGGACGGGGGCGATATCGGCGGGGGCAGATTCGGCCGGGGCCACTGCTGCATCCGCGTCGGCCGCCGCTGCGGACCGGCCGGCCGTCGCCGGGGCCTCGGTCGTGACGGCCGGCGTCTCCGGCGCGCCCGCCGCCGGTGTCTCGACCGGCAAAAGCGGGCCGGGACCGCGCAGCGGCAGCAAAAACGCAAGCCCCACGGCCAGCGCGGCAATCGAGGTGGTGGCCGCGAGGGCCGGTCGGGTACCAAGGGATTTCAGCATGGAACGCACTCCGTTCAGAAAACCCGCCCGCGGGGGACGGTCTTCTGTCGGACGCGGCCCGTCGGCCGTTCCTTGGCCGGCCGCGTGCAGCCGGTCGAAATTCGTCATCGCAAGGGCCAGCGCGCGGGCGCGGGCCTCGGCATCGGCGGCGGGCGCGGATTTCAGCGCGGCGCGCAGGGCGTCGAACTCGTCGGTCATCTCCCCTCCTCGGCGGCAAGGGCGCGCAGCCGCTTTTTCACCTCGGACATGCGCCAGGCGATGGTGCCTTCGCTGACGCCGAGAATGGCGCCGGCCTCGGCCTGGGTCATCTCTTCGCCCAGCACCAGCGCCACCGTGTCGCGCAGTTCCGGCGACAGGCGCTGCATCGTCCCGGTCAGCCAGTCGAGCCTTTCGCGGGTCTCGGCGATCTCGTCCCGGCGGGCGATTTCCCAGTCGCCCCAGCCCTCGGCCGCTTTTGCCCGCGTGGCCTGGCGCCGGCGCAGGTCATGGGTGGCATTCACCACGACGCGGTACAGCCAGGTGGTGAAACGCGCCTCGCCGCGCCAGTGGTTCAGCTTCGCCGGCAGCGCCGCGCAGATATCCTGCGCCAGATCCTCGGCCTCGGCCCGCCGGCCGGTCAGCCGGAAGGCAAGCCCGAAAATCCGGTCGTAATGCCGCGCCACCAGCGTTGCAAATGCGGCGCGGTCGCCCTCGCGGGCCGCGGAAACCAGGGTTTCGTCGGGCGTGTCCATCAGCATGACGCTACTTGGACGCGGAAGGGGCGGCAATCCTTGGGGACGCGCGCGAACGGGACGCGGCGAAGGGACGCGCGCAACCCCGGCCGCCGCCCGCGGATCAGCCCTTTGCCGCCGCCATCCCCTGCGCGCGCACCTCCGACAGCGTGGCGCCGGCGGTCAGCGCCTCGGGGTCGAGCCGCAGTTCGATGACGGCCACCGTCCCGGCGGCCCGGGCGCGGGCGAAGGCGGCGGGAAAGTCGGCCGTCTGGCGCACCGTCTCGCCATGGCCGCCATAGGCGCGGGCGAGAGCGGCGAAATCCGGATTCTTCAGAAGCGTGCCCGAGGTGCGGGCGGGATAGGTCCGCTCCTGATGCATGCGGATCGTGCCGTAATGGCCGTTGTTCGCCACGACCACGATCGGGGCGGCGCCATATTGCAGCGCGGTCGACATCTCGTTCAGCGTCATCTGGAAACAGCCGTCGCCGGCCAGACATACGACGGTACGCGCGGGGGCCTCCAGCGCGGCGGAGACGGCGGCGGGAAAGCCGTAACCCATGCTGCCCGAGGTCGGCGCCAATTGCGTGCCATGCCCCTTGTAGCGGAAATAGCGGTGCAGGAAGGCCGCGTAATTGCCCGCGCCATTGGTCAGGACGGCATCTTCGGGCAGGTTTTTCGACAGCCAGCCGATCACCTCCTCCATCTTCACGTCGCCCGGGGTTTCCTTCGGCCGCTGCCAGGCCTCGTAATCGGCGCGCGCCGCGGCGGTCCAGCCGGACCAGTCGGGCCGGTCGTTCGGCACCGCGGCGGCCGCCAGTGCCGCCACCATCTGCGGCGCTGGAACCGCCACGCCCAGATCGGGGCGCCAGACGCGGCCAAGCTCGTCGGGGTCGGGGTGGATGTGCAGGATGGTCCTGCCGGGGGCGGCGGGCGACATCAGCTCGTAGCTGCGGGTCATGCTGTCGGAGATCCGCGCACCGAGGACCAGCAGCAGATCGGCCTCTTCCAGCCGCCGGCCGAGCGCGGGGTTCATCCCCACGCCCAGATCGCCGGCATAGGCGGGGTGGCGGTTGTCGAAATAGCCCTGCCGCCGGAACGAGACCGCGACCGGCAGGCCCCAGCTTTCGGCGAAGCGCGCCAGATCGGCCGCGGCCTCGCCCGACCATTGCGAGCCGCCGGCCACGACCAGCGGACGCTCTGCCCGCGCCAGCGCCTCTGTCACCGCCGCCACCTGGGCGGGGGAAACCGCCGGCGGGATCGGGGCGGGCGGCGGCAGGTCGGCAACCTCGGCCCGGGCCGAGAGCATGTTTTCCGGCAGGGCCAGCACCACCGGCCCCGGGCGGCCCGAGGTCGCGACATGGAAGGCGCGGCTCAGATATTCCGGCAGGCGGGCGATGTCGTCGACCTCGGCCGCCCATTTCGCAAGCGTGCCGAAGACCGCGCGGTAGTCCACCTCCTGAAACGCCTCGCGGTCGCGGTGGCCGGTATCGATCTGGCCGACGAACAGGATCATCGGCGTCGAATCCTGCCGGGCCACATGCACCCCGGCCGAGGCATTGGTGGCGCCGGGGCCGCGGGTGACGAAGGCGATGCCGGGCCGGCCGGTCAGCTTGCCATGCGCCTCGGCCATCATCGCGGCACCGCCCTCGTGGCGGCAGACCACGTTCTCGATTCCCGAGCCGTAGAGGCCGTCCAGCACCGCAAGAAAACTTTCGCCCGGCACGGAGAAGACCCGCTCGATGCCGAAAGCCTTCAGATGATCGACCAGAATCTGTCCACCGTGCCGCATGTCTGCCTCCTGTTCCGGGATCTCCTGCCGGGATCTCTTGGCTACCGCTCTCCGCCGGAAACTGGAAGGGGGGCGACATCGGCCATGGGCATCAGCGCCCCCGGCCGCGCGATCACCTGCAACGACACGTCATGCGCCGCCCGCGCCGCCGCATCGGGGGCATGGCCGGTCAGCCGTGCCGCCAGATAACCGCCGTTGAAGGCATCGCCCGCGCCCGTCGAATCGAAGGGGCGCACCCGCGCGACCGGGATCGTCAGCGGCGCGTCGCCGTTCATCCCTCTGGCCCAGACCGTGACCGGCCCGCCGCCGTTCTTCACCACCACCTCGTCGGCGCCCGCGGCGCGCCAGCGCGCGACGGTCGCCTCCGGCGTGGCATCGCCGAAAAGCGCCGCCTCGTCGTCGAAGCTTGGCAGTACGATGGCGGTCGGGCAGGCCATCAGCGCCGCCCGCGTCTCTTCGGCCGAGGTCCAGAGCGCGGGGCGGATGTTCGGATCGAAGGCGGTCAGCCCGCCCCGGGCGCGCAAGTCTGCCATCTGTCCGGCCAGAGCCGCGCGGCCCTCGGGTGGCAGGATCGCCAGCGTGATGCCCGACAGATAGCCCGCATCGGCCGCCGCAAAGGCCTGATCCAACGCGGCGGCATCCTCGGCCAGCCCGCGCGCCGCCGATTGCCCGCGCCAGTAGGCGAAACTGCGCTCGCCCTCGTTCAGCTCGATGGCATAAAGGCCGACCGAACGGACCGGATCGCGGGTGATGTGACGGGTGGCAAGGCCGTTGTCGTCCAGAAACCGCAGGAGCCGGGGCGAGAACGGATCGGCGCCCAGCCGCGTGAAGTAGGACACCGTCCAGCCCTGCGGCAGCAGCGCGCGGGCGTACCAGGCGGTGTTCAGCGTGTCGCCGGCAAAGCCCAGCCGCCAGAGCGCGCCTTCGGCCTGCGACAGTTCGACCATGACTTCGCCGACCGACAGGAATTCAGACATTCATCGACTCCGCTGTTGATCCTCGCGACCCGCTCCCCCGGGGGCGGGGCGAGTGTCGCGGCCGGCGCGCGAATTGGCAAGCCGGTGCGGTTTTTCTCTTCCTGATAGTCGACCAACATGATAGACATTATGGTCTAACAGGAGAGGACCCGAGTCGCTGCCATGACCGCGTTTCCCAACCGACAGGCCGGATCCACCGGCCAGACACCCACCCGCCTGCAACGCCTGCTGAACCAGCGGGTCTGGCCGGCCGCCGTGACCTTCGCACTGATCTATCTTGCCGCCGTCGTTCTGGTGGTGGCCCCGGGCATCGTGCCGGGCGTCGGTCACTGATCCGGCGCGTCCGGCCGTATTGCGCCTGTCGCCGGGGCTTCAGCCCGCCGGCGGCAGATGCCTGTCCGGCTCGGCCGCCGCACCGGGTGCCCTGCAGGCGCCGCGCAGGCCCTGACCGATATCGAGCAGCGCGCTGAGGCCGCAGTTTCCTTTCACCAGATCGGCCAGCGTCACCAGGTCGAGTTCATGGTAGAACGCCTCGATCGCCCGGGCGATATAGCTGCGCATCCGGCATTCGGACGCCAGCGGGCAGGTGTTGGTCGCGGGATCGAAACATTCCGCGAAGGGGACGCCGGCCTCGAACAGGCGAAAGACCTTGCCGACAGAGATCTCCTCCATCGGCCGCGCCAGCCGCAGCCCGCCGCTGCGCCCGCGCTGGGTGATGACGAACCCGCGGGTCTGCAACAGGCTGACGACCTGCAGCATGTGGTTGAGCGAGGCGTTGCAGTGATCGGCGATTTCGGCGGTACGCAGGGTGCGCCCGTCGTTGACGGCACAGGCCATCAGGACGCGGACGGCAAGATTGGTGCGAAGCTGAAGGCGCATGGCGGCGGGGCGAATCCGGGTTTCGGGAACGGGTTTTGCCGGCCTTCTGGCAGGCGGCCCGGATGGCGTCTCTGATTCAGATCAGTTTTGCCCGGTTTTGCGACCGGATTCGCACCGCAGCCGGCCGCGATTTCCGGTGCGGCGGATGCGGTTTTGCGGCGCGCGCGGCGGGCTGCCCGTCCGGTCGTCCTTGAAGCTGCCGCAAGGGCCGGGCATGGTGAGGCCGGTTTCTGCAAGCGGCGGGCGGCACTTCGATGCGCAGGGTCTTCATCACCGGAACGGCGGGGTTCATCGGCTTTCACCTGGCCCGGCTGCTGCTGTCGCAGGGCTGGCAGGTCGCCGGCTATGACGGGATGACGGACTACTACGACGTGCGGCTGAAGCGCGCGCGCCATGCGGTCCTGCGCGACCTGCCCGGCTTTTCCGCCACCGAGGCGATGCTGGAGGATGTGCCGGCGCTGGATGCGGCGGTCGATGCTTTCCGGCCCGAGGTTGTCATCCATCTCGCCGCCCAGGCCGGGGTGCGCTACAGTCTGGAAAACCCGCGATCCTATGTGCAGTCGAACGTGGTCGGCACCTTCAACGTGATCGAGGCGGCGCGCCGGCTGGGCGTCGGCCATCTGATGATCGCCTCGACCAGTTCGGTCTATGGTGCCAACGAGGCGATGCCCTTTCGCGAGACCGACAAGGCCGACGGCCCGCTGACGATCTATGCCGCGACGAAGAAGGCGGGCGAGGCGATGGCCCATTCCTACGCCCATCTGTGGAACCTGCCGACCACGATGTTCCGCTTCTTCACCGTCTACGGTCCCTGGGGCCGGCCGGACATGGCGCTGTTCAAGTTCACCGATGCGATTCTCGACGGGCGGCCGATCGACATCTACAACCACGGCGAGATGTGGCGCGACTTCACCTATGTCGGCGATCTGGTGGAGGCGATCCGGCTGCTGATCGACGCGCCTCCGCCGCGCCCCGGCGCCGCGGTGCCGGCGGTGCCCGGCGACAACCTGTCGAAGGATGCGCCCTTCCGCATCGTCAACATCGGCAATTCCGACCGGATCCGGCTGCTCGATTTCGTCGAGGTGCTGGAGGAGGTGCTGGGCCGCAAGGCCATCCGCAACATGATGCCGATGCAGAAGGGCGATGTGCCGGCGACCTGGGCCGATGCCACGCTTTTGCAGGCGCTGACCGGATACCGGCCGCAAACCGCGCTGCGCGAAGGCGTGCAGGCCTTCACCGACTGGCATCGCGACTATTACCGCGGCTGATCTGGTGCTAATGTCAGGCTGGGTCTGGCCCTAAACGCGCGACGGATTTTCCACGATACTGCGGCCAGAGAATTTCCGGCAGGAAGGGATATGCCAATGGAAGGCATCAGCGGAATGAACGACATGGGCCGCGTGGTCGAGGCCGACCGCGCCCATGTCTGGCACCATCTGATCCAGCACAAGATGTTCGAGACGGTCGACCCCCGCGTCATCGTCGAGGGCAAGGGGATGCGCGTCTGGGATGCGAAGGGCAAGGAATACATTGATGCCGTCTCGGGCGCGGTCTGGACGGTGAACGTCGGCTACGGCCGCGAATCGATCGCCAATGTGGTCCGCGACCAGCTGATCAAGATGAACTACTTCGCCGGCGTCGGCGGCTCTGTCCCCGGGGCGCTGTTTGCCGAACGGCTGATCTCCAAGATGCCGGGGATGAGCCGGGTCTATTATTCCAACTCGGGCTCGGAAGCGAACGAGAAGGTCTACAAGATGGTGCGCCAGATCTCGCACCGCCACCACAAGGGCAAGAAGAACAAGATCCTCTACCGCGAGCGCGACTATCACGGCACGACCATCGGCGCGCTGGCGACCAGCGGCCAGGCCGAGCGCGCGGCGATGTACGGACCTTATCCCGACGGCTTCGTGATGGTTCCGCATTGCCTCGAATACCGCAAGCAATGGGATGTGCCGAACTATGGCGAGCGCGCGGCCGATGCCATCGAGGAAGTGATCCTGCGCGAGGGCCCCGATACCGTGGGCGCCATCGTCCTTGAGCCCGTGACCGCCGGCGGCGGCGTGATCGTGCCGCCGAACGGCTATTGGGAGCGGGTGCAGGAGATCTGCCGCAAATACGACATCCTGCTGCACATCGACGAGGTGGTCTGCGGCGTCGGCCGGACCGGCGAATGGTTCGGCTACCAGAATTACGGCATCAAGCCCGATTTCGTGACCATGGCCAAGGGCGTCGCCTCGGGATATGCCGCGATCTCCTGCACCGTGACGACCGAGGCCGTGTTCTCGATGTTCAAGGACGATGCCGCCGATCCGATGAGCTATTTCCGCGACATCTCGACCTTCGGCGGCTGCGCCAGCGGGCCGGCGGCGGCGCTGGAAAACATGCGCATCATCGAGGACGAGAACCTGCTCGACAACACCAAGGCGATGGGCGCGCGGACCATCGCCAACCTGACCGCGCTGATGGAGCGGCACAAGGTCATCGGCGAGGTGCGCGGGGCGGGTCTGTTCTGCGGCGCGGAACTGGTGGCGGACCGTGCCACCAAGGAGCCGATGGACGAGAAGAAGGTCGCGCAGGTGGTGGCCGAATGCAACGCCCAGGGCGTGATCATCGGCATGACCAACCGCTCGGTGCCGGGGCTGAACAACACGCTCTGCCTGTCGCCCGCGCTGATCGCCACGCCCGATGACATCGACGAGATCACCGGGGCGATCGATACCGCGCTGACCCGCGTCTTCGGCTGATCATCCGGAGGCCCGCCCCGGCGCACAGGTCTGACGGCCGGCGGCGGAGGCTGGAAAGTTGCAAGGTGCAGGTTCAAGGCCGGGGGCTTTGCCCCCGGACCCCCAGGATATTTGGCAGAGAAGAAGGGCGGGTCGTTCGGGGGCGGCGCGCGCGACGGGTGGCCCGGGCCGGGTGTGGGCGGTGCGGCACCGGACGGGGGGCAGCCGCAGATTGACAAATGCCGCAGCGGGCGGCCTTATGGTGCCAATTTCCCGCGCGAATGGCTCCAGAGCATGGCGATCCCGGTCGAGGCCTTCTTCCTTGCCGCCGAAGGCGCCGGCACGCTGCAAAGCCGCATCCGTGCCATGGTGACGGAGGGCATCCTGGCCGGGCGTTTCCGGCCGGGGCAGCGGATGCCGTCGTCGCGCGGGCTTGCCGCGCATCTGGGGGTGAGCCGGATCACCGTGACCCTTGCCTATGGCGATCTGGTCTCGTCCGACTACCTGGCCGCGAAGGGGCGGTCGGGCTATTACGTTTCGGACAATGCGCCGCGGGCGCCGGAATTTCCCGCCTCTGCCCGGCCGGCCGAGGAGGTGGATTACCACGCCTTCGCCGGCGGCCGCTTCACCGCGGCGCTGGCGGGGGTCGAGCGGCCGGACGACTGGGAGCGCTATCCCTGGCCCTTCATCTACGGCCAGTCCGACGCCTCGCTTTTCGATCACCAGAACTGGCGGGCCTGTGCGTTGCGCGCCCTGGGGCGGCGGGATTTCTCGGCGCTGACCTCGGATTTCTACGAACGCGACGATCCCGCGCTGATCGAGCAGGTGCTGCGGGTGATCCTGCCCCGCCGCGGCATCGCGGCCGGCGCGGGCGAGGTGCTGCTGACCATGGGGGCGCAGAATGCGCTCTGGATCGCGGCACAGGTGCTGCTGGGCGAGGGACGGGTCGCCGCGGTCGAAAACCCCTGTTACCCGGGGCTGCGCCGCATCCTTGGCGTCTCGGGCGCGCGGGTGGTGCCCGTCGAGGTCGACGAGGGCGGATTGCCGCCGCTGACCGGCCGGCCGGGGGATGTGGTCTTCGTCACGCCGAGCCACCAGTGCCCGACCAATGCGACCATGCCGCTCGACCGGCGGCTGGCGCTTCTCGAGGCGGCGAGCCGCGACGATTTCGTCGTGGTCGAGGACGACTACGAATTCGAGATGAGCTTTCTGAAGCCGGTCTCGCCCGCGCTCAAGTCGCTCGACAAGGCGGGGCGGGTGATCTATGCCGGCTCGTTCTCCAAGTCGATCTTTCCGGGCATGCGGCTTGGCTATCTGGTCGGCCCGCCCGGATTCATCGCCGAGGCGCGGGCGCTGCGGTCGATGGTGCTGAAGCATCCGCCCGGGCATATCCAGCGCACCGTGGCCTATTTCCTGGCCGAGGGCCATTACGACGCGCTGATCAACCGCATGCGCACCGCCTTTCGCCGCCGCCGCCAGATGATGGAGGAGGCGATCCGCGAACACGGGCTGACCGTGGCGGGGCAGGGTGGCTATGGCGGGTCGTCGTTCTGGATGGCGGCGCCGGTGGGGGTGGATACCGAGGTCGTGGCCCGGGCGCTGCGGGCCGAGGGCGTGCTGATCGAGCCGGGCCGGTCGTTTTTCGCCTCCGAAGGCCCGCCGGCAAACTATTACCGGCTGGCCTATTCCTCGATCGCGCCGGCGCGGATCGCCGAGGGCATCGACCGGGTGGCGCGGGCGCTGCAGGCCTGAGCCGCTGGCGCTACCATGGCAAGCGGACTGGCCCTATTGCGCCTTTCGGGGCCGGGATAGAACCGCCGGGAACGGGCGGCACGGGTCGCCCCTGCGCCACACCGGAGATGCTGCGATGAAAATGACCACCGAGGAAGCCTTCATCAAGGTCCTGCAGATGCACGGGATCGAACATGCCTTCGGCATCATCGGCTCTGCCTTCATGCCGATCTCGGATCTGTTTCCCAAGGCCGGCATCACCTTCTGGGACTGCGCGCATGAAGGGTCGGGCGGGATGATGGCCGACGGCTACACCCGCGCCTGCGGCAGGATGTCGATGATGATCGCCCAGAACGGCCCCGGCATCACCAATTTCGTGACCGCGGTGAAGACGGCTTACTGGAACCACACGCCGCTGCTGCTGATCACGCCGCAGGCGGCGAACAAGACCATCGGTCAGGGCGGGTTCCAGGAAGTCGAGCAGATGGCGCTGTTTCGCGACATGGTGGCCTATCAGGAAGAGGTGCGCGACCCCTCGCGCATTCCAGAGGTGCTGAACCGGGTGATCCTGAATGCCCGGCGCGCCTCGGCGCCGGCGCAGATCAACGTGCCGCGCGACTTCTTCACCCAGGTGATCGATGTCGATCTGCCGCGGATCGTGGAATTCGAACGCCCCGGCGGCGGCGAGGCGGCGCTGGACGAGGCGGCGGCGCTTTTGTCTAAGGCGAAGTTCCCGGTGATCCTGAACGGCGCGGGCGTGGTGATCGGCGGCGCCATTCCCGCCTCGATGGCGCTGGCGGAGCGGCTGGATGCGCCGGTCTGCGTCGGCTACCAGCACAACGACGCCTTTCCCGGAAGCCATCCGCTGTTCGCGGGCCCCCTGGGCTACAACGGATCCAAGGCCGGGATGGAGCTGATCTCGAAGGCCGATGTGGTTCTGGCGCTGGGCACGCGGCTCAATCCGTTCTCGACCCTGCCGGGCTATGGCATCGACTACTGGCCGAAAGAGGCCGCGATCATCCAGGTCGACATCAACCCCGCGCGAATCGGGCTGACCAAGAAGGTTTCGGTCGGGATCGTGGGCGATGCGCGGATGGTGGCCGAAAGCCTGCTTGTCCGGCTGGCGCCGGGGGCGGGCGACAGCGGCCGCGACGACCGCAAGGCGCTGATCGGGCAGACGAAATCGCGCTGGGCGCAGGAACTGGCGTCGATGGATCACGAACAGGACGATCCCGGCACCACCTGGAACGAGCGCGCCCGGACGGCCAAGCCGGACTGGATGAGCCCGCGGATGGCCTGGCGCGCGATTTCGGCCGCGCTGCCGAAGGACGCGATCATCTCCTCCGACATCGGCAACAACTGCGCCATCGGCAATGCCTATCCCAGCTTCGAGGCCGGGCGGAAATACCTGGCGCCGGGCCTCTTTGGTCCCTGCGGCTATGGCCTGCCCTCGATCGTGGGCGCCAAGATCGCCTGCCCGGATACACCCGTCGTTGGCTTTTCCGGCGATGGCGCCTTTGGCATCGCCGTGACGGAACTGACCGCCATCGGCCGCAAGGAATGGCCGGCGATCACCATGGTCGTCTTCCGCAACTATCAGTGGGGCGCGGAAAAGCGCAATTCGACGCTGTGGTATGACGACAACTTCGTCGGCACGGAACTGGACACCCATGTCAGCTATGCCGGCATCGCGCGGGCCTGCGGGCTGCAGGGCGTGCAGGCGCGCACCATGGAGGAACTGCGGGCGGCGCTGACCCAGGCGCTGGTCGACCAGAAGGCCGGCAGGACCACGCTGATCGAGGCGCTGATCAACCAGGAACTGGGCGAACCCTTCCGCCGCGATGCGATGAAGAAGCCAGTCGAGGTGGCGGGCGTCTCGGCGGCGGACATGCGGCCGCAGGCCGTGTGATGCCCTTCGACCTCGGGGCCGGGGCGGCGCTCTGGATGGCGGCGGCGATTCTCGTCGCCGCCTTTGTCCGCGGCTATTCCGGCTTCGGCTATTCGGCGATGGTGATCTCGGCCTCGGTCCTGGTCATGGATCCGCTGGATATGGTTGCGGTGGTCGTCGTGCTGGAGATGCTGATGTCGGCGCAGGCCTGGCGCGGGGCCTGGCCCGCCATCGACTGGCGGCGCGTGGGCTGGCTGCTGGGCGGCGCGGTGATCGGCCTGCCGCTCGGGCTCTGGGCGCTGACGGCGGTGTCCGAGGATGTGGCGCGGGCGGCGATCGCCGGCTATGTGCTGGTGATGTGCGGCGTCCTGCTCGCGGGCTGGCGGCTGCGGGCCGAGGTGAAGGGCCCGGTGAACGGTGCCATGGGGGTGATTTCCGGCATTGCCAATGCGCCGGGCATGGCGGGGCTGCCGGTCGTGGCGTTCTTCGCCGCGCAGCCGATGGCGCCTGCGGTGTTCCGCGCCACGCTGATCGCCTATTTCCCGCTGCTCGACATCTATTCGGCGCCGGTCTACTGGGCCTATGGCATGGTCACATGGGATACCGCATGGGCGGCGCTGGTGGCGATTCCGCTGACCCTGTTCGGCAACTGGCTGGGCGGGCGACATTTCTTCGGCACCGATCCCAAGGATTTCCGCCGTTTCGCCATCATCGTTCTGGCCGGGCTGGCGGTGCTGGGGCTTGGCAAGGCGCTGCTTTAGCTCCGGGGGGCCGGGCCGGGACAGCGGCGGTCCGGCCGCGGTCAGCCGGGCGGCCCATCGCCGTGGGGGTTCCGCGCAGCGGATCGGCCAGCCGGGGCGGGGAAGGAAAGGATGCGCCGGCAAAGGCGTGGCGCCGACCGGCAGTTCCGCCTCGCGCCAGCGCAGGCGCGAGATTTCGGCGCGGTTGGCATCTGTCGCGCACCGGCAAGGCAACGACTGCTGCCAGCGCGCTGGAACACGCCCTGATCAGCCGCTTCAGCAGAGGATACCAGACAGACCACCGTTCCTTCGCGGGATCGCCGCGCAGGCAAGCGGGTTCATCCGCCCGGATGCCCGTTGCCGCCGTCCAACGCTCCCATCCAAGCGAAAGCAGGTATCGTTTCTGCGGGCGCACCTTGAGTTCAGTGGTGCAATAGCGCGTTACATTGTTTGGCAGAAACTGCTTTCTGTCGATCAGCGCGTCAAAGGGCTCGCCCGCACGGCTGGCGCTGTTGTGACTGACCACCTCGAAGAAGGGCGCGTCGGTTCGGTATCCCAGCCAGACGATGTTAACGCCCCATCGCGAACCACATTCGGCCACAAAGTCCAGCGTCTGCGGCATCTCTCGCCCCGTGTTCTGAAAAGACACGATGCACCGATCCGGCAGGCCGCCATTCGCCTCAAGTATCTGATGCAGCATGTAGGCCGAGGTCCGGCCGCCACTGACAGCGATCTGCACGTGACCTTCCGGCAGCAGATAGGTGTTCATCCATGCTTCGCCAATTCCACACGCTAATCCGAAATAGGAGTAGTATGTGCAACGACGATTTCAACACGTTAATCCGAATAGACGCTTTTTGACCGTGACTTGTCCAGCGTCTCGCGCAGGATCTCATTCGCATGGCTGCTCGGACCAATGGCGCAACCACGC
>JBDHSO010000072.1:0-17863 GCA_039808125.1 Rhodobacter sp. | reverse complement strand
GGGGGAGGGTCACATGGGTCAAATCTCAATGGAAATTACGCGCCTACCCGGGTCACTTCTCAGTGGAAATCAACAGTCGGGTTGATCTGTTCCCGCAGCCCCGAAAACATTTGCCGCGGAATCGTGCGCTGGCCCGGGCCGGCAAGGAAGATCACCATCACCACCTCGTCGAACGAGGTGACGAAGGCAAACAGTGCGCCCGAAATCACCCCGGGCCGGATCAGAGGTATGGTCACATCGCGGAACGCCCGCAGCGGCGAGGCGCCAAGGTTCAGCGCCGCGCGGTAAAGCGAGCGGTCAAAACCCGCGAGAGTCGCAGAAACCGAGATCAGCACGAAGGGAATGCCCAACACGGTATGAGCAATGAACAGCCCGGTATAGGTGCCCACAAGATTGAAGCGCGAAAAGGCGAAGAACATGCCGGCGGCAATGATGATCACCGGCACGATCATTGGCGACAGCATGATCGCCATGATCAGCCGCCGTGCCGGCATGTTTTCACTGGTCATCCCCAATGCCGCAAGGGTGCCCAGCACCGTCGCCAGCACCGTGGCGACAATGCCGATCAGAAAGCTGTTCTTGACGGCCAGCATCCAGTTCGGGTTGTCGATGATCTCGCGATACCATTCCAGCGAATAGGCATCCGGATCGAGCCGTAGCATGCCTTCGGTGAAAGAGAAATACGGCTGCGCATTGAAGGACAGCGGTACGATCACCAGGATCGGCATGATCAGGAAGAACAGGACGAGGCAGGCAAACAGGCTGATCGACAGTGAGCCGATCTTCTGCATCGGGGTGTAATAGGCGGGCCAGTGGGGTTTCATCATTTATCCCAGCTTGAGGTTGTCCATGCCGAACAGCCGGTCGAAAATCCAGTACAGGATCAGGATCAGCGCCAGCAGCAGCGATCCCAGCGCGGCGGCAAGGCCCCAGTTGTTGGATTGCTGCATGTGGAAGGCGATCAGGTTCGAGATCATCTGCCCGTCGGTTCCGCCCACCAGCGCGGGCGTGATGTAGTATCCGACCGAAATGATGAAGACGAGCATCGCCCCCGCCGAGATCCCGGTGATCGTGTTCGGCAGATAGACCGTCAGAAAGGCGCGGAACGGCGTCGCGCCCATGGACAGGGCCGCGCGCACATAGCTTTCGTCGAAACTGATCATCACCGAATAAAGCGGCAGCACCATGAAGGGCAGCAGGATATGGGTCATCGCGATGATCGTCGCGGTCTCGGTATACAGCACCTCGATCGGCTGCGAGATGATCCCGGTCGACAGCAGCAGCGAATTGATCACGCCATTCGTCTGCAAAAGCGCGATCCAGGCCGTCGTCCGCACCAGAAGCGAGGTCCAGAACGGCAAGAGCACAAAGATCATCAGCATATTCGCCCGCTTGCGCGGCTGATGTGCCAGAAAATATGCCAGCGGATAGCCGAGGATCAGCGTGAGCACGGTGATGAACAGGCCGATCTTCAGCGTCTTGGCATAGAGTTTCAGGTAGATCTTGGCCGAGGCGCGGCCGCTGATGCTGCCATCCTCGCCGCGTTCAAGATCCAGCGCCGTCAGGAAGTTCCGGTCCGTGAATACGCGGGTCGATTCTTTCAGCGTCAGCCAGATCTGGCGCTCGCCCCAGGCGGGGTCGAGGCTGGCCAGCGTGCCCGGGGCGGCCAGTTCCTCGGGCGTGCTTTGACGCAGCGCGCGGGCGGTGCTCTGCAACTGGCCGGAAAGGCCGGGGCTGATCCGGTTCAGTTCCTGCGCCAGACGGCCGGCGTTGCGTTCTTCCTGCAAGCGCTTCAGATCGGCGGCGAATGTGGTGATCGCGATATCTGGTGGCATCTCGCTGCCATCCCAGGCGGCCAGTTCCTCGGCGGTGGCGGGGATCAACTCTGCGACCGTCGGATTGTAGACGGAGCGGAACAGCATCGTCCCGATCGGATAGACGAAGGTCACGATCAGGAAGATCAGAAGCGGCAGGACGAGCAGGAATGCGCGCCGCCGGTGTCGACGGACCTCGCGACGGGCGGCGGCCATCTCCTCCCGGTTCAGGCGATCGGCGGCCGGGTCATCCATGGCCGGAAGGGCTGCGGGCATCTGTTAACCTTTCGAAGGCCGGCTGTCATGTCGGCCGAGACCTGGAACAGGGGAGTGCGGAAAAGGGGGGGTGCAAAGTCCGCACCCCCCCGGGAGGTACCCTATCGCAGGAGCCATTCGTTGAAGCGCTCGCCCAGCGTCTCGCCATAGTTTGCCCAGAAGACGGCGTCGGCCTTGATGCCCTCGTCCAGGTGGCTGGAGGGCAGGTTCGGCTGCGTCTCAGGGGCGACCAGCGCGGTCGAGGATTTGCGCGTCGGGCCATAGGCCACGTCCTGCATTCCTGCAAGCGGCGTGGTGCTGGTCGCGAACTTGATGAATTCCAGCGCCTTGTCGGCATTTTTCGACCCGCGCAGGATCGCCCAGACATCCAGGTCATAGACGTTGCCGTTCCAGCCGATCTGGAAGGGCGCCTTGTCCTTGACGATGGAATCATAGATCCGGCCGTTTGCCGACTGGACAATCACCGCGCCGCCGTCGTTCAGAAGCTGCGGCGCCTGCGACCAGCTGTCGAACCAGACGATGCTGTCGCGGATCGTGTCCAGCTTGGCGAAGGCGCGATCCTGACCCTCGGGCGTGGCAAGCACCGTGTAGACATCGGCCGGGGCGACGCCATCGGCGATCAGCGCCCATTCCATGTTCACCTGCGGCCGTTTGCGCAGGGCGCGCGGGCCGGGAAACTTCGTCGTGTCGAAGATATCCGCAATGCTTTGCGGCCCGCTGCCACCGAACTTGGCCGGATCATAGGCGTAGATGATCGCCCACAGGATGACGCCCACACCGCATTCGTTCGAGACAGCATCGGGGTAGAAATCCTCGGCCGCCGGCGTTCCGTCATCGCCCGCCGGGAATTGCGTGTAGTCGATCACCTCGAGCAGGCCTTCAGAGCAGGCACGTTCAAGGTCGATCATCTCGACGTCGACCACATCCCAAAGGGGGGCGCCGGCCTCGACCTGTGCCTTCATTTCGGCCACGCCGCCCGAATAATCCTCGAAGATCACCGTGGTGCCGGTTGCTTCCTGGAAGGGTTCGACCATGTGCTTGCGCTGCGCCTCGCCATAGGCACCGCCGAAGGACACTACGGTCAGATCCTGTGCGAGCGCCGGCGCGCACAGGCAGATCAGCGATGCTGTCGCCAGCACCCTTTGGACGTTCTTCATCTCGTCATATCCCTTGTTGGTTTTTGGTTTCGATTGTCCGGCGCGGCGCCTTGTCAGCGGGCCGCCTTGTGGGGCAGGAATGCGGCACAATCCTTGCTCAACGCGCCAAGATTCACGCTTTGCCCTTCGCTCAGCCTGGGGGCCGAGACGTCGTTCAGCGTCTTCACCACGATCTCGGTCCCGTCCGGCAGCGCGAAGAAGTAGCGGATGAAATCGCCGACATAGAGCTGGGTGGTGAAGGTCGCGGTCAGCTGGGTGTCGAACGGATGTGCGTTCGGCAGGATGAACAGCTTTTCCGGCCGGACCGAGACATTGCAATCCGCGCCGATTTCTGTCGCGTCGGCGCGGCGGGTGGTGACAAGATCGCCCGATGAAACGCGAACATGCACCAGATCGCCCTCGATTCCCGTCACCTTGCCGGGCAGAAAGTTGTTTTCGCCGATGAAATCCGCGACGAACCCGTTCAGGGGACGTTCATAGAGCGACTCCGGCACGTCGCATTGCTGGACCACGCCGTTGTTGAAGACGGCGATCCGGTCCGACATGGTCAGCGCCTCGGTCTGATCGTGCGTGACGTAGATCACCGTAAAGCCCAGCTGCTTGTGCAGGCGGGTGATCTCAAGCTGCATCTGTTCGCGCAGTTTCTTGTCCAGCGCGCCCAGCGGCTCGTCCATCAGGACCAGCCGGGGCGAAAAGATCAGCGCCCGCGCCAGGGCGACCCGCTGGCGCTGGCCGCCTGAGAGTTGCGCGGGGTGGCGCTTGCCGAAGGCGCCAAGCTCAACCATTTCAAGATGCCGCTGGACGGTCGCGCGGATCTTGTCGGCGGGCTGCTTGCGCAGCTTCAGCGGATAGGCCAGGTTCTCTTCGATCGTCATATGCGGGAACAGCGCATAGCTTTGGAACACCATGCCGATGTCGCGCTTGTAAGGGGCGACACCGGCAATCGACCGCCCCGCCAGAAGAATGTCTCCGGCTGTGACGCTTTCAAAACCCGCAAGCATCATCAGGCAGGTGGTCTTGCCAGAGCCAGATGGGCCAAGAAGGGTCACGAATTCGCCCTGCGCGACCGCGAGGTTGAAATTCTTGACCACGAGCGTCCGCTGGTCATAGCTTTTCTGGACATTTCTGAAGTCCAGAAATGCGGAGTTCGAATCCATTGGCTTCCCTGTTGTCGGTTTGTTTTCCGGATTGTGACAACGCTGGCCCATTGACGGAACGACGGATAGTCACAGATCGATCAAATGCACTGGCACAGACTGCGGAGCTCAGCCGTTGCACTGTGCCACAACCGATGCCAGGGCCTTGATCCCCGGCTCGATCTTGTTCTCGGCGATGGCCGTTATGCCGATGCGGATCAGCGACGGACGGCTGCCGGTCGATGCAAAGCAGGGGCCGGTGGCGTCAAGGAGCACCCCCTCGCGTGCGGCGCGGATCTCGACCTCGGCGGACGAGGCGACAGGAAGGGTGATCAGCCGCACGCTCCCCACCGTTCCGGGCTGAACCGTCGCGTCGGGCAGGTGATGGGCAAGGGCCGCGTCCAGCGTCTCAAGCCGTTTGCGGTAGATGGATTTCAGCCGCGTCAGCCGGGCGTCGTAGTGGCCGAGTCGAATGAACTGCGCCGCGGACATCTGCAGGACCGGCGGACAATGACGTATCATCATGCCGCGCAACGCACGCGCCTCGCGGATGAAATCCGCGGCTCCGACCAGAAAGCCCAGCCGCATTCCCGGCGAGATGCTTTTCGACAGCGACCCGACATAAAGCGCGAAGGCGCGCTTGTTCTGGCCGTAAAGCGCGGCGCTTTCGGTGCCTCCGGGCTCGATCTCGGCGCCGTAGTCATCCTCGACGATCACCCCTCCGGTGCGGCTGGACCAGTCAAGCAGCGCCTGCCGCCGCCGGGCCGACATGACGACGCCCAGCGGGAACTGCTGGTTCGGCGTCACCAGGGCCAGCGTCGCATCGTCGGGCAAAAGATCCGTGCGCAGGCCACTGGCATCGACGTCAATCGGTGCGACTTCACCGAAATGCATCCGCAAGATGTTGCTTGCGTCGGGATAGCCCGGCTCCTCGACGACGGCGCGGCGGTCATGCGCCCCCAGCAACTCTGCAATCAGATAGATCGCCTGCTGCGCGCCCGCGACGATCAGAACCTCTTCAGGGTTGGCGAAAATGCCCCTGCGCGGCAGAAGGCGGGTGATGAGCTGTTCAACCAGTTCGGCACAATCGGCATAGAGGTGGTCGCTGGTGATGGTGGTCGCGAGCATCCGGCTCAGCGCCCAGGCGGAACAGCGCCGCCAGTCCGACATCGGAAATTCCGCCGGATCAAGCTGATTGCAAACAAAGGGATAGGGGCTGGTTGACCAGTTCCAGGGGCGGGAAATGACACGGTGGCTGGCCGGAAAATACCGTGGTGGATGGCGCTGAAAGATGCCGGGTACGCCCGAGGCGCCAAGCACGTCCCTGCGCTCGTCCCAAACCGCGGGATTGGCGGTCGGATCGACGAAATAGCCCGAACGCGGCGTTGCCATCACCAGACCGTCGGCGATCAACCGCTGATAGGCCGCAATCACCGTATTGCGCGCCACACCCATCTGCTCCGCCAATGCCCGACATGACGGAAGCCGGATGCCGGTCTGGACACGCCCCGCCGCAATCGCCAGAGAGATCCGTTCGCATAGCTGGTCCTGCAAAGGTACATTGGACGCATGGTCCAGCGGGGGTAGGCGGATCTTCATCGACATAGAGGCATGATATTTCTGGTCCGCTGTATTCACCCCACCATCGTGGCCAGATCGCCGGTCGGGTCAAGCGACTAACACCGCCGGTGTCCGGGGCTGTGCCAGACAGTTGCCGCGGACTGTCCCTATGCCTGTGGCCGCGCCACGACGCATGCTGCCGGCAATCCGGCCCCACTTCGGGGCGGCAACGGAATCGCACGCAAGGAGAGCGGCCCATGTCAGAGATCGGTCATTTCGTCGAAGGGCGCCGCGTGCCTGGAGCACCGGGCCGCCGGGGACCCATTGTCAACCCCGCGACCGGCGGAGTTATCGGCAGCGTCGCTTTGGCCGGCAAGACCGAGGTGGATGCCATCGTCGCCACCGCCGCCCGTGCGCAACCGGCCTGGGGCGCGACGCCGCCGGCCAAGCGCGCGCAGGTGATGTTCCGTTTCCGCGATCTTCTGAACGCGAACATCAATGATCTGGCGGCGTTGCTTTCCACCGAGCATGGCAAGACAATCCCCGATGCAAAGGGCGAGATTGCCCGCGGCATCGAGGTCGTCGAGTTCGTCTGCGGTATCCCGCAGCTTCTGAAGGGCGAATATTCCGAGCAGGTCGCGAATGGTGTCGACAGTTTCTCCATCCGCCAGCCGCTGGGTGTGGTGGGCGGGATCACGCCCTTCAACTTTCCGGCCATGGTGCCGCTCTGGATGTATCCGGTGGCCTTGGCCTGCGGCAACGCCTTCGTGCTGAAACCGTCCGAACGCGACCCTTCGGTCGTCATGCGGATCGCCGAACTGCTGCATGAGGCGGGGTTGCCCGCCGGTGTCTTCAGCGTCGTCAACGGCGACAAGGAGGCAGTGGATGCGCTTCTGGACAATCCGCAGGTGGATGGCATCAGCTTTGTCGGATCGACCGCGATCGGGCACTATATCTATTCGCGCGGCACCGCGAACGGCAAGCGCGTACAGGCGCTGTGCGGGGCGAAGAACCACATGGTGATCATGCCCGATGCCGACATGGATCAGGCCGTCGATGCGCTGATGGGCGCCGGCTATGGTTCGGCCGGAGAGCGCTGCATGGCGATCTCGGTCGCGGTGCCGGTGGGCGAGGATACCGCCGACCGGCTGGTTCGCGCGCTGGCGCCGCGCGTCCAGGCGCTGAACGTGGCCCCCTGCACCGATCCGAATTCGGACATGGGCCCGGTGATCAGCAAGGAGGCGCTGGAGCGCATCAAGGGCTATATCGCCGAGGGCGAGGCCGCCGGTGCGAAACTGATCGTCGATGGCCGCGATCTGCGGCTGCAGGGTTATGAAAACGGCTTCTTCCTGGGCGGTTGCCTGTTCGACAACGTCACCACCGACATGTCGATCTATCAGAACGAGATCTTCGGGCCGGTCGTCTCGGTGGTTCGCGCTGCGGAATACCAAGATGCGGTCGCCATGATCAACGCCCATGAATACGGCAACGGCACCGCAATCTTCACCCGCGACGGCGATACGGCGCGCGATTTCTTCAGCCGGGTCAAGATCGGCATGGTGGGCGTGAACGTCCCGATCCCGGTGCCGGTAGCCTATCACTCCTTCGGAGGCTGGAAGCGGTCCCTGTTCGGAGATCACCACATCCACGGGATGGAGGGCGTTCGCTTCAACACCCGCCTGAAGACGATGACAACGCGCTGGCCTTCGGGCATCCGCGAAGGCGCGGTATTCAACTTCCACGCAGGAACCGAGACCAAAGCCTGATACCGGCGTCCGGGATGGCCATCTGATCCCGGTGGCCATGCCGCGCCCGCAGCGGACCGACGCCGGAGCTGAGCGGACCTCTCATCGGGTCGCGCTCAGCGCCGGAGATGTCGAAGACCAGCTTGCCGAATGCGGCCTGATCGTCAGCCGGGAACTGCCTGTCAGCGGGACAGTCGTTCGACTTGCGAACATCGCGGTCCCGCAACACAAGGCTCGCTGGATCCCGATCGCATAGCCGAATTTGCGACGCTCGTTGACGAACCCTCACAATCGACCGCGCAGCACCCTGGACGGCCAACCCGCCGCCGGCTCGCGCGGCTTCGAAGGGCCGCGTGCTGTCCAGAACCCGATCCGCCGCGCGGTCAAGCCAGATGCTCCGTCATCCGGTCAATTCCTGGGCGACACGCCGCACATCGGCGACGATGGCTTGCAGGCTGTCCATGCCGCGCCATTCTTCAACGGTCGTCACCCTGGTGCCATCGGCGGATTTGAGTGTCCGTTGGGAGATGAAGCCCGGCCAGTCCATCTTGACCCCTGCCACTACCTCCAGTTGCAGGTCCGCGACGGCGTCCTGCTTGTCCTTCGGGACAATGATGGTGTTGATGATGGCGATCCTGTCCATCTGCGGTGCCTCCTGTGCAAGAACGGGTCCGGTCAGGCCAAAGGGCAATCCGTCAGCCGGTGCATGATGGTCGAGCCATGCGCCTGGATCGCAAGGAGGAAATCGGGGCCAGTCCCAGTCCTACCACGAAAGTCACCCGAACATGCCCGCAGACCGCCGGGAAAATTGCACCATCTTGACGGGTGTGATCAAAGTGCCGAGTTGGTGATGGTATCCCTCACGGCGCATCGAAGACGCAGCGCAATTCTACCTCTGCTACAGGAATCTGATCGGGGCGGCAGCAGGTCAGTCTGAAATCTGCGACGCGGGCGCCGCCGGGATCACTGTACTTCCGCAGCACCGTTCCCGAATAGAGCAGACGATCACCGGGCCAGGAAACCGACCGGAATCGCGCCTTGAAGGCGCGGACGGTTTCCGGCGGAATCCAGTGTACGGCGTAGGAGGCCAGGATGCTGGCCTGATGCATGCCGAGTCCGAAGACGGCCGGATAGCCATTGGCCTGCGCCCAGGCGACATCGTAATGAAGGGCATTGTCTTCGCCGACCACCCCCATGAACCGCACAATATCGCGCACGAGAAGCGGCCCGAGGTCAAAATCGCCCGGCCCCTCTCTCTCCGTCAGTTCATCCCAGGATGCGCGCCGGATCGTTGTGAACGGGTCGGCAGGGTCGAGATCCGCCGAATAGGCCGGTCGATACGTGGGAACTTCCGGCTTCCAATCGCCTTCGGAGGGACGCTGGCTTGTCGTAACCGTAACGGAGCGCTGTTCGACGACAAGCCTTTGCGCAGCATTGCGATATTCCGTCAGCATGGTCAGAAATGTCAGGCCGCCGCCGTTCCTGCCGTTCTTTTCCACGACGTTTTCCAGCATCGTGCGCGCGATCAGCCGGTCCCCCGCGCGCGGGGGAGTGCCGTGAAAAACAAACGACTCCTCGGCATGCAATGGCACGGACAGATCGTGATCGAAGCCCTCGAAGACCGTTCCGCGAGGGCGTTCGAGAGAATATCCCCAAGTGTAGGGAACAGATACGAAGAACGTGGGCGGCACCACGGCTTTCGGATCCAGAAAGAACTCATCGAGCGGTGCCTGCATGGCGCGCGCGAACTCCCGTATTTTGCCGCGTTCGACGAGAACCTCGTAAGACGGGCCAACGAGACCGATATGATCGCGAGCCGGCATGGATCAGGCCTTTCCTTCAGACAACAGGACGATCAGCGCATCGGCGGCCACAGCCTCGCCATTCGCCGTCACGATCACGGGGTTGACGTCAAGTGTAAGCACCCTCGCGCAATTCGCCAGCGCGTAGCCGGCGACGGCCTGCGCGGCTTCGGCAAGCGCCCGATGCTCGGCGCTCCCCGGTATGACACCAAGATCAGCAAGTACGGTTTCCAAGGTCCCGGAAGACAGTGGCAACAGCATGGACCTGTAAGTTGCGCGCTGTTCGACGGCGGTGCCGCCGAGCCCGATCATCAGCGCCAATCCCAGCGTGGGGTGGCGTTTGATCCCGATGATGTACTCTGCCCGGGCGCCTTCAACCATTCGCTCGACGAGAAAGCGATCGGCATGAAACCCCGGAACCGAGGCGCCGAGAACCGCGATCATGCCGGACAGGGCAGTTTCCACATCTGAATCATGATCGAGGTTCAACAGAACTCCGCCGACGCGGCTCTTGTGCAGGATTTCGGTGCTGAGCACCTTGATCGCAACCGGAAATCCCAGTTCGGCGGCAGCCATTCGAACCTCGTCCCTGGATATGGAGCGAAAGTTCGGCACCTTCAGGCCAAACCCCGCAAGCGCCCGCTTCGATGCAGCTTCATCGAGCACATGGGCGCCACTGTCGGACATGTGCTGCAACGACAACAATGGCGGCACCGGCGTCCTGATGCGCCGTTGTGCCGCTGCGCTCTGGGTGGCTGCGCCGACGGCTGTCAACGTATCGCCATATCCAAGGAGCGGCGCGATACCGCCGGCGATCAGCCGGCGCCTCAGGGCCGGTTCAAGCCCCTCGGGCAGAATTCCGCAGACTGCACAAGGCAGGCCAAGGGTTCTGGACACATGAAACATCGCGTCGATACTGGGCAGCCAGGCGTGATCGAGGCCGGCCTCATCGGCACGGGGGACATCGAGAAAGAACAGGACCTGATCGGAAACCCCTTCTGCGAGCAGGGCGATGCTGCGCCCGATCGCTTCACCATCCTCAAGCGAAATGCCGGTCGAGGACCGGAATGGCACGTTGAGATCCAGAGGATTCGCGATCGGTATGTTCTCTGGTAGGATTGCGCGCAATTTTGCGGCATTTTCTGGCCCCGGTTCGGGAAGGATCAACCCGGCGTCCCCCGCCTGAGCCGCGATAAGTCCGTTCAGCCCGCCCGAAAATGACACCGCCGTAACCCGGTTTCCCTTGGGCAGGCCGCTGATCGTCAGATATTTCAACGTCTCGACAAGCGCCTTTGGGGTCCTGACCTCGACAATGCCGTAGCGCGCGGCGAAGGCTTCCCAGATATCGCGCTCGACGAGCATCGCAGCGGTGTGACTTGCCGCAACCTTGCCGCCGGCAGTGGTATCGCCGCCCTTGATCGCGATGATCGGAACCTGTTTCGTCAGCGCGCGCTCGCAGGCCGCAGCAAGCGCCGGACCATTTTCGATACCTTCGAGATAGAGACCGATGGCACGGACCCGCTCATCGACAAGAAGCGCCTCGATACAATCCGCAATATCGAGCACGGCCTGATTGCCAACGCTGAAAACATAGCCCAGCGGCAGCGCCTGTTCGACGTTGGTCATCCCGAACGGCAGCGCGCCGCTTTGCGAGACGATAGCGAAGCCGAAGCCTGCTACCCGCTCTGTATGGTTATCCTCACCCCAGATGGCTGCACCATCGAACTGGTTGAGCATACCCATGCAGTTTGGCCCCAGAAGCGCCATGTCTCCGGCGGCACTGCACAATGCATCCTGGCGCGCGCGTCCCTCGGCACCCAGTTCGGCAAACCCCGCAGCGATCACCACCGCCCCGCCCGCGCCGATGCTGCGCAACTCGGCCACGGCGTCGATAGAGCCCGTGGGCGAAAGCGCCACGAGGGCGCCGTCAGGTGCCGCATCAAGATCGCGAATTGAAGGGATACAGCGGATTCCGGCAATCGCATCGCGCGTCGGATTGATCGCCAGGATCTCGCCGTCGAACCCGGCACGTCTGCAAGCGTTGATCGGGCCAGCGATCTGCTGGCCGCCGACAAAGGCGATCCGGCGCGGCCGCATCATCCGGAGAAGGTTTGCTTGGCGCAATGAGCGGTCCTGCGCTCCTTTCATGTTGCGGTTCAATCGAGCGCCCCCTCCCCACATCGCTTGAGCCGGAATCTGATGGAACTATCGGCAATACCCGCGGCATCCTGCCAGCAAGAGCGCTGGCGGACGAACGCTCATCAAGAGCGCACGCCCGACCAGCCAAATGCAGGCGCTCAGGCGAACCAGCATTTCGTCATGACCAACCCGTCCATGAGTTGTGCCGCCCCGTTCGTCTCCCACCCCTGAACGTTGTCGCGCAGCGCGTCAATAAAATCGTTGAACATCGGGATGATGGCGCCGCCCTCGTCGCGCACCAGATAGGCGGCCTCGCTGTAGAGCGACTTGCGGCGCGCCTCGTCGAGTTCGCCCCGCGCCTCTACAAGGATTTCGTCAAACTTCGGATTGTTGAACCTGGTTTCGTTCCAGTCCGCACCCGAAAGATAGCTGGTGGAATACATCTGATCCTGAACCGGGCGACCGTTCCAGTAGCTCGCGCAGAACGGCACCTTGTTCCAGACCTCCGACCAGTAACCGTCGCTCGGTTCGCGCTTGATCTCCAATGGAATTCCGCAGGCAGCCATGCTCTGCTGCATGAGCTGGGCCGCTTCCATCACGCCAGGAAAGGCGGTGTCCGAAATTTGCAGCACGATCGGCGAGCCGTCGTGGCCGGATTTCGCATAATGCTCACGTGCCTTGTCGGGGTCGTAGATCCGTTGCGGGATGCTGTCGTCGAACAACGGATAGGCCGCGTTGATCGGAAAATCGTTGCCGACCCCGCCGTAGCCATTCAGAACCTTTTCGACAAGCTCTTCGCGGTCAATGGCATATTTCAGGGCGAGCCGAAGATCGTTGTTGTCGAAAGGCGCGGCGTTGCACTGCATCGGAAACACATAATGCGCCTTGCCCCTGGTGGATTTGACGACAACGCCCGGGGCCTGCCCCAGAAGATCTGCAAGTTTGGGGGACACGCGATTGATGACATCGACCTGCGCTGTCTGGATCGCGGCGTCGCGCGTGGTATTGTCGTTGATGACGATCATCTGAATGCTGTCGAAATGCCCGCGGCTGTCGTCCCAGTAGTTCGAAAACCTCTCGAATTCATAACCGACCCCGGGGTTTTCGGAGGTAACGCGATAGGCGCCGGTGCCAATGCCGGCGCCCGGATTGTCAAAGCCGCCATTCGGCTGGATCACAAGTTGCTTGTCGGCCATGATGTAGGGCAGATCGGCATTTCGTGTCGTGCATTTGACGATGAACATGTCACCATCGACCCGCATGCTCTCGATCCCGCGCAGGGAACCCAGCGCACCCGATTTGGTGTTTTCATCGGAATGGCGGTTGACGGTCGCCAGCACATCGTCGGCGGTCAGTGTCTTTCCGTCATGAAATTCCACCCCATCGCGAATCTTGAACGCCCAGGTGGTCGCCGTTGCATCCGGCTCTGCCGAGACGGCAAGGCGAAAGTCGAGCGATCCATCCTGATTTACGTCCATGAGCTTTTCACCATAGGTCCGCGTCGCAAGAAACGGGACCTCCATGGTCGCAGCCGCGGGATCCAGCGAGTTGGTGCTTTCCCCGCCGACGAGCCCCATCCGCAAACGTCCGCCCCTGATCGGCTGGGCGCTTGCGACCGTGCTTAGAAGCGACGTTGCGGACAGCGCTCCAACACCTAGCGCGCTGGCCCTGCCAAGAAAATCGCGCCGGGAAATTCGCCCTCGAATCGCTTGGCGAGCGAGAGCTTCGAGTTCTTTATCCATTTTCCACACTCCGTCTCAAACTGGATCAAGCACTGTCGGTCCGCATCGGGAAAGCGCGAATACAGGAATGAAAGATCGGCTCACATACGCGGATCATCGAGAGCTTGCGGCCACACGAGGTTTGCGCGGCAAGATCACGCTAGACTCAGGCTTACCCAAAGGCAACCTTGCGGTGCCGGCAGTTATGATGCAGGAGGTCCGGCCTCCCGGTGCGGGTCCCCACCGACAACCGGGCGATGGGGGCATCGAGGTCTTTAAACGTGCAGAAGACCTTCGTGTTGAAGAGGGGTGAAGAACGCATGCCGGCCGCGACGATTTGCCGCAACGGCCGGAATCAGTGCGGCGAACCGTTTGTCATGAAAGAGCGTATGCGTCGGGTCGTTACCGGACGAAATGCGGCGGCCAAGCCCGCTGGGACCCCTCCCGGCATTCCACTCACAAAGATCGTGGGATGGGCCGGTCCTGCATAGGGGGCAGTCCTGCTGCCCGTCAACTTGTGTAACGAAGTCACGGGTGATACTCCACAATAACGGCAGCACACACCAGCGTCGGCATACATGCGCTTTCCAGCGCGACAGGATGTGCTGAGACGGGCGGGTTCGTCGTTCCACAACTCAGGATAAGAGTTCATGACCAATACCTTCGCTTCTTTAGTAGATGCGCATGACCCCCAAAAGAAAATGAACCTCGGCCGCCTGCTTGCCCCCAGGCATGTCGCGTTCGTCGGTGGCCAGAACAATGTGCCGGCGATCGAGATGCTGCGCTCGGCGGGGTTCAGGGGCGAATTCTGGCCGGTTCATCCGACCCGCCGGGAAATCGCTGGTTTTCCGGTCTTTCAATCGGTTGCCGATCTTCCGGAAGGCCCGGATGCCGCCTTTCTGAATGTTCCGAACAGCGCGATTCCCGGTGTTGTCACGCAATTGGTCGAGCGGGGCGGCGGTGGTGCGGTATGTTATTCAGCCGGCTATGCAGAACTTGGCGATGAGGGCCGTCGCGCTCAGGTAGAACTGTCGCGAATTGCCGGCAGCTACGCCCTTGTCGGGCCCAATGCGAACGGCATCCTGAACAATCTTGACCGGCTGGCGCTTTGGCCCGCGCAAAGTCATGTGCCCCGTCCGATGGACAGCGGGATAGCGATCGTGTCGTCGAGTGGCGGCATTCTTTTCAACTATGCGATCAACCAGCGCTCTGTCCGGTCGGCGGTGATGATCGCGACCGGCAATCAGGCGGTCCTGACCGTTTCGGACTATATCGGCTATCTTCTGGATGATCCCCGCATCACCGCGATCGGTCTTTTCTCCGAGGATATCGGCGATCCCGTTCGTTTTGGGAACATCATCGCAGGATCCAATCACCGCGAGATTCCCATCGTCGCGCTAAAGACCGGGAAGACCGCACAATCAGCCGAACTGGCGGCCACCCATTCGGGCGCCATGGTCGCGCGGGATGATATGATCACCGCGCTTTTCGCACGCACCGGCGTTATTCGGGTCGATTCGCTGCCGGAGTTCGATGAAACGCTGAAGATGCTGACTGTCCCTGCACCCCCCAGGGGCAGGAAAACCGCTTTGCTGACCGTAAACGGGGGCGAGAAGGCGTTGGCGGTCGATACGGCTGCGGGGCTGGCTCTGGAATTCTCGCCTCCAGCTGTCGAAAATGTCGTCAGGCTGAAGGAATTGATTCCCGAATTTGCCTCAGTTTCAAATCCGTTCGATTTCAATCCGCACTACACCGGGACGAACGTCCTTGCTATGGACAATGAGGAATCATTGACCCGTTGCTTTGAGACATTTCTTGCCGACGAGTATAACATAGCGATACTGCTTGTTGCCATCCGTCCGAATCCGGATGGAACGCCATCCAGCCGACCGGAGCTTTTCACTCCGTCGATCGATGCATTTACCAGTGTCTGCCGGAAGCTGGACCTGACAGGCGTTGTCTCCTGCACCATGCCGGAACATCTTCCCTACAATCAGCGGGAAAAGCTGACCGATCTGGGAATCGCGCCGCTTATGGGGCTGCCGGAAACCATGCGCGCAATAGATCACGCGATCCACTGGCATGACTGGAAGTCGCGCAATCAGGCCGCGCCGCTTGGTCTGCCGAAAGACCCCGCCCCGCCGGCATCCGCAAGCCTGCTTGATGAAGCGGAGGCGAAATCCGCGCTTGCGTCGCTGGGGCTGTCGGTTCCACCTTCGCGCATCGTGACCAGCGCGGGCGAGGCTGGGGCTGCGGCGGAAGATCTGGGGTTTCCCGTCGTTCTCAAGGTACTGAAGCCGGTTTTCGCCCACAAGATGAAGCAGGGCGCGGTGGCCCTGAACCTTCGGTCGCGCGATGAGGTGATTGCCGCAGCCAATACCATGCGCGGCAGGCTGAACGCGGCAGGGCATTCGATCCAGCAGATGCTTGTCGAGAAGATGGTGACGAGCGCAAGATCGGAAATCATCGTCGGGGTAAAATACGAACCGCGGTTCGGACATGCCCTGATGCTTGGAGTGGGAGGCGTGAACACCGAGGAGTTTGCGGCGCCCGATGTGCTGCTGCTGCCCGCCGCCGACGCCGCACTCGAGCATTTCGTTCTCAACGCCCGCGTCCTGCACAACGAATCTCTCTCAACCCGAAAGGCCGTGTATTCGGCTGTGCGGGCCGTGTCCGAATATTGCGCGGCCAACCGGGAAAGGTTGCGAGGCCTGGATGTAAACCCGCTGATCGTCGCCGGAGACGGAACGGTCACAGCAGTCGATGCGCTGATACAGCAAGCAGAGTGAGGTCTGGAAATGTCTTTCGATAAGTTCATCGGTCTTTCAGGGCCGGATTTCGACTTTCCCATCGAACTGGGCAAACAGCGCGAGTATTCTGCTGCGGTGCATGCGTTTCGCCCCGAATTTCATGAGGGGAAAACCCCGTTCATGTTTCCCACGCTTCCCATCGTGGCGGGCTATCTCTGGGGATACATGCTCGAAGATCCCAAGGATACGCCCCTCACCGCGCTGAACATGGACTATGTCGTGTCGCTCGATGCCGAGCAGGAGTTCGTTTTCCACGGCGAGGTTCCGCGGGCCGGAGATCAGTTGATCGCGCGCACCAGCGTGGACAGCATCTGGACCAAGCAGGGGCGCAAAGGCGGCAAGCTGACCTTTTACAAGATGCGCAGCGATTTTCGCGATGCCGCGACAAACGAGCCCAGAATGACGGTATATGCAACCTCGGTCACCGCGGACGAGAACCCCGACACCCCACCGCCGGAAACGACAGCATCGGAACCCCTGGCCTTCATGGCAAGAAGCGATCGGCGCGATCAGTTCTCTGCGATCGAACAGGCCGCAATCGCCGATCTGAATGTGGGCGACACACCCGGTCCGATCACCATGCCGCCGCATACCTTGACCGATTGCGTTCGTTTCCAGGTTACTGCGGGCAATTACAAGGGAACGCACCATGACAACCTCGCAGCGCGGGAAATGGGCTTCCCGACCTGGTTCGGAATTGGAATGTATCACGCGGGACTACTCGCCAATTATGCGGTAAGCTGGTTGCCGGTTGCGGCTCTGGCGCGGTTCAAGGTGCGGTTCAAGGATGCGACCTGGCCCGGAGACGTCATCGTATATCGGGGTAGCGTATCGGATATCGGCGAGATCGACGGCGAAGACATGGTACGGCTGAACCTCGTCGCCGAGCGCTCGTCAGGCGCCCCGGTCATAGAAGGTTGGGCCGATTTCCGCAGGTCCACAAGGGTCTGAACTACCGATGCCGGCACGACGTTCATGCAACGGATCGGCGAGTTTGCGAATTCGCCCGCGAACGGGAGTCATGGGGGGAATCCATGAGGTTTAATGGCCTGGTATGACCGGGCCTGACCCCCGCCCGCTACCGGACTGGGCGCTGGAAAAGCTATAACAAAGCTCTGAAACGTCGCTGTTCTCTCCTGATCTGACCAACAAGAACGAGACTTCACTGCCGGCGGCGGGAACGTCGTCTGCCAAAATGCAGTGATTCGGTCATCCCCTTCCTGCCTGATGGGGAAAGTTCAATTCGGGCTTGCGGCTGGATAAAGGGCGGGATGGTGGCGAGCATTCCGTCGTTGGCAGAGCGTGGTCAGCCCGCGACTGACCTCCTGCCGCCTGAGCCGTCTGTGGATGCGTATAAAAGAGCTGATATCGAGCCGCCAAGCGCCGGGTCTGGTGAACGTACAGGTGGATAGCGCACAGTGGTGATTTTTCGACGGTCTCTGGTGCTGATGCCCGCCCCAACGGCTTCACCCAGGGGAGACCTTGGGCTCGGTCTCCATCATGGTCCTCCCGATCCTGATTGATCGGACAGGCAATCGGACGTGGTGCGCCTTGCATCCAAAAATAGCGGACCGCGGCCGCAGTGTCGATTTTGTCCTTGCGCGCATGAGCCATCAAGACCCCTACTTAGTTGGCGCTGAACAACCTGATCAGGCGGTTACGGCGGGAATTTGCGCCGGTTCTTTCGCGCGAAGTGCGGTCAG
>JBDHSO010000071.1:0-17863 GCA_039808125.1 Rhodobacter sp. | reverse complement strand
TGCCCAGAGCCGGAATCGAACCAGCGACACGCGGATTTTCAATCCGCTGCTCTACCAACTGAGCTATCTGGGCACCGTCGGGTGGGCGGGTGATAGCGAAGGGCGGGGGGGCTGTCCAGAGCAAAACGTGCTCAGTCGGTGCTTTCGTCTTGCGGGGGGGATGCGGGTTCCTCGGCCAGGTCGGGGCCGGGGATGCGGTAGCTGCCGCCGAGCCAGCGGGCGAGGTCGATATCGGCGCAGCGGCGCGAGCAGAACGGCCGATAGGCCGGTTCGGTGGGCTTGCCGCAGATCGGGCAGGTCATTTCAGCACCTCCGAGAGGGGCGGGCGATCGCGCCGACGGGTCAGTTCGTAGAGGCCGAGGCCGGTCCAGCCGGCGAGATTCGCCTCGCCCCCGGCCCGGAACGCGGCCTTCAGCACCTGGTCGAGGATATGGCGGTCCCGCTTGGGGATCGGCGCGAAATCCACCACCACCTGGCCGCCGAGGCCGCGCAGGCGCAACTGGCGCGGCAGGTCGCGGGCGGCGGCGACATTGGCCTTCAGCCCGGCCGCGGGCGAGGTATCGGCGCCGGTGTTCACATCCACCGCCACCAGCGCCCGCGTCGGCTCGATCCAGAGGTGGCCGCCGCCCTCCAGCGCCACACGCGGCGACAGGAGCGCCTCGACCGCATCGAGCACCCCGTGATCGGCAAGGCTTTCGGCGGCCTCCACCACCTCGTCGGGCGCCGGATCGAGCCAGTCGCGCCAGGCGAGGTCATGCGCGCCGGGCGCATCGAGGAGGAGTTCCGGCTCGCCCGCAGTATCGGCGAGAACGGCCTCGGCAAGGGCGCGGGTCGCGGCGAGGTCCGCGGCGATCTCCTCCGCCTCTGCACCGAGGCAGGCCGACCGCAGGATCAGCCCCAGCGCCTCGTCGGCGCCGTCCATGCCCGCAGCCGCGACCGCCTCCAGCTCACTGCGCGCCGCCTCGTCGCGGATCTTGCGCGAGACGTTCAGCCCGGGCGCGCCGGGGGTCAGGATCGCGAAGCGCGACTTGAACAGCAGGCGGGTGGTCACGGGCAGGGCCTTGCCCGCCTCGGCCGGGCCGCTGACCTGGACCAGCAGGCGCTGGCCCGGCGCGATGCCGGAGGTCTGGCGCAGGAAGCCCTTCTCGCCGCCGGGCAGGCGCAGGAACATGCCGCCCTGGCCCTTCATCGGCCGGTCGGCGACGGCGCGGTAGATCGCGCCCGGCGCCGGCGCATCGCCCTCGGCGTCGATGGCGAAATCTTCCAGCCGGCCGTCGACCATCAGCGCGGCCGCGGCACGGCCCCGCAGGGCACCCAGAAGCAGCACGCGGCCCTTCATGACAGGCTCCAGACCGGCCAGCCCGCCGCCGCCAGCAGGGCGGCGGTTTCGGCGACCGGCAGGCCCATGATGCCGGAATGGCTGCCCGAGATCCAAGGGATGAATGCCCCGGCCAGGCCCTGGATGCCGTAGCCGCCGGCCTTGCCGCGCCATTCGCCACTGGCGAGATAGGCATTCATCTCGGCATCCGACAGTCGCTTCATCTTCACCACGGAAATGTTCTCGCGCAGCCGGATCAGGTCGCCGCGCCGGACTGCGACGGCTGTGATCACCTGATGCCGCCGCCCGCCCAGCAGGGCGAGGAAAGCCGCCGCCTCGCCGGCATCGGCGGGCTTGCCGAGGATACGGCGGCCGAGCGCCACGGTGGTATCGGCGCAGAGCACGATGTCATCAGGGCCGGACGGCACGGCGACCGCCTTTTCCCGTGCCAGACGCGCGGCATAGGCGCGCGGAAGTTCGCCCTTGCGGGGATCTTCGTCAATATCGGGCGGCAGGATCAGGTCGGGCACCAGACCCATCTGCGCCAGAAGTTCCTTCCGGCGCGGCGAGGCACTGCCGAGTATCAGCTTCAATTTACTTGAAGCGGTAGTTGATGCGGCCCTTCGTCAGATCGTAGGGCGTCATTTCCACCTGCACCTTGTCGCCGGCCAGAACACGGATGCGGTTCTTGCGCATCTTGCCAGCCATCGTCGCGATCAACTCATGGCCATTGTCGAGTTCGACCTTGAACGTCGCGTTGGGCAGGAGTTCCTTCACGACGCCGGGGAATTCGAGAATGTCTTCCTTGGCCATGGTCACTCCGGATAGGGGGGTGCCCGCAGAAAATGCGGGCTGTCTGCGGGGCATATGCGCCCGATGCGGCGGGGTTTCAAGGGGAATCTGCCCGGAGGGCCGCGATTGGCCCGGCACCGTCACCGTCACCGCCGCCGGACCGATCCCGGCCGCCGCCCCGCCTGTCAGAGCGCGCGCATCCAGAACTGGAGGGATTTGGTCGTCTCGGCCGCATCGCCGACATCGCGCCAGGAAAATTCGGCCAGAACGCCGGGCAGGGTGGCATAGCCGCGCCCTTGCCAGAAGGCATCGTTGCTGCGGTACTGCGCCGGGCGCATCGGATGGCTGGCCGGGCGCAGGACGGAACAGAAGGCGACATGGCTGCGCCCGAGGGCGCGGGCATGCGTCTCGCGCAGGTCGAAGAAGCGGTGGCCGAGGCCCTGACCGCGATAGGCGGGCAACAGGACCGATTCGGCACCGTAAAGGATGCGGTCGAGCGGGATGCCGGTGCCCTTCATCGGCGCGGCGAATTCGGCGGCGTGATCCTCCATCGGGGTCGAGGTGGAGGCACCGACGATGCGGTCGCCGTCGAAGGCCGCCACCAGAAGCGCGCCCGGACTGTCGCGGTAGGTTTGCATATAGGCGCGCTCATAGTCGAGCGAGCCGTCATAGAGATAGGGCCAGTCGCGAAAGACGGCGATCCGCAGCCAGGCCAGATCGTCGAGCGCCGCCTCCAGCGCCGGGCCGGTCAGGGCGCGGACCTCGACCGTCATGCCGATACCTGCCGGATCCAGTCGGCCAGGTTGTAAAAGGTGGTGATCCGCGCGATCCGGCCATCGCGCAGGTCGAAGAAGGACCCGGCGGGCAGGGTGTAGCGCTGGCCCCGCGCCTCCGGCAGGCCGGGGTCGGTTTGCAGATATTCGCCGTGGACGGTGAATTCGGCGGCGGCGCGGCTGCCGTCCTCGTTCACGAAGATCACGATATCGCGCAGATCCTCGCGATAGCTGACGCCCATATGCGCGCCGAATTCGGCGAATTTCGCGCGACCGCGGCGAATGTCGCCCTCGTTCGTCCGATGCTCGACATCTTCCGTCACCAGCGCGGTCATGCCGGCGGGATCCAGCGCGTTGAAGGCGGTGTAATAGGTTTCGATCAGCTTGCGGGTCTTGTCGGCGGCGGACATGGCGGCTCCCTGGGGTTCGGGGGCAAGGATAGCGGGCCGGGCGCTGCGGGAAAGGGCAAAAAGCGCAATGGCCTGCGGCGAAAGCGACGCAAGGCCGCACGCGCCGGTCCGGTCCCGCGGCCGGCCGCGGGGGGCGGAAGCGGCGGCACTAGTCGATCAGCGGCGGGCCGAAGCGGGCGACCATCCGGTCGCGAATCTGGTCGCGGGCCTGGCGATAGGCCGAAAGCTTCGCTTCCCGCGTCTCGCCAAGGCCGGTCGGGTCGAGGATGGGCCAGTATTCCACATCGAGGTGGTGCCAGCGCGTCAGTTCCAGCGCCTGGCGCTGGCTGGCCGGACTCAGCGCCACCACGAGGTCGAACTGGCCGAGATCGTCGCCCCATTCCTGCATCTCCTCGAAGCTGCGCGAGCGGTGGCGCTCGATCTCGATGCCGATCTCCTTGCAGACGGCGATGGAAAAGCCGTCGACCTCCATGTCGTTCTTCACCCCCGCCGACTGCACATAGGCGCGGTGGCCGTAGAGCTGTTTCATCAGCCCCTCGGCCATCGGCGAACGGACCGCATTGTGGTCGCAGCAGAACAGCACGGACTGCGGGAATGCCGCCACCATCAGCCCCAGTGCAGCACACAGATCAGGGTGAACAGGCGCCGCGCGGTGGCGGAATCGACCTCGGCCTTGCCCTGAAGCCGTTCCTGAAGGATCGAGGCCCCCTCGTTGTGGATGCCGCGCCGGGCCATGTCGATCGCCTCGATCTGGCTGGGGGGCAGGCGTTTCACCGCCTCGAAATAGCTTTCGCAGATCTGGAAATAATCCTTCACCACCTGGCGGAACGGGCCGAGGCTCAGGTGGAACTCGCCGGCGGGCATGTCGCCTTCGGTCCGGGCCGAAAACACCAGCCGCCCGTCGCGGATGCCAAGATGCAGCCGGTAGGGGCCGGCCGGCGTCATGTGGCCATCGCGGGCCGGCAGGCCGAAGCTGTTGTCCTCCAGCAGGTCGAAGACCGCGACGCGGCGCTCCTGCTCGATTTCCGGCGTGGGCCGGGCAAGACCCTTCTCGTCGATCTCGATCTGGCAGATGCGGTTTGTCATGCGGGGCCTGCGGAACTGTATCACGCCGGTCATGCCCGACCTCCCGGCGCAAGGCAAGCGTTGCGCCGGGGAAAGGCCCGGGGATGATGCCGGGCCTTTCGGCAGGCGTGCGCGGCCGGTCAGGCGTTCGCGGCGCGGATCTTGTCGGCGGCATCCTTGTCGAAGGCCACGCCCTTGCTTTCGAACAGTTTGTCCAGTTCGCCAGAAAGCGTCATCTCGGTCACGATATCGCAGCCGCCCACGAATTCGCCCTTGACGTAAAGCTGCGGAATCGTCGGCCAGTCGGAGAAATCCTTGATCCCCTGACGGACCTCGGGGTCCGACAGCACGTCGACGTCGAGGAACGCGACCCCCATGTAGTTCAGCACCCCCGCCACACGCGAGGAAAAGCCGCATTGCGGCATCGTCTTGGTGCCCTTCATGTAAAGCACCACGTCGTTCTTCCCGATCGTGTCGCGGATCTGGTCCTGTGCGGTCATGTCGTTTCCCTTTCGGCTCGCCGGCGGTCCGTCCGGCATTCGCGGCGCCGGAAACCGCCGCCATGTTTCAGAAATCCCCGATATCCCGCATCGCCCCGGGGCTGCGGGATATCGGGCCCCGCGGTTATTCCGGCGCCTTCGTCGTCAGCGCCAGGGCGTGCAGTTCGCCATGGGCGCCGTCCATCTTGCCCTTCAGGCTGGCATAGACCGCGCGCTGCTGCTGCACCCGGTTCATGCCGCGGAAGCTCTCGTCGATCACCTCGGCGGCCCAGTGGTTGCCGTCCCCGGCAAGGTCGGTGATGGTGATCCGCGCCTCCGGAAAGCTTTCCCGGATCAGCGCCTCGATATCCTTGCCTTCGATCGGCATCGGGGCCTCCTCATTTTCGGAAAGATGTAAGCCCTGCGGCATTGCCCCGCAAGAGCGGGTTCAGGCGCCGCCCCCCGGCCATTCGTCGCGCATCAGGCCGAACAGGTGCAGATCGACCGCCCGGCCAAGCCCCGGGCGGAACCAGTGGGCGCGCAATATCCCCTCGCGCCGGAACCCCATGGCCTCGTAGAGCGCCATCGCGCGGGGGTTCTCGCCCGAGGCGTCGAGCCAGATCCGCCGCGCGCCGAGCGTGTTGAAGCCATGGTCCAGCAGATCGGCCAGGAAGGCCGCGCCGTTCCCGCCGCCGGTCCGGTCGAGTGCGAGGCGAAACAGTTCGATCCGGCCCGAAGGGTCGCCGATCTCGCGGAAGACGGCAAAGCCGCGGGCGCCGTCACCCTGCCAGACCAGCACCCGGGCGTTCGGGCTTGCCGCCCATTGCGCAAGCTGGTCCTCGTCGGCATCGCCGATGAAGGGGGCATAATCGGCATGGGTGGTCAGGCTGCGGATGAAGGCGAAATCGCCGGGCGCGGCGGAACGAAGCCTCTCGGGCGGGCGCGGGGCTGCGGGTGTCATGGGGCGGGCTCCGTCATGGTGCGGTCGCCGGCCGCGGGGTCGAAGGGGCGCGGGCTTCGCGGGCCAGCATCCCCATCAGGCAGCAGTCGACCCAATCGCCGGCCGGCCGCTGCCAGCATTCGCGGATCAGCCCTTCGTGGCGAAAGCCCAGGCGTTCGTAAAGTGCTATGGCGCGGGCATTGTCGGCCGTCACGTCCAGCCCGATGCGGTGGGCGCCGAGCGGGCCGAAAACCTGCGCCAGCAGGGCGCGCAACAGGGGGGCGCCCTGACCCCTGACCGTGCTGACCAGCGCGGCCAGGCCATAGACCCGCGGCACCCAGGTCATGATCACGGCAAAGCCCGCGATGCCGCCCGTGGCCGGATGCCAGAGGAAGGCATGTCCCCGCGATATGGCGGCCGCGATCTCGCCCTCGTCCGGCGGCTCGATCCAGCGTGCCTGTTCGGGCGCCTGCCACAGCCGGGCGATCAGGTCGTGATCCCCTGGCCCGGCCGGTTGCAGCATCAGACGCCGACCGTCGCGGCAAAGGCGCTGCGGTAAAGCCGAGAAAGCCCGGTCAGGGGGGCGCAATCGGCGCCGAAGGCCACCAGCTCGCCGCCGAACTGGCCCACCACAGCCACCGGCAGGTCGCCCGCGGCCTCTTGCAGGGCGGGCAGGTTTTCCGGCGCGACCGCCAGAAGATAGCGCGCCTGATCCTCGCCGAAGAGGCCGGGGATATCGCCGATCTCAAGCCAGATGCCGGTGCCCGCCGCCTCGGCGAGTTCAAAGGCCGCCAGCGCCAGCCCGCCGTCGCCAAGGTCGGTTGCCGCGCGGACAAGGCCGCGGTTCGCCCGCAGATATTCGCCGTGCCGCCGTTCGGCCACCAGATCGACCGGCGGGGCGTCGCCGGCCTCGATGCCGAAAGCCTCGGCCAGCAGCGCCGACTGGCCGAGATGGCCGCGCGTCACCCCGATCAGCATCGCCAGATCGCCCGGCTGCGCCCGGCCGGCGATCAGCATGTCGAGGTCGCGCAGCAGCCCGACGGCGCCGATGGTGGGCGTGGGCAGGATCGGCTGACCGTCGGTTTCATTGTAGAGCGAGACATTGCCCGAGACGATCGGCATGTCGAGCGCGGCGCAGGCCTCGCCGATGCCTTTCAGCGCGCCGACGAACTGGCCCATGATCTCGGGCTTTTCGGGGTTGCCGAAGTTCAGGTTGTCCGTGGTGGCCAGCGGCCGGGCGCCGACGGCGGTCAGGTTGCGATAGGCCTCGGCCACGGCCTGCTTGCCGCCTTCGTAGGGATTGGCCTTCACATAGCGCGGGGTCACGTCGCTGGTGAAAGCCAGCGCCTTCGCCGTGCCGTGAACGCGCACCACGCCGGCCGGCAGGCCCGGTGTCACCACTGTGTCGGCGCCGACCTGGGCATCGTATTGTTCGTAGACCCAGCCCTTGTGGGCATAGGACGGGCTGCCGATCAGGGCGCGCAACCCGTCGATGGGGCCAATGTCCGGGATCTCGCCCAGGGCGGCGGGTTTCGGCGTCTCGACCCAGGGGCGGTCGTATTCCGGTGCGCTGGACGACAGTTTCGACAGCGGGATATCGGCCTTCACCGCATTGCCGTGCAGGATCACGAAGCGGTCCTCGGGGATCGTCTCGCCGACGATGGCGAAGTCGAGGTCCCATTTCTCGAAGATCGCCCGCGCCTCGGCCTCCTTCTCGGGGCGCAGCACCATCAGCATGCGCTCCTGGCTTTCCGACAGCATCATCTCATAGGCGGTCATGCCGGTTTCGCGCTGCGGCACGTTGTCCAGTTGCAGCCGGATGCCGAGGCCGCCCTTGTCGCCCATCTCGACCGCCGAACAGGTCAGGCCGGCCGCCCCCATGTCCTGGATCGAGATGACGGCGCCGGTCTTCATCAGTTCCAGACAGGCTTCCAGCAGGCGTTTTTCGGTGAAGGGATCGCCCACCTGTACCGTCGGGCGCTTTTCCTCGATCGTGTCGTCGAATTCGGCCGAAGCCATGGTGGCGCCGCCCACGCCGTCGCGCCCGGTCTTGGCGCCGAGATAGACCACCGGCATGCCGACGCCCGAGGCCGCAGAATAGAAGATCGCGTCCGCATCCGCGAGGCCGGCCGCAAAGGCATTGACGAGGCAGTTGCCGTTATAGGCGGCATGGAAGCGCACCTCGCCGCCCACGGTCGGCACGCCGAAGGCATTGCCATAGCCGCCGATCCCCTCGACCACGCCCTTGACCAGATGCGCGGTCTTCGGATGCGACGGCAGGCCGAAGGACAGCGCGTTCATCGCCGCGATGGGGCGCGCGCCCATGGTGAAGACATCGCGCAGGATGCCGCCGACCCCGGTCGCGGCGCCCTGATGCGGCTCGATGTAGCTGGGGTGATTGTGGCTTTCCATCTTGAAGATCACCGCCTGGCCATCGCCGATATCGACGACGCCGGCGTTCTCGCCCGGCCCGCAGATCACCTGCGGGCCCTTGGTCGGCAGCTTCTTCAGATGGATTTTCGACGATTTGTAGGAACAATGCTCGTTCCACATCGCCGAGAAGATCCCGAGTTCGGTGAACGAGGGCCGCCGGCCGAGGATCTCCAGCAGCCGGTCCCATTCGTCGGGCTTGATCCCGTGTGCGGCGACCAGTTCGGGGGTGATTTCGGGTTCGCTCATCGCGGTGCCTCGGCGCTTCACTGGGGTTGCGCGCGTCCTAGACGAAACTGCCACAAAGGGGAAGGGCGCCGGGACGGAAGGGGGATGGCCGGACAATGGCCCGAAAATCCGGCGACGACCAAAAAAAAGGCCGAGCGTGAGCCCGGCCCAAGTCCAACAGGGAGGTGAGACGCGAGAGAGTTGCCTCGATCCGCGCCTCGCTGCAACATTTATGGGCTGGATGTGCGCGCTGCAAGGGCAACCATGCCGCATATGCAGCATGGCTGTCATGCAGAGGGTGCATGGCTCGGTCGCGGCCGTCGAATCGCGGGCCGTCAGGCGGGGTTGGCGCGGCGGTAGCTGGCGATTTCGTCCATCACGAAGTCGCGGAAGGCGGCCACCCGCTTGGAATGCCGCAATTCTTCGGGATAGGCCAGAAACACCGGCACCTCGCCCGACTCGACATCTTCCAGCACGCGGACAAGCTGGGGGCTGTCCTCGGTCACGTAATCGGGCAGCACGCCGATGCCGAGATGGTTGAGCACCCCCTGCAGCACGCCGAAATAGTTGTTCACATGCAGCGTCGAGGGGATGTCATGGGCCATGATCTGCTGCACGAGCAGCGCGCCGGCCGCCACCTGCGCGGTGCCGGGATGCTGGCAGATCAGCCGGTGCTGCGACATCTCGGCCAGGCTGGCCGGCACGCCATACTTGTCGAGATATCCCCGGGTTGCATAAAGCCGCATGCGGATGTTCATCAGCCGGCGCCGGATCAGGTCGGCCTGGCTTGGCTCCTTCATGCGGATCGCCAAATCCGCCTCGCGCATCGGCAGGTCGAGCACGCGCTCCTCCAGCATCAGATCGATCTTCAGCGCCGGATAGTTTTCGTATAGCCGGGCCAGCCGCGGCGCCAGCCAGAGCGTGCCGAAGCCGGTGGTGGTGGTGACGCGCAGCTCTCCCAGCACCTCGTCCTCGCTGTCGCGGATGCGCGCGGCGGTGGCGTCCAGCCGCTTGACCATCTGCGTCGTCGCCTCGAACAGCAATTCGCCCTGTTCGGTCAGGATCAGCCCGCGGGCGTGGCGGTGAAACAGCGTGGCGGCCAGGCTTTCCTCCAGCGCGCGGATCTGGCGGCTGACGGCCGATTGCGACAGGTGCAGCACCTCGCCCGCATGGGTCAGGCTGCCCTTGTCGGCCACCGCGTGGAAGATCCTCAGCTTGTCCCAGTCCATTGTCCCGCCTTTCGAATGCGCGCGCACCCTATCACAGGCCAGGCCCGGTGGGGAAAGCCGATCCCGCCAAAATGCGGCGCGACGGCGAAATTTCCCCGTGCCGGGCGGCGGCCGGCCGCAAAGGCTTTCGTCGCCCGGCGCGGGCGCCTATGATCGCGGGCGGGCGCGCAAGAACCGGGCAACGGGGCAGGGGGCAGGCAGATGGCAGTGGGAATCTTCGATTCGGGTCTGGGCGGGCTGACCGTGCTTGACGCCGTGGCGCGGCAGTTGCCGCAGGTGCCCTTCGTCTATTTCGGCGACAATGCGCATGCGCCCTATGGCGTGCGCGATGCCGACGACATCTTCCGGCTGACCTGCGCCGCGACCGAGCGGTTGTGGGAGGAAGGCTGCGATCTGGTGATCCTGGCCTGCAACACCGCCTCTGCCGCGGCGCTGCGGCGGATGCAGGAGACCTGGGTGCCCCCCGACAAGCGGGTGCTGGGCGTCTTCGTGCCGCTGATCGAGGCGCTGACCGAGCGGCAGTGGGGCGACAATTCGCCGCCGCGCGAGGTGGCGGTGCAGCATGTCGCCCTGTTTGCCACCCCCGCCACCGTGGCCAGCCGCGCCTTCCAGCGCGAGCTTGCCTTTCGCGCCATCGGCGTCGATGTCGAGGCCCAGCCCTGCGGCGGGCTGGTCGATGCGATCGAGCAGGGCGACGAGATCCTGGCCGAGGCGCTGGTGCGCAGCCATGTCGAGGCGCTGAAACGCCGGATGCCCCGCCCCGAGGCCGCGATCCTGGGCTGCACGCATTATCCCCTGCTGGAAAAGACCTTCCGCGCAGCACTCGGCCCCGAGGTGAAGGTGTTCAGCCAGGCCGATCTGGTGGCGGCCTCGCTTGCCGACTATCTCCGGCGCCGGCCCGAGTTCCTTGGCCCGGGAACCGAGGCGCGCTTCCTGACCACCGGCGATCCCGCGCAGGTCAGCGACCGGGCGATCCAGTTCCTGCGCCGCCGCATCGGCTTTGAACGGGCCTGAGCGCACGGCCGGACGCGGCGGAAAGGGGTGCGGCGCGCAGGCGCGCGATCCTGCCCCCGGGTCCTGCCTGCGCGCTGGCCCGTTCCCGGATCCTGCGCGATCCCCGCACCATTCGGCCCGCAGCCGCTTGCGGGGCGGCTTTCCCCCTTGACCATCGCCCCCGCCGTGCCGAGAAAGGCCGAACCATGGCTACCGCATCCCTGACCATCAATCTCGACGCCATCGCCGAAAACTGGCGTGCGCTGGACCGGCTTTCCGCCCCCACGGTGCAGACCGCGGCCGTGGTGAAGGCCGATGGCTATGGCCTGGGCGCCGCCAGGGTCGTGCGGGCGCTGGCGCGGGCCGGTGCGCGGCGGTTCTTCGTGGCCACCGCCGAAGAGGGCGCCGCCGTCCGGCAGGCGCTGGGGCCGGGGCCGCAGGTCAACATCCTGTCGGGCCACATGTCGGGCGATACCGAGATGATCTCGGATCTCGACCTGACGCCGATGCTGAACAGCCTCGAACAGATCACCCGCCATCTGGAGGCGCTGCCCGGCCATCCCTTCGGCGTGCAGCTTGACACCGGGATGAACCGGTTGGGCGTCGAGATGCTGGAATGGCAGGCGGTGGCGCCGATCCTGGTCGAGACCGGGCCGGTGATGCTGATGAGCCATCTGGCCTGCGCAGACGAGCCGGACCATCCGCTGAACCGCCAGCAGCTTGCCACCTTCCACGAGATGACCGACGGCACCGGCCTGCCGCGCAGCCTTGCGGCGACCGGCGGCATCCTGCTCGGGCCGGAATATCACTTCGACCTGACGCGGCCCGGCATCGGCCTTTTCGGCGGGCGGCCGTTCGAGATGGCCGAGCGCGTCGTCACCCTGTCGCTGCCGGTGATCCAGACGCGCGAGGTCGCACCCGGCGAAGTGGTCGGCTATGCCGCCGCCTGGGAGGCCGAGGCGCCCTCGCAGATCGCGACGCTGGCGGCCGGCTATGCCGACGGGCTGCTGCGCAGCCTTTCGGGCAAGGCGATGCTCTGGGACGGCGACACGCCCTGCCCGGTGGTGGGGCGCGTCTCGATGGACATGATCACCGTCGACGTGACGCATCTGCCCGAGGTGCCGCGGACGCTCGACATCCTCTGCGCGCATCAGACGCCGGACGATCTGGCCGATGTGGCCGGCACCATCGGCTATGAAATCCTGACATCGCTCGGCGCGCGCTACGACCGCCGCTATCAAGAGGCGCGCGGATGACGGCACTCCTCGACGGATCGGCCGCCGCGCTGGCCGCGCTGGGCCGGCCGGTGCTGGCGATGCTGGCCGCCGTGGGCCGGGTGGCGATCTTCGCGGCGACGGCGCTTGGCCATCTGCTGCGCCCGCCGTTCTATCTGCGCGAATTCGGCCAGGCCGTGTTGCAGATCGGCTGGTTCAGCCTGCCGGTCGTGGGCCTGACCGCGATCTTCACCGGCGGCGCGCTGGCGCTGCAGATCTACGCCGGCGGCTCGCGCTTCGACGCGCAGGCCGTGGTGCCGCAGATCGTGGCCATCGGCATGGCGCGCGAGCTTGGCCCGGTTCTGGGCGGGCTGATGGTTGCCGCGCGTGTCGCCAGTTCCATCGCCGCCGAAATCGGCACGATGAAGGTGACGGAGCAGATCGACGCGCTTGTCACCCTGTCGACCAACCCGTTCAAATATCTCGTCGTGCCGCGGATTCTCGCGGCCACGCTGACCGTGCCGGTGCTGGTCGGCGCCGGCGATGCCATCGGGATCATGGGCGGCTGGCTGGTCGGGATCACCCGGCTCGACTTCAACTCCGCCACCTATCTGAAGAACACGGTGCAGTTCCTGCAGACCTGGGACATCGGCTCGGGTCTGGTGAAGGGGGCGGTCTTCGGCTTTCTCGTGGCGCTGATGGGCTGCTATCACGGCATGACCTCGGGGCGCGGCGCGCAGGGCGTTGGGGCGGCTACCAAAAGCGCGGTGGTCGCGGCCTCGGTCCTGATCCTGGCCGCCAACTATGTCCTGACAGAGCTGTTCTTCCAGGCATGACCGCGATGATCACCCTGACCGACGTGACCAAGGCCTTCGGTGACAACCGGGTGCTTCAGGGGGTGAACCTGTCGATCGCGCGTGGCGAAAGCATGGTGATCATCGGCGGCTCGGGCACCGGCAAGTCGGTGCTGCTGAAATGCGTGCTGGGGCTGGTGACACCCGATTCGGGACGCATCACGCTGGAAGGCGAGGATGTCAGCCGGGCCGAGCGCGATGCCTTCCTGGCGCGGTTCGGCATGCTGTTCCAGGGTGCCGCGCTGTTCGATTCGCTCCGGGTCTGGGAGAATGTCGCCTTCCGCCTGCTGCGCGGCCGGCTGAAACGCCCGCGCGATGCCGCGCGCGAGGTCGCCATCGAAAAGCTGCGCCGCGTCGGCCTCGGCCCGCAGGTGGCCGATCTTTATCCGGCCGAACTGTCGGGCGGCATGCAGAAGCGGGTGGGCCTGGCCCGTGCCATCGCGGCCGAGCCGGAGGTGATCTTCTTCGATGAGCCGACGACGGGTCTCGACCCGATCATGTCGGGCGTGATCAACGATCTGATCCGCGAGATCGTGACCGAGATGGGCGCGACCGCGATGACGATCACCCATGACATGACCTCGGTGCGCGCCATCGCCGACCGGGTGGCGATGCTGCATGGCGGGCTGGTACGCTGGACGGGGACGGTTCAGGAAATGGACGACACTCCAGACCCTTACGTCCAGCAGTTCATCCATGGCCGGGCCGAAGGGCCGATCCCGTCCGTTCGCTAGATGCCGGATCGCCGGCCGGTCCCCGCGTCAGGGGGCGGAGGAGGGTTCCGGCGCGGGGTCAGGGTCGACAGGCACCTCCCGGCGCAGGCTGCCGTCGGCGTTGAACAGCAAAAGCCGCCCCGACCGGGTGACGACCGCCGTCCAGCCGCGCCCGAAGGTCACGGCCTCGGCCTTCTCGCCCGCGGGCAGCGCCAGTTCGGCCGGCACCACCGGGCCGCGGCCCATGGCCAGCGGCATCCGGGTGACAAGCAGCCAGACCACCGTTATGACAGCGCCGATCATGCTGAGCGTCAGCAGGATCACCAGCCATTTCAGGATTGCAAGCGACGGCGGCAGCGCGCCGTCTTCCGGGGCGGCATCGGGGACAGGGGCCATTGGACGAGCCTTTCGACGACGAAACCGACGGGATCGTGACCGTCACGCTGGGGCCGGACGCCCCGTCGCGCCTTGATAAGGCGCTGGCGACGGCCGTGCCAGAGGCCGCGGCGCTGTCGCGCTCGCGGCTGATGCGCCTGATCGCCGAGGGCGCGGTCACGCGCGGCGGCCTTGCCGTGACCGATCCAAAGGCGCGTGCCGCCCCGGGCGAGATCTACGAGATCCGCCCCGGCCCCGCGGCCGAGGGGCGCGCGCGCCCCGAGGCCATCGCGCTCGACGTGGTCTATGAGGATGCCGATCTGATCGTGATCGACAAGCCGGCGGGAATGGTCGTCCATCCGGCCCCCGGCACCCCAGGCGGCACGCTGGTCAATGCGCTTTTGCATCATTGCGGCGACAGCCTGTCGGGGATCGGCGGCGAGAGGCGGCCGGGCATCGTCCATCGCATCGACAAGGAGACGACCGGCCTTCTGGTCGCGGCCAAGTCGGATCGCGCCCATCACGGGCTTGCCGCGCAGTTCGAGGCGCATTCGGTGACGCGGCACTATCTTGCGCTGGTGCAGGGCGTGCCCTCGGCCGCCGATCCGCGGCTGAACGGCCTGCGCGGCGTGACCTTCGAGGCCGGCGGCATCCTGAAGATCGCCACGAATCTTGCCCGTCACCGCAGCGACCGCCAGCGGCAGGCGGTCTGCTGGCCGCCCGAGGGGCGCCATGCCGTCACCCGCGCCCGGGTGGTCGAGGGGTTCGCCGGCCAGGCGGCGCTGGTCGACTGCTGGCTGGAAACCGGGCGGACGCATCAGATTCGCGTCCACATGGCCTATGCGGGGCACGGGCTGATCGGCGATCCGGTCTATGGCGGCCGGCGCCGGCTGTCGGTGCGTGCGCTCGGGACGGCGGCGGTCGAGGCGGCGGCAGGCTTTCCGCGGCAGGCCCTGCATGCGGCCTCGCTGGGGTTCGACCATCCGGTGACGGCGGAGCGGCTGGATTTCAGCAGCCCGCTGCCGGCCGACATGGCCGGTCTGCTGGCGGGCCTCAGGGCCGGCGCGGCCGGCGGCTGAGGGGCGGGGGGCAGGCCGCACCGCGCGGCCGCCGATGCTGCATCGCGGAATCGGCTTGTAACGCCATTGTGACGGGCGTAGGTTCGGCGCGCCGGCACAGCCGGTGCCGAAGACGGAGCGACCGCCGCCCTGCGAGGGCCGGCACGGATCAGGGCGGAACCGGAGGATCAGGCGTCGCGGGGGCGGCGCCCGTCTGGGATTTCCGCAATACATCCCTCTCAACCGCTTTCCGTTCCAGCCACCCTTCCTTCAAACCGCGACGTGACCGCTGCCATGATGCCCGCCAACAACCGCGCCGACGCGGGTCGTCCGGCCCTGCCGCCCAATGACGAAGGCGCGATCGATATCGCCGACTATCTCCGGTCCGAACATCGGGCCGAGGCCGGCGACCACGACGACATCCACCAGGACGAGACCCATCGCCAGGGGCTGGCCGCGCTGGCGCTGGGGGCACTGGGGGTGGTCTATGGCGATATCGGCACCTCGCCGATCTATGCCTTTCGCGAGGCGCTGCGGGCGACGGGCGTCGGTGCCGGCCAGCCGGCCGGGCCGGACACGGTTCTGGGTCTCCTTTCGCTGCTGATCTGGACGCTGGTGCTGATCGTCACGGTGAAATACGTCTTCGCGCTGCTGCGGGCCGACAACCGGGGCGAGGGCGGGATCCTCGCGCTTTACACGCTGGTGCGGCTGGCGATCGGCCGGCGCTCGGTTCCGGTGCTGCTTCTGGCCATCGCCGGGGCGGCGCTGTTCACCGGCGATGCGGCGATCACGCCGGCGATCTCGGTCCTTTCGGCCATCGAGGGGGCGGAACTGATGCTGCCCGGGCTTGCCGATTTCGTGCTGCCCGTCACCATCGGCATCCTGCTGGCGCTGTTCATGGTGCAGCGCCATGGCACGGCGCGGGTGGCGATCTTCTTCGGCCCGGTCATGGCGCTGTGGTTCCTGACGCTGGCCGCGATCGGCCTGTGGCACATGACCGATGAGCCGGCGGTGCTCGCCGCGCTGAATCCGTGGTGGGGCGTGTCCTTTCTGATCCACCACACCGGCGTGGCCTTCGTCGTGCTGGGGGCGGTCTTTCTGGCCGTCACCGGGGGCGAGGCGCTTTACGCCGATCTCGGCCATTTCGGCCGCCGCCCGATCACGCTGGCCTGGTTCGGACTGGTGCTGCCGGCGCTGGTGCTGAACTACATGGGGCAGGGCGCGCTGGTGCTGGCCCATCCTGAAACGGCGGGCGATCCGTTCTTCGGCATGGTCGGGCGCGGGCTGCTGCCGCTGCTGGTGGCGCTGACGACTCTGGCGACCGTGATCGCCGCGCAGGCGGTGATCACCGGCGCCTTCTCGATGGCGCGGGGCGCGGTCCAGCTGGGCTTCCTGCCGCGGCTGTCGATTCGCCACACCGCCGAAGGGCAGAGCGGGCAGATCTACATCGGCGCGGTGAACTGGCTGCTGCTGGCGGGCGTGCTGTGGCTGGTCCTTGCCTTCGGCAGTTCGGCGGCGCTGGCCTCGGCCTATGGCATCGCGGTGACGGGGACCATGGTGCTGACCACGGTGCTGGCTGTCCTCTATCTGATCTTCGCGCGCCGTCTGCGCCCGGTCGTGGCGATCGCGCTTGCCGCGCCGGTCGCGGCGGTCGAATTCGTGTTCCTTGCCTCGAACCTGACCAAGGTTCAGGATGGCGGCTATGTTCCGCTGGTGGTTGCGGCGATCGCGGGCTTTCTGATGTGGTCGTGGTGGCGGGGCACGCAGGCGGTGGCGGCGCGGGCCGCGCGGCTGGCGGTGCCGGTCGCGGGTTTCGTCCATTCGATGCAGAAAAGCTCGGCCCATCGCGTGCCGGGCACCGCCTTCTTCCTGACCGACGACCCCGAAGTCGTGCCTTCGGCCCTGCTGCACAACCTCAAGCACAACCGTGTCCTGCATGAACAGACCGTCTTTCTGACGGTCGAGACCCTGCGCGTGCCCTATGCCACCGCGGAGGAACGCGCCACGGTCGAGGTGCTGGGCCGGCCGTTCCAGCGCCTGACCCTGCGCTTCGGCTTCATGGAGACGCCGAACGTCAGCCGGGCCATGGCGCATGCCCGCCGTGCCGGGCTGAAGTTCGACGTCATGACCTCGACCTTCTTTCTTGGCCGCCGTCGCGCCGTGGCGACCGGCGGCGGCCGGGCGGAACTGGCGCTTGACCGGATCTATGTGGCGCTGGCCCGTTTCGGCGCCGATCCCACGGATTTCTACCATCTGCCGCGCGACCGCGTGGTCGAACTGGGCGAACGGGTGCCGATCTGACCGCGCCCGCCCGCGCGACAGAGGCCCGCCGCCCCCGGCGACCGGCCCGCCCGGCCTGACGGGGGTATGACAAGCGCGTGAACGGACAACAAAATCTGCCGGCTGCGGGAACCGCGGGCGCAATCGCGTGTTATGCAGGGGACGGCGGTGCCCTTGAACCGGGGGATCGGCCAGCATAGCTGCATGGGTCCGCCGGGGGCTGATGGCACCGGCAGGCAAACAGGGGGCAAAGAATGAGCACCTATCAATCGCTTCCGGCGCCAAGTCCCGAACAGGGGCTGAACCGCTACCTTCAGGAAATCCGCCGCTTTCCGCTGCTGGAACCGGAAGAGGAATACATGCTGGCCAAGGCCTGGGCCGACCGCCAGGATTCCGAGGCCGCGCACCGGCTGGTGACATCGCATCTGCGGCTGGCCGCCAAGATCGCCATGGGCTACCGCGGCTATGGCCTGCCGCAGGCCGAGGTGATTTCCGAGGCGAATGTCGGCCTGATGCAGGCCGTGAAGCGCTTCGATCCGGAAAAGGGCTTCCGTCTGGCGACCTATGCCATGTGGTGGATCCGCGCCTCGATCCAGGAATACATCCTCCGGTCGTGGAGCCTGGTGAAGCTGGGCACCACCAGCGCGCAGAAGAAGCTGTTCTTCAACCTGCGCAAGGCCAAGGCCAAGGTCGGCGCGCTGGAGGAGGGCGA
>JBDHSO010000070.1:0-17880 GCA_039808125.1 Rhodobacter sp. | reverse complement strand
CCGGCGCCGGTCAGGATCACGATGAAGTCGCCCGGCGTCTCCCCTTGCATTCCCCCGGCCCTCCGCGTCAGTCTGGCACCATGCAGCATATCCTCTTCGTCTGCCTCGGCAACATCTGCCGGTCCCCCACGGCCGAAGGCGTGATGCGCCGCCTGGCGACCGAGGCCGGGCTGGCGGTCGAGGTCGCCAGCGCCGGTACGGGCAACTGGCATGCCGGAGAGCCGCCGCATCCGCCCGCCATCGCCGCCGCGCTGCAACGGGGCTACGATCTGCGCGCCCAGCGCGCCCGGCAGGTGACGGCGAGGGATTTCATGCGGTTCAGCCATATCCTCGCGATGGACCGCCGCAACCTTGCCGATCTGCGGGCGCTGCGGCCGGACTGCGGCACCGAACCGCGCCTGTTCCTGGACTTCGCCCCCGAAACCGGCCTGCAGGAGGTGCCGGATCCCTGGTACAATGGAGAGTTCGATCGGACGCTCGACCTGGTCGAGGCCGGATGCAGGGGGCTCATCGCAAACTTGCAGCGCCCGGGATCGCCGGGCGCCGCCCGCAAGACCACATCATCCGATTGAAAGACCGGGACAGGCTCGCCCGGCCCGTGGCCCTGAACCGTCAGCCGCCGCAATAGGCCTCGGCCAGTTCGCCGAATTCCTTGTAGCGCGTCCAGAAGGCATCGTCCGCCGGCTTTTGCGAGATCCAGACCTGATGCGCGAGGTCGGGGTTGGCGAAGAACTTGGCCGCGCGCCGCTGGTCGGACCGCCCGAGCGTCATGTCCGCGACCTGCTGAATGCAGCCGCAGGTGGCGCGCTGCCCCATGCCGCGATCCGACCGCAGACAGGCCGAATCGATCGGGCCGGCATGGGCCGTGGAACCAACTGCAGCAGCCAAAGCGGCCGCAAAAGCGATAGATTTCTTCATCATCTGCCTCAGGTGCCATGCGGAGGAACGTTGCCGCCGCGGTCATTTTTCTGCCCCTTATCCTGCCGGAAATCAGCGTTTTCTTCAATGCCGTGGCGCCGGTCGGCGGGTGATCGCCGAATGGCGCAAGGGATGGGAACCTTTTCGCCGATGGCCACCAGATGCTGGGGTAGCCCGCCGGCCGGGTGCGGGCGGCGCCATCGCTCTGCCCGGCGCGCAAGGCCGCCGTCAGCTTCCACGGCGACATTCGGTGATTCGGCGGCGCACAGGTTCCCCTACCCTTCAATCTGGATTTCCGCCTGGGATCGCGCCGGCCGCCCGGCCTGCGGCACGGTTCCGACCAGCCCAGCCCCGGTCATTGCCGTCGCCCGCTTCTCCCACGCGACCCGCCGCCGTGAGAGGGGCGCGACGGCGCGGTCCGGGCCCTGCGCGATGCTGCGGGAATGCCGCTGCAACGCCCTTCCCCGGGCGCACGGCAACCGCTATATCCCCAGCCCATGACCCAGCTTGACCTGATCCGCAATTTTTCCATCGTCGCCCATATCGACCACGGGAAATCCACCCTCGCCGACCGTCTCATCCAGATGACGGGGACGGTGGCCGAACGTGACATGAAGGCGCAGATGCTCGACTCGATGGATATCGAGCGCGAGCGCGGCATCACCATCAAGGCCAACACGGTGCGCATCGAATATCCGGCGAAGGACGGGCGTACCTATGTCCTGAACCTGATCGACACCCCCGGCCACGTCGACTTCGCCTATGAGGTCAGCCGCTCGATGCGGGCCGTCGAGGGCTCGCTTCTGGTGGTCGATGCCAGCCAGGGGGTCGAGGCGCAGACGCTGGCCAATGTCTATCAGGCGCTGGATGCGGGGCATGAGATCGTGCCCGTCCTGAACAAGATCGACCTGCCGGCGGCGGAACCCGACCGGGTGAAGGCCAATATCGAGGATGTGATCGGGCTGGACGCCTCGGACGCCATCGCCATCTCGGCCAAGACCGGCCTTGGCATTCCCGATGTGCTGGAGGCCATCGTCGCCCGCCTGCCGGCGCCCAAGGGTGACGCTTCGGCCCCCCTGCGCGCCATGCTGGTCGACAGCTGGTATGACGCCTATCTGGGCGTCGTCGTGATGATCCGCATCATGGACGGCACGGTGAAAAAGGGCGACCGCATCCGCATGATGCAGACCGGCGCCAGCTATGGCATCGACAGGCTGGCCGTCCTGAAGCCCGAGATGCGCGACATCGCCGAACTGGGGCCGGGCGAGATCGGCGTCTTCACCGCGTCGATCAAGCAGGTGCGCGACACCCGCGTCGGCGACACGATCACCCATGAACGCCGCCCGACCCAGACGCCGCTGCCCGGCTTCAAACCCGCGCAGCCGGTGGTGTTCTGCGGCCTTTTCCCCGTCGACGCCGCCGATTTCGAGGCCCTGCGCGACGCCATCGAGAAGCTCGCCCTGAACGACGCGAGCTTCAGCTATGAGATGGAAACCAGCGCTGCGCTTGGCTTTGGCTTCCGCATGGGCTTCCTTGGCCTTCTGCACCTTGAGGTCGTCCGCGACCGGCTGGAGCGGGAATATGACCTTGACCTGATCACCACCGCGCCCTCGGTGGTGTTCAAGCTCTACATGAGAGAGGGCGAGGTGCGCGACCTGCACAACCCCGCCGACATGCCCGACCTGACGCTGATTGACCATATCGAGGAGCCGCGCATCAAGGCCACCATCATGGTGCCCGACGAATACCTGGGCGACATCCTGAAGCTCTGTCAGGACCGGCGCGGCATCCAGCTGAACCTGACCTATGCCGGCAACCGCGCCATGGTGGAATATGACCTGCCCCTGGCCGAGGTGGTGTTCGATTTCTACGACCGGTTGAAATCGGTGACCAAGGGCTATGCGAGTTTCGACTATCAGATCATGGGCTACCGCGAGGATGCGCTGGTCAAGATGTCGATCCTGGTGAACGACGAGCCGGTGGATGCGCTTGCGATGATGGTCCACCGCGACCGCGCCGAGGCCCGCGGCCGGGCGATGGTGGAAAAGCTGAAGGACCTGATCCCGCGGCACATGTTCAAGATCCCGATCCAGGCGGCCATCGGCGGCCGCGTGATCGCCCGCGAGACGATTTCCGCCATGCGCAAGGACGTGACGGCCAAATGCTATGGCGGCGACGCCTCGCGGAAGCGGAAGCTCCTGGACAAGCAGAAAGAGGGCAAGAAGCGGATGCGCCAGTTCGGCAAGGTGGAAATCCCGCAGGAGGCGTTCATTTCTGCGCTGAAGATGGACGGATAAGCATCCGCCTGACGCAAGACCCGTCGCAGATCGCGTCCCGAACGTCTGGCGCCCCTTCGCCATCCGGGGACGGGCTGTGGCGGGTTTTCAGGCCATCAGATTTCATCGCCGGAAAGTGACGGTCGCAGCGGATCGCGAGTCCCTGTCCGTTCCTGAGCCTCCCGGGCGGGAACTCGATCCCGTGGCGGCATCCGTATCGTCGCCCGTGGCATCGGGCCGTGATCCCGCGGACTTCCGGCGGGATGGGCCGTCCCCTGCCCCTTCGCCTTTCGACGCGCGCCGCCCGTCTTCGTCATGGCACTCGGGATCATCGGCTGTCATTGCGGGCGATGCACCGGGCAAAACTGCGACAAGGGTTGGCCGCCCCGGGTGGAGTTATCGCCGCATTTCCCGCCTGCCCACCCTTTACCACCCCGCCCGCGCCGCCTAACCTCTGGCGACACAGCGGAGTTTCCCATGCCTCTCATTCTCTTTGCCGATCCCGCGCGCTGGCCCGATTACCGCGATGCCATGTCGCGGGCGCTGGAACAGGCAGGTATTGCCGCGCAGGTGGTGACAGAGGCGGATCCGGGCGCGGTCGACTACATCATCTACGCCCCCTCGGCCCCGTTGCAGGACTTCACGCCCTTTGTCCGGACAAAGGCGGTCCTGTCGTTCTGGGCCGGGGTTGAGGGGGTGGTGGGCAACCCCACGCTGACGCAGCCCCTGTGCCGCATGGTCAATCCGGCGCTGACCGAGGGGATGGTGGAATGGGTGACGGGCCATGCCCTGCGCTTTCACCTCGGGATGGACCGGCACATCGTCAATCCCGACCGTCTCTGGATCCCGGTTCCGCCGCCCATCGCGCGCGAACGGCCGGTGACGGTACTTGGCCTGGGCGAACTGGGCCTCGCGGCGGCCCGGGCCCTCGCGGCGCTGAATTTTCCCGTCCGCGGGTGGAGCCGCACGAAAAAGCACATCGACGGGCTGGAGACGTTTCACGGCGAGGCCGGCCTCGAGGCCGCGCTGTCGGGAACGCAGATCGTGATCACCCTGCTGCCCCGCACCCCCGATACCGACAACATCCTCAACGCCCGCACGCTTGCCCTGCCCGCCCGTGGCGCGGCGGTGCTGAACCCCGGCCGCGGCCCGCTGATCGACGACGATGCGTTGCTGGCGGCGCTCGACTCGGGCCAGATCGGCCAGGCAACGCTGGATGTCTTCCGGGTGGAGCCGCTGCCCGCCGATCATCCGTACTGGGCGCATCCGAATGTGACGGTCACGCCCCATATCGCCGCCGACACCCGCGCCGACAGCGCCAGCACCGTCCTGGTCGAGAACATCCGCCGCGGCGAGGCGGGCGAACCCTTCCTGCATCTGGTGGACCGCACCCGCGGCTACTGACCCCCCCGCTCAATTCCGCCCGCCCAGCCGCGGGGCGCGAAAGACACGGGTGCGGGCGAAAAGATCCTCCAGCCGGTTCAGTCGGGCCTGCACCTGATCGGGCAGGCGGGCCTGCACCTGCGCCAGCAGGGCCTCGATCACCACCAGCATGGTCGCCGTCGAATCCCAGGCCCCCGGCATCTCGACCTGGCAGGCCAGAACGTGGCGGGCATGGGCCGCCGCCGGGGAAAGCCACCGGTCAGTCAGCAGGATCACCTCCGCCCCCTGCTCGGCCGCAAGCTGGGCGAACTGGACGGCGTTCTGCTCATAGCGGCGGATGTCGAAGATGACGGCCACGTCGCCCGGGCCCAGGTCGAGCAGCGCCTGCTGCCAGTCGGTCAGATGGTCGGCCAGAAAGGCCACATCGGGCCGGATCACCCGCAGCAGCGTGGCCATGTAATCGGCCAGCGCATGGGTCAGCCGCCCGCCCATCACCGCCACGCGCCGCGACGGATCGGCCAGAAGCACCGAGGCCGCGGTGAAGTCGCGTGCCGGGATAAGGCCCAGCGTCGCCTCGATATTGGCCACCACCTGCGCGGCAAAGCCGGTCAGCGGATGGCCCTGCGCCTCGCGCGGGCCATCGCCCAGCGTGACCGGCGCCACGAGGAGTCGCTCCACCTCCAGCCGCAGCGCCGCCTGATAATCCGACCAGCCGCGAAACCCCAGCTTCTGCACCAGCCGCATGATCGTGGGCGACGAGACCTCGGCCGCCTCTGCCAGCGCCGTGATCGACCCCAGCGCCGACATCGGAAAATGCGACAGGATATGCGTCGCCGCCTGCCGTTCCGCCCGGGTCAGCCCGGGCAGGCCACGGCGCATCCGCGTCTCGATCGTTTCGGCCTGATCCATGCCCGCTCCGACTCGCGCTTCGGCTGTGCTCGGAACGTTTGTAACAGACAAATCCGGTTCAGGAAAATTCTTGACAGGCAGGCGGTCCTCGGCCGACGCTCGATGAAAACGGGGAGCCGACTCGCAGATGATCTGGATCACCGCACCCCGCACGGGGGGCCTTTAGGCCATGCCGCGCCCATTCGTCACCTTCGTCCGGCTGGTCGAGCGGCTGAACTATCTTGTCGGCCGCGGCGCGATGTATCTGCTGTTCGTGCTGGCCGGCGTCCTTCTGTGGTCGATCATCGCCAAGGCGGCCGGCTCGCCCCCGCTCTGGACGCAGGAAATGGCGCAGTTCACGATGGTGGCCTATTTCGTCCTGGGCGGCGCCTATTCGCTGCAACTGGGCGCCAATGTGCGGATGGACCTGCTCTATGGCCGCTGGTCGCCCCGCACCCAGGCCGCCGTCGACAGCGTGACGGTTTTCGCGATGATCTTCTTTCTTGCCGTGGTCCTTTACGGCGGGATCGACAGCACGATCTATGCCCTGGAAATCGGCGAGCGGTCCCGGACGGTCTGGCGGCCCTATATGGCACCGATCAAGATCGTGATCTGCTTCGGGGTCTTTCTGATGATCCTGCAATCCCTGGCTTTCCTGATCCGCGATGTCGCACGACTGCGCGGCGAGGAAATCTGATGGATTACAACTATATCGCCCTTGTGATGTTCGGCAGCATGGTCATCCTGCTGCTGACGGGCCAGCGCGTGTTCGCCGTGATCGGCTTTGTCGCCGCGGTGGCGGCGCTGGCGCTCTGGGGCACGGGCGGCAGCGCCATCCCCTTCACCAGCACGATCAAGCTGATGAACTGGTATCCGATGCTGACGCTGCCGATGTTCGTCTGGATGGGCTATGTCATGTCGGAAACCCGCATGGCCGACGATCTTTACCGGATGTTTCACGTCTGGTTCGGCCCGATCCCGGGCGGGCTGGCCATCGGGACGATCCTGCTGATGGTGCTGATCTCGGCGATGAACGGGCTGTCGGTGGCGGGTCTAGCCATCGGCGCCACGATCGCGCTGCCCGAGATGTTGCGGCGCGGCTACGACAAGGTGCTGATTACCGGCATCATTCAGGGCGGATCCAGCCTCGGGATCCTGATCCCGCCCTCGGTCGTGCTGGTCCTTTACGCCATGATCGCCCGGCAGCCGGTCGGGCAACTCTGGCTGGCCGGCGTGTTCCCGGGCCTTTTGATGGCGGGCGTCTTCATTCTCTACATCATCATCCGCTGCCTGCTGAACCCGAGCCTCGCGCCGGCGCTGAGCGCGGAAGAGCGGAACGTGCCGTGGCCCGAAAAGCTGCGCCTGCTGTCGGCCGGCATATTGCCCGTGGGCATCTTCGTCGCCATGATGGGTCCCTTCGTCTATGGCTGGGCAAGCCTTGTCGAAGCCTCGGTCATTGGCGCCACCATCGCGACACTGGTGGCCGTGCTGCGCGGGCGCATGACGAAACGGGTATTCGAAAGCTGCACGGTCCAGACGCTGGGCGTGTCGGCCATGTTCATGTGGATCATCCTGGCGGCGCTGGCCTTCGGCGCAGTGTTCGACGGGCTGGGCGCGGTCAAGGCGCTGGAACAGGTGTTCCTGCAGGATCTCGGGCTTTCGCCCTGGACGATCCTGATCCTGATGCAGCTGTCGTTTCTGGTGATGGGCATGTTCCTCGACGACACCGCGATGCTCGTCATCGTGGCGCCGCTTTACGTGCCGCTCGTCGCCAAGCTCGACCTCGGGATGAGCCCGCAGGACGCGCTGATCTGGTATGGTGTCCTTTACACGATCACCTGCCAGATCGCCTATATCACGCCGCCCTTTGGCTATAACCTGTTCCTGATGCGGGCCATGGCGCCCGATCATGTGACACTGGCCGACATCTACCGCTCGATCGGGCCCATCGTGATATTGATGCTCCTGACGCTGATTACCGTCATGGCCGTTCCCGAAATCGCGCTGTGGCTGCCGCATCAGATCTACGGAAGCTGAAAAACGAGAGGCGGACGAACCGCCCGCCATCAACCAACGGAGGTAAGCAAGAATGACGACGACCAGACGGAAGTTCCTCTCGCACGGTGCCCTGGCCGGGGCGGCCGCGATGGCCGCGCCCGCGGTCCATGCCCAGACCGCGCCGATCAAGTGGCGGATGCAGACCTATGCCGGGGCCGCCCTGGGCGAGCATGTGGTGAAGCCCGCCATCGACGCCTTCAACAAGATCGCCGCCGGGCAGATGGAAATCGAACTCTATTTCGCCGACCAGCTTGTGCCGACCTCGGAACTGTTCCGCGCGATGCAGGCGGGCACCATCGACGCGGTGCAGTCGGACGACGATTCGATGCAATCGCCGACCGAAGTCACCGTCTTCGGCGGCTACTTCCCCCTTGCCCTGCGCTATTCTCTGGACGTGCCGGTGCTGTTCAACCAGTACGGGCTGGCGCAGATCTGGGCAGAGGAATACGGCAAGGTGGGCGTGCAGCACATCTCGGCCGGTTCGTGGGATCCCTGCAACTTTGCCACCAAGGACCCGATCAACAGCCTGGCCGATCTGAACGGCAAGCGGGTCTTCACCTTTCCGACGGCGGGCCGCTTCCTGGCGCAGTTCGGCGTGGTGCCGATGCAACTGCCCTGGGAAGACGTACAGGTCGCGCTGCAGACGGGCGAACTCGACGGGATCGCCTGGTCGGGCATCACCGAGGATTACACGGTGGGCTGGGCCGATGTGACCAAGTACTTCCTGACCAACGCCATCTCGGGCGCCTGGATCGGGCATTTCTTCGCCAATGCCGAGCGCTGGGCCGCCGTGCCGCCGCATCTGCAGGAATTGATGCGGGTCTGCTTCGACTCGTCGCATTATTACCGGCAATGGTGGTATTGGGGCGGCGAGGCCAATCTGCGCGTCACCGGCACCAAGCTGCAACTGACCACAATTCCCGACGAGGAATGGGCAACCGTGGAGCAGGCCGCCGCGACGTTCTGGGACGAGATCGCCGCGGAATCGGAGGTGAAGGCCAAGGTGGTCGGCATCATAAAGCAATACAACGATGCGATGACCAAGGCCGGCCCGCCCTACCGCTTCGGCTGATGCGGCAGGACGGATGACGGCCTGCGCGGGCGGCCCGCTGCCCGCGCAATCCCGGCCGCAGGAATGAGAGAGAAAGGGAAAGGACAGGACATGGCGATCCGGATCGATTGCTGGCCGCGCAAGCCCGAATTCGGTGGCGGGCCGTTTTCTGCGGCCTGATCCGTCCTTCCCTGTCCCATTTCCCTTTCAAGCGAGACCAAGATGCCCGGAAACCTGACCCTCGATACCCTGAAGGCCGCCGTCGCGACCGGCGAGATCGACACAGTCGTCGTCGCCGCGCCCGACATGCAGGGTCGCCTCATGGGCAAGCGATTTCACGCCGAATTCTTCCTGAACGGCGGATACGAGGAAACGCATTGCTGCAATTACCTGCTGGCGGTCGACATGGAGATGGATACCGTCCCCGGCTACAAGACCAGCAGCTGGGAGCGCGGCTATGGCGATTACGTCATGAAGCCCGACCTCGCCACCCTGCGCCGCGTGCCCTGGCTGCCGGGCACCGCGCTCTGCCTGGCCGACCTTCTGGACCACGACACGCATGAGGAGGTGTCGGTCTCGCCCCGCGCGATCCTGAAAAAGCAGATCGCCCGCGCCCGTGCGCTGGGGTTCGAGGCGATGATGGCGACGGAGCTGGAATTCTATATCTTCGAGAATTCCTACGACAATCTGCGCGACGGCGGGTTATCCGCGCTGAAGCCGATCTCGGGCTATAACGAGGATTACCACATCTTCCAGACCACCAAGGAAGAGGGGCTGATGCGGGCGGTCCGCAACGGCCTTTATGGCGCCGGAATCCCGGTGGAAAACACCAAGGGCGAAGCCGATGCCGGCCAGCACGAGGTGAACTATCGCTACTCGCACGGGCTGGACACCGCCGACAACCACACGATCGTCAAGCAGGCGGTGAAGGAAATCGCGCATGCGCAGGGCAAGTCGGTGACATTCATGGCCAAATACGATCACCGCAAGGCGGGATCCTCGGCCCATGTCCACCAGAGCCTGTGGACCGGGGACGGCAAGCCGGCCTTCTTCGACCCCGGCGCCCGGCACGGCATGTCGGAGACGATGGAGCATTTCCTCGCCGGGCAACTGACCCATGCCGAGGAAATCACCGCCTTCCTTGCGCCCTATGTCAACAGCTACAAGCGTTTCTGCATCGGCCTTTTCGCCCCGACCAAGGCGGTCTGGTCGGCCGACAACCGCACGGCGGGATTCCGCATCTGCGGGCTGCACAGCAAGGCCATCCGGGTGGAATGCCGCATTCCGGGCAGCGATGTGAACCCCTATCTGACCTGTGCCGCGCTGCTGGCGGCGGGGCTGGAAGGGATCGAGCAGAAGATGGCGCTGGAACCCGAACAGACCGGCGACATGTATTCGACCGCCGGCATCCGCGAGATCCCGAAGACGCTTCGCGCCGCGGCCGCCCGGCTGGACGGCAGCGCCATGCTGCGCCGCGTCCTGGGCGACGACGTGGTCGACCACTATGTCCACAACGCCGAATGGGAGATTGCCGAGACTGACCGCGTTGTGACCGATTTCGAACTCCGGCGCCTGCTCGAACGGGCGTGACACCGGATTCCGGGCGGGCGAAGGCCCGCCCACCCCGATAACGGCGGGCGTGCCCGCCCTGATGGTGACAGGATGAAACCAATCCAGCTGATTTCCCCCGTCGATGGCCGGGTCTTTGCCGAACGGATGCCATTGTCGCCCGAGGCCGCGGGAAAGGTGGTTGCGGCGGCCCGCGCGGCCCAGAAGCCCTGGGCCGCCCGCGCGCTGGAGGAACGGATCGCCCTGGTCAAGGCCGGGGTGCAAAAGCTCAACGAGATGAAGGAGGTCGTGGTCGGGGAACTGGCCTGGCAGATGGGCCGCCCCACGCGCTTTGGCGGCGAATATGGCGGCGTGAACGCTCGCACCGATTACATGTGCGAGATCGCGGCCGAGGCGCTGGCCCCCCGGGTCATCGAGGATTCGACCACCTTCCGGCGCTATCTGACGCGAGAGCCGCTGGGCGTGGTCTTCATCGTCGCGCCCTGGAACTACCCCTATCTGACCACGATCAACACGCTGGTGCCGGCGCTGGTCGCCGGCAATACGGTGATCCTCAAGCAATCCTCGCAGACCCTGCTGACCGGCGAGCGCCTGGCCGAGGCTTTCCATGCCGCCGGCGTGCCCGCGGACGTGTTCCAGAACGTGGTTCTCGACCACCCCACGACCGAGGCGCTGATCGGATCACGGGCCTTCGACTTCATCAACTTCACCGGATCGGTCGGCGGCGGCGCGGCGATGGAGCGGGCCGCCGCCGGCACCTTCACGCCGTTGGGGCTGGAACTCGGCGGCAAGGATCCCGGTTATGTTCGCGCCGATGCCAATCTCGACGCGGCTGTCGACACGCTGATGGACGGGGCGATGTTCAACTCGGGGCAATGCTGCTGCGGGATCGAGCGGATCTATGTCCATGAAACACTATTCGACCGCTTTGTCGAGAAGGCGGTGGCCTGGACCAATGCGCTGAAGCTGGGCAATCCGTTCGACCCCTCGACCACCCTCGGGCCGATGGCCAACAAGCGCTTTGCCCGCGTGGTGCGCGACCAGATCGCCGAGGCGGTGGGCAAGGGCGCCAGGCCCCTGATCGACCCGGCGAATTTCCCCGCCGACGATGGCGGCGCCTATCTTGCGCCGCAGGTTCTGGTGAATGTCGATCATGGCATGAAGGTGATGATGGAGGAATCCTTCGGCCCCGTTGTCGGCATCATGGCGGTGAAGGACGACGAAGAGGCGATCCGGCTGATGAATGACAGCCCCTACGGGCTGACCGCCAGCATCTGGACCGATGATTACGACACCGCCAGCGCCATCGGTGCCCGGATCGAGACCGGAACGATCTTCATGAACCGGGCCGACTATCTCGACCCGGCCCTGTGCTGGACCGGCTGCAAGGACACCGGCCGCGGCGGCAGCCTTTCCTATCTGGGTTATCTTTCCGTAACCCGTTCCAAATCCTATCATCTTAAGAAGGTGTGAGATGTCTCACGGCGTTCCCAATCGCAACTGGTCCTATCCGACCGCGATCAAGTTCGGTGTCGGCCGCATTGCCGAACTGGCCGACCATGCGCGGGCGGCCGGGCTGCAAAAGCCCCTGCTCGTCACCGACAAGGCGCTGGCCGGCCTGCCGATCACGGCGCAGGCGCTCGATGTGCTCGAAGCGGCCGGTCTCGGCCGGGCCGTGTTCTCCGAGGTGGACCCGAACCCCAATGAGAAGAACATGGCCGACGGCATCGCCGCCTTCCGGGCCGGGGGCCATGACGGGGTGATCTGCTTCGGCGGGGGCTCCGCGCTCGATCTCGGCAAGATGATCGCGCTGATGGCCGGCCAGCGGGCGGATCTGTCGGTCTGGGATCTGGAGGATATCGACGACTGGTACACCCGGGCGGACGGCGCCAGGATCGCGCCGGTGATCGCGGTGCCGACCACCGCCGGCACCGGATCCGAAGTCGGCCGCGCCGGCGTTCTGACCAATTCGCAGACCCACAAGAAGAAGATCATCTTCCACCCCCGGCTGATGCCGGTCGTCACCATCTGCGATCCCGTGCTGACCGTGGGCATGCCGAAATTCATCACCGCAGGCACCGGGATGGATGCGCTGGCGCATTGCCTCGAGGCCTATTGCAGCCCGTTCTACCATCCGATGAGCCAGGGCATCGCGCTGGAGGGGATGCGGCTGGTGTTCGAGAACCTGCGCGAGGTCTACCAGAACCCGGGGAACCTGGTGGCCCGCGGCCATATGATGAGCGCTGCCGCCATGGGCGCGGTGGCGTTCCAGAAGGGGCTTGGTGCGATCCATTCGCTCAGCCATCCGGTCGGCGCGGTCTACAACACCCACCACGGCACCACGAATGCCGTGGTCATGCCGATGGTACTGGAGTTCAACCGCCCCGCGATCGAGGGCCGGATCGACGCCGCCGCCGCCTATCTGGGCTTTGACGGCGGCTTTGCGGGATTCCATGACCAGGTCATGGAACTGCGCACGGCGCTGGCCATCCCCGAGACGCTCTCCGACATGGGGGTGCTTTACAAGGACCTCGACATGCTGACGGAAATGGCGCTGGAGGATCCGTCCTGCGCCGGCAATCCCGTCGAAATGACGCGCGAAAACACCCGCGCCCTGTACGACGCCTGCATGTAGGCGAGGCGCCGGGATGGGCGTTAACGCCCATCCCCCTTTCCCAACCGTTTCCGGGCACGCGCCCGGCAAGGCCCCGTCATGACCCAGATCCCTTCGACCGAAATCGCCGTTCTCGGTGCGGGGGTCATCGGCATGGCCATCGCCGAACGTCTGGCGGCCGAGGGCCATGAGGTGATGCTGGTCGATCCCGGCGATCCCGGCATGGCGGCCAGCTATGGCAATGCCGGCACCATCGCCGATTATGCGGTGCTGCCGGTCGGCACCCCGGATGTGCTGCGCAACCTGCCCTCGCTTCTGTTCAGCCGCAACTCGCCGCTGGCGATCCGCCATGCGGCGCTTCCGGCGCTGATGCCCTGGCTCTTGCGCTTTGCCCGCCAGTCGATGCCCGGGGCTGCGGCCCGCAACGCGCGCGCCATTGCCGCGCTGCTGGCGGGGGCGGGGCCGCTCTGGCGCGATCTGGCCGGCCGGATCGGCGCAACCGACCTTTTGCGCGAGAAGGGCTGCCTCTATCTCTACCGGACCGCCGCGCAGCGCCGTACGGCCGAGGCGGACATGGCCGGCCGCCGTGCGCTGGGCATCACGGTCGATCTGCTGGACGCACCGGCGCTGGCCGCGCTGGAACCCGGCCTGCCGGATCTGGCCGGCGCGGCCTTCTTCCCCGATGCGATCTTCCTGTCCGATCCGGGCGCGGTCATGCGCAGGCTGGCGGCCCATCTCGCCCCTGCCGTGCCGCATCTGCGCGCCCGCGCCGAACGGCTGGTCCGGCAGGAGGACGGCGTTCACCTTTCCGGCCCCGACCTGCGCCTGCGCGCGCGCCGCGTGGTGGTGGCGGCCGGCGCCCATTCGCGGGCGCTGGCCAGTCAGGCCGGCAGCGCCGTTCCGCTGGAGACCGAGCGCGGCTATCACGTCGAATGGGACATGGCGTCAGGCGCGCCGCCGCTGACCCGCCCCTCTTGCCTGACCGAGCGCGGCTTCTACCTTTGCCCGATGACGGGGCGCCTGCGCGCGGCGGGAACGGTCGAGCTCGGCGGCTTGCACCTGCCGCCATCGCCCCACCGGATCGCCAGGCTGGCCCAGGGTGCGCGCATCATCTTTCCCGATCTGGGGCCGCCGGATCGCGACTGGATCGGCTTTCGCCCCTCGATGCCCGACAGCCTGCCGGTGATCGGCCCCTCGGCCGGGGGCGACGATGTGATCCTGGCCTTCGGCCACGGGCATCTGGGGGTGACGCTGGCGCCGGTAACGGCCAGCCTCGTCGCCGATTTCATTGCCCGGCGGCCGCCGGCGCGCGAGGTGTGGGCGCTGCGGCCGGGCCGGTTCTGACCCCTCGGGGACCTGAGGGGATCCTGAACCCGGCCCGGCCGGCGCCGCCCGCCATCCGCGGCCCGTCAGGGCGTGGACGTCCCCGAGGCCGGCGCGGCACCGGCCGCAGCCGGGACCTCGCCGCCCTCTGTCGCCGGTTCCACCAGTTCGATGGCGCTGCCGCCATGCATCGCCTCGCGACCGAAGATGACCTCCTGCCCGCCTTCCCAGATCATGCTGACCGCGACATAAAGGATGATCGCAAGCCCGACATAGGCGATCCAGGGATAGCGGCTCAGCAGCCGGGCGATGAAGGTGGCGGCAAAGCCCATCAGCGCGATCGACAGCGCAAGGCCCACCACCAGCACCGTCGGATGCTCGCGCGCAGCACCGGCAACCGCCAGCACATTGTCGAGCGACATCGACACATCGGCGATGACGATCTGGATCGCGGCCTGCCGGAAGGTCTTTTTCGGCGTCCCGCCGGCAACCGATCCGTCGGCGTTCAGATCCTCGCCCGTCAGCGCTTCGGTCGCTGCCATCTCTTCATGGTCATGGCCCGCGCGCAATTCGCGCCACATCTTCCAGCAGACCCAAAGAAGCAGGACGCCCCCGGCAAGCAGAAGCCCGACGATGCCCAGCAACCATGTCGTGATCAGCGCGAAACCGATCCGCATCAGCGTGGCGGCGACGATGCCGACCATGATCGCCTTGGCGCGCAGTTCCTTTGGCAGACCGGCGGCCGCAAGGCCGATCACGATCGCATTGTCGCCCGCCAGCACCAGGTCGATGCCAATGACCTGCAAGAGGGCCATGAAGCCCTGATAGGTAAAGATCTCCATTAAACGTCTGCCCCGCTCGCAACCTGTCACCTGTGGCGGTAACTAGGCCGTGATCGAGCCGGCTTCAACCACTTGCGGAAAATGAACCGGGATGCGCCGCCAAATACGGCGGTTATACGCCCGTCTCCCGCTTTTCCGTCGCCTCTGGCCGGGCTAATGTGTCGCGACACCACCAACCCGGACAGGCAGCGGAATGATCTTTTTTGTCGAGCACCTGATCGTGGTCCTGGGGGTGATGGCGGTCGCGGTGGCCATGGTGCTGGCGCTGCAGCAGCCGCGCAGCCCGCAATCCTCGGCCGCCTGGATCCTGTTCATCGTCCTCATCCCCTATCTGGCGGTTCCGGTCTTCATCGCGCTCGGCTTTCGCAAGCAGGGTCATCGCTTTCCGCCGATCGGGTTTACCGCCCCGCCCCACCCGGCCCCATCCTCGGCCGCGGCGGTCTTTGCCCATCTCGGCGCGCCCGGCGCCTGCGGCGACAACCGCATCCAGATGCATGCCACCCCCGAAGCCGCCCGCGAGGCGCTGAACGACCTTCTCGTCGCGGCGCAGCGCCGCGTCGACATCCTGCTCTATATCGTCGAGAACGACGACAGCGGACGGGCCTTCGTGCAGCTTCTGACGGCGCTGCAACGGCGGGGCGTGGCCGTCCGGCTCAGCCTCGACTGGCTTGGCACGCTGAAGCGGCCGCGCCGGGATCTGGCCGAGTTCGTGGCCGCGGGCGGTGAATTGCGGTTCTTCTCGCCGTTCCTGCATCTGCGCGACCGGGGGCAGCTGAATCTGCGCAACCATCGCAAGCTGGTGCTGGTCGACGGGCGCCGCGTCTGGGCGGGCGGGCGCAACGTGGGCGACGACTATCTCGCGTCGCCCCCGGGGAAATGGAACGATCTGAGCTATGTCGTCGAGGGACCGATCGTGCAGAACTTTGTCGATGTCTTCCAGTCCGACTGGGCGGTGGCGGGGGGATCGGCGGGCGATCTGGCGGCGGTGACGGAACCGGCCGGCGCGGCGGTGTTGCAGGCGGTTCCCGCCGGCCCGGACGAGCCGCTCGATGTGCTGCACGACGGGCTGGTCGCAGCGATTCACCGCGCCGACCACCGGGTCTGGATCGCCACGCCCTATTTCATCCCCTCCGAGGTGCTGTCGCAGGCGCTGACCACGGCGGCGCGGCGCGGGCTGGATGTCCGGCTTTTCGTGCCGGCGAAGTCGAACCAATGGACCGCCGACCTTGCCCGCGGCGCCTATCTGCGCGACGCCGAAAAGGCGGGCTGCCGGATCTCGCGCTTCATGCCCGGCATGATGCATGCCAAGGCCGTGCTGATCGACGGCACGGGTCTGGTCGGTTCGGCCAATTTCGACGTCCGCTCGATGCTGCTGAACTTCGAACTCATGCTCGCCTGCCATGATGCCGAAACGGTTGCCGCCATCGAGGACTGGTTCGCCCGCCTGGCACCGGATTGCGCCGCTGGCCTGCCGCCCGTCAGCCTGTCCCGGCGGCTGGCGGAAAGCATATTCCGTCTGGGGGCGCCAATCCTGTGACCTCCCGGATGCTGCGTGTCGCCACCTACAACATCCGCAAGGCGGTGGGGAACGACCGCCGCCGCGACCCCGCCCGCATCCTGCGCGTGATCGACGAGATCGGCGCCGAGATCGTCCTGCTGCAGGAGGCCGACCGCCGGCTGCCGCCGCGCCGCCCCGTCTTCGATGCCGCCGCGATCCGTGCCTCGACCGGCCTCACGCCCGTCGATCTTGCGCATGGGCAAATCAGCATGGGCTGGCATGGCAACGTGATCCTGACCGCACCGGGAATCGAGGCCGAGCGGGTCCGTCTCTACGATCTGCCGGGGCTGGAACCGCGCGGTTGCGCCGAGGTGGTTCTGTGGCGCGACGGCCAGCGGTTTCGGGTGGTGGCGGTTCACCTCGGCCTGCTGCGCATGTCGCGGCGCGAGCAGTTGACAGCCGTTCTGGGCTTTCTTGGCGAAAGCGATCTGCCGACGCTGATCGCCGGCGATTTCAACGAACGGTCGCTGACCGTGGGTCTTGGCCGGTTGTCGCGCCAGTTCCGCATCCTTGCCGGCGGGCCGACCTATCATGCGCGCTATCCGATCTTCGCGCTGGACCGCATCGCCGTCAGCGCGGGGTTCGAACCACTGCGCATCCAGGCCTACCACAGCCCCGAGGCCGCCCTCGCCTCGGACCACCTGCCGCTGGTGGCGGATTTCTGTCTGGCCTGACCGCGGGCAAAGCCGGGTTCCCGCGCCCGCCAGCACCGGCGGGCGCGGGTCCGCGGCTCAGAGCACGCCCGGCACGACCTGATCCGGCGGGCGATGGCCGTCGGCGAAGGTCTTGATGTTGATGATGACCTTCTCGCCCATCTCGATGCGCCCCTCGATCGTGGCCGATCCCATATGCGGCAGCAGGACCACGTTCGGAATCTCGCGCAGGCGGGGGTTGATCTGGTGGCCGTGCTCGAAGACGTCGAGGCCGGCGCCGGCAATCTCATGCGCGCGCAGCGCCCGGGTCAGCGCATTCTCGTCGATCACCTCGCCGCGGGAGGTGTTCACGATCACCGCCGTGGGCTTCATCAGCTTCAGCCGCCGGGCATTGATCAGGTGAAAGGTCGATGGCGTATGCGGGCAGTTGATCGACAGGATGTCCATCCGCGCGATCATCTGGTCAAGGCTTTCCCACCAGGTCGCCTCAAGCTCCTGCTCGATCTCGGGGCGCACGCGGCGGCGGTTGTGGTAATGGACCTGCAGGCCGAAGGCCCGCGCCCGCAACGCCACCGCCTGGCCGATGCGGCCCATGCCCAGGATGCCCAGCCGCTTGCCCGTCAGCCGCGCGCCCAGAAAGGCCGTCGGCGCCCAGCCCTCCCATTTGCCGGCCTGCATCACCGCCAGCCCCTCGGGAATGCGCCGCGTCACCGCCATGAGCAGCGCCATCACCATGTCGGCGGTATC
>JBDHSO010000069.1:0-17925 GCA_039808125.1 Rhodobacter sp. | reverse complement strand
GCGCGGCCATGGATCAGCCTTTCACCTCAGGCGTGACGATCAGTCCGGCCGTGCTCGCCCGGACATTCGGGCCGCCACCGGCGTTCAGGAGGGCGTCGGGATTTGCAGCCCCCACACTTCAGGCCCGGGCGGCACCACCAGGACGGTGGGCCTCACGCCGGGGATGCGGCCGCCGTCCACCCGGAAGTCCATCATCGCAGCCCGCGCTGCGGCATGGTCCGCTGGAGCGAGCGTGGCCTTCGATCCATGGGCCAGTTGCCAGAGGCCGGACCCGGCGTTCATGCAGGGCCGGTTGCCATAGCGCGGGGCGCGCCTCTGCCGACCGGCCGGAAGCCGCAGTATTCGGCGAAGCCCATCATCGCCTCGAAGCCCGCCTGGTCGAGTTTGGTCGAACTGGTCACGCCGGCGATGCGAACCAGCGCCTGCCGGTAAAGATCATCGTCCCAGCCGAGTTTCGCCTTGGCGACATGCAGGATCGCCTTCTGCGGATTGCTGATCGTCATGCCGCATCTCCCATCTGAAGGGCCGCCTGCCGTTCGGCCTCGCGGCGCGGACTGACGGCTGCCCGGACCCTGCGGTCCACTTGCATCAAAGCCGGAACCTCGATCTCTTCCGCCGCCCGCAGCGTTCGGCCTAGAAGCCGCAGCGTCGAAGCGATGGCGGGTTGATCCGGGTCGATCCCGCCTGTCTCAAAACCGTCGGACAACAGGCCCAGCGTCAGAGCAGTGTCGTTCACGAGGTCGATCATGTCCGGGATCGCCCGGTCAAGTTGGCGATGATCAGTCTCGGTCAGAGTGATCATCTGTGAAGTCCGCCGACATCCGGTCAGCATCGTCCATAACGCCGGTGATATGGCCGACGATATCGCCCTCGCGGTAGTTCAACTCTTCCCAGATCAGATGGTTCGCCCGGGTCAGCGGCCCGCCAACGGTCGCGATGTAGCACTGCAGTGGCTAATAGTTAACAGACTGAAAATAAAAAATATTATTGTGGTCACGAACTTCCCCAATCGCAACCAGTCATTGCGACGCAATTTGTTACGCCTCACCGGATCGGCCTGTCGTCTCTGCGCCGTTGCGCCCCCTTCGGGACGGTCCCGCCGGCCCCCCTTGGGGTGCAAACGGGGGGCGTGCCTTCCCGGCCAAAAGAATGCAGGCGCGGGGCGCGCGTCGGGGGCATGCGCAGACCGGCCCCCCGGGGCAGGACGACGCGGATCCGGACCATCCCTGCGCAAGACGAAAAGGGGCCCGGCTTTCGCCGGACCCCATGAGCTTTTTTCGCCGCGACCTGCGGCGGGCGTCAGTTGGTCATCAGATAATAGGTGTTCCGCGCCCGGCCGGCGTTTTCCACCATCACATAGAAATACCCGTCCCAGGCCGGGACGAAATCGCAGTAGACCTGATCCGAAAGGCTGGTGTCATAGCAGATCACATTGCCGTTCTCATCCGTCACCACCACGTCGAGGTTCGCGTCGCCATCGCCGGAAACCGCGATCTCGGCATAGGAATTGCCGTAGAACGGGATTTCCCAGACGTCGACCTGGCCCGAGGTCACGCGCGAGTTCCAGGTCACGGCGCCGCCGATGCGGCCACGGCTTGCCTCGGCCTGGGCATCGGCGATCAGCTCCTTCATGGTCTCGTCGTCGCCGGCCAGTTCGGTGGCCAGCGCGAACATCTCGGCCGAACTCGGCGGCGCGGCGGCGGCACCCTCGTCGCCGTCACCGGCTTCGCCTGACTGGTAGCTTGCCTTGGCGGCCGGACGCGGCTCGCCATTCGCGGCCGGCTCGGGGGCGGCGGGTGCGGCGGCGGCGACCTTGGGCCTGGCCAGGGCCTCCTGCCCGGCCTCCTCGACCGTCACCTTGGCGGGGTCGAGGGCTGCGGGGTCCTGCGGTTCGCTTTCGGCGCCGGCCGCCAGTTTTGCCGCGGTGAGCACGGTCAGCGCATCGCCCTCGGCCTTGCCAAGGGCAAAAAGCTCATAGGCCAGCGCCAACGTGGCCGGGGCGCCCGGCGTGCCGGTGGCGGTGGGATCGACGTTCGGCCCCTTGCTGTCCTCGGCCAGCGAGGGCAGCGTCAGGCCGACCAGGGCGGTGGTGGCAAGCGCCAGCGAAAGGGATTTGAATTTCATGACAGATCCTGCAATTGGGCCCGCATCCTGATGCGGGGATAAGCGACGGATCAAGTCTGGCAGTCCGGCCGGCGTTTGAAAAGCCGTCGCGCCGTGACAAATATCGTCACGCGCCACCGGCCCGTCGGGGATCGGAAGTCAGTTGGTGATCAGAAGATAGCCGGCCCCGGTATCGGCGGACGACCGGATCGTGACGCGATACCAGGCGTTTTCGGCCGGGGTGAAGGTGCAGAACAGCGGCTTCACCCCGGCCGAGATGCCCTGGCAGACCGTTTCGCCCGTTGCATCGGCCACGCGCCAGCCCAGTCCGCCGGTCCCGTCGCCGAAGACGCCGATCTCGGCGCGCTGCTGCCCCGCGAAGGCGATCTGCCAGACGTCCTGCTGGCCGGGCGCCAGCCGGCCGGCCGCGCTGTTCGCCCCGCCAAAGCGCGGGCGGGCGGTTTCGGCAAAGGCGTCCTCGGCAATCTCGGTCAGGGCATCGTCGCCCTCGGCCATCAGCAGCGCCGTCAGCCGGGCCTCGGCCGTCAGCACGGCCATCGCGGCGGCAGCCGTGGCGGCGGCGGCGGCGGATGCGGGGGCCGGGGCGGCGTCATCGGCGGCGGCGGTCGCCCGGGTCCAGCCGGCATCGGTGCGCAGGGCGACCGCATCGGCCAGACGCACCGCGGCAACCACGGCCAGCGCGTCGTCCGTGGCCAGACCCCGCGCATAGAGCCGCGCCGCAAGCTCCAGCCGGGCCACGGTGCCCGGGACCTGCGCCTCTGCGGCCGGTGCCGGCCGTGCAAGCAGGGGCGCAAGCAGGACAAGGCAGATCAGGAGGTGCCTGCGAAGCATGGGGTTGATCCTCGGTTTTCGGCAGTCTGGCGCGACAGACAGCGGAAGACCAGCCGGGTTGTTGCCAGCGACCCGGCCTTCGCGCTAGCACGGAGGGGAAGGAGACGCGCGATGCAGATACGGGATATCCTGGCCGATCTTCTGGCCTTCGACACGGTCAGCGCCCGGCCGAACCTTGCGCTGATGGAGCATGTGCGCGGGCTTCTCGACAGGGCGGGAATAGTCTCGGTGCTGATCCCGGATGCCACGGGCGGCAAGGCGAACCTCTATGCCACCGTCGGGCCGGCGGGCGCGGGGGGCGTCATGCTTTCCGGCCATACCGATGTGGTGCCGGTCGAGGGGCAGGCCTGGACGAAACCGCCCTTCGCCCTGACCGAGGAGGCCGGGCGCTGGTACGGGCGCGGCGCGGCCGACATGAAGGGTTTCGTCGCCTGCGCCGTGGCCGCGATGCTCAGGGCCGCCCGGCGCCCGCTGCGGGTGCCGCTGCATCTGGCGCTGTCCTATGACGAGGAAATCGGCTGCATGGGCGTGCGTTCGCTGATCGACATGCTGGAGGCCGCGCCGGTGCGCCCGCGATTCTGCATCGTGGGAGAGCCGACGGGAATGCAGGTCGCCACCGGGCACAAGGGCAAGGTCGCGCTGCGCGCCACCTGCATCGGGCGCGAGGGGCATTCGGCGCTGGCGCCGCTGGCCTTGAACGCGCTGCATCTGGCGGCCGATTTCATCGGCGTCCTGCGCCGGTTGCAGGCCCGGATCGCGGCCGAGGGGCCGTTCGACGGCGATTATGACGTGGCCTATACCACGGTTCACGCCGGCAAGATGCAGGGCGGGGTGCAGGTCAACATCGTGCCGAACCTCGCGACGGTGGATTTCGAGATCCGCTCGCTGGCCGGGGTGGATGTCGCGGCGCTGATCGCGGATATCCGCGCCGGGGCCGAGGCGATCGTCGCGCCGCTGCGCGGCGATTTCCCCGAAGCCGCGATCAACGTGGAACGGCTGTGGGATTATCCCGGCCTCGGCACGCCATCGGAGGCCGCCGTGGTGCGCTTCGTCCAGTCGCTGACCGGGGCGAACGGCACGATCAAGGTGGCATTCGGCACCGAAGGCGGCCTTTTCGCGCAGCGCCTCGGCATTCCCACCGTCATCTGCGGCCCGGGCAGCATGGCGCAGGGCCACAAGCCCGACGAATATGTGACGGCAGAGCAGATCGCGCGCTGCGAGGCGATGCTCGATGCGCTGATCCTGCGGCTGGAGGCGGGGCCGGAGGAGCAGGCCTGATGCGACCGCGCGCCGCTGCCGCCCCCGGTTTCCTGCGCCGCTCTTCCGCGGATGCGCCCTGACCCATGCCCACGCGCGCCCGCATCACCATTGCGCAAAGCCAGCGGCTGTCGCTGAACCCCTCGCTGACCACGGCGATCCAGATCCTGCGCAGCGATGCCGCCGGGCTGACCCGGTTTCTGGAGGAACAGGCGGCCGAGAACCCCGCGCTGGTCCTGAAGGCGCCCGCCCGAACCGACTGGCTGCCGCGATGGAGCGAGGCGCTGTCGCGGCTGCAGGGCGCCGCCTATGAACCCGCCTCGCCCGATCCGAGCCTTGCCGCCCATGTGCAGGCCGAGATCCGCGCCCTGCGCCTCGATCCGGCCGGCCTGCGCGGCGCCGAGGTCCTGGCCCATGCGCTGGAACCCTCGGGCTGGCTTGGCCGGCCGCTGGTGTCGCTGGCCGCCGAGGCGGGAATGGGCGAGCCGGCGCTTGCCGCGATCCTGGCCCGATTGCAGCGCATCGACCCGCCGGGGATTTTTGCCCGCGACCTTGCCGAATGTCTGGCGTTGCAGGCGGCCGATGCCGGGGAGCTGGATGCGGCGATGCAGGGTGTCCTTGCCCGTCTGCCGCTGGTGGCCGCCGGCAATTTCGAACGGATCTCGCGCGAGACGGGTGCCCCGGTCGAGACCGTCGCGCTGCGCATCGCCCGGTTGCGGCGTTACGATCCGAAACCGGGCGCGCGGTTCGGGCCGGGCGTGGCGCCGGTTGCCGAGCCCGACCTGACCGTCGCTCGCGGCGACGAGGGGTGGGAGGTGGCGCTGAACCGCTCGGCCCTGCCGGCGCTGACCCTGGGCGAAGGTCCGGGCCGGCCCGCCGCCCGCGCCCTGATCCGGCTGATCGAAGGCCGCAATGCCACGCTGCTCAAGGTCGCGCGCGAGATGTTCCGGCGGCAGTCGGCCACGCTTGCCCAGGGCTTCGTCGCATTGGCGCCCATGACCATGGCCGAGGTCGCCGCGGCGGTGGATCTGCACCAGACCACGGTGTCGCGCGTCATTGCCGGCGCCTCGGCCGATACGCCGCGCGGAACCTGGTGGCTGCGCGCGATGTTTTCGCCGGCGCTGCGCAAGGACGGCCCCTCGGGCGAGGCGATGCGGGCCCGACTGGCCGAACTGGTCGCCGCCGAAGATCGCGTCGCGCCCCTGTCGGATGCGGCCCTCGCCCGGGCGTTGACGCAGGACGGCGAGCCGGTCGCCCGCCGCACGATTGCCAAATACCGCGGCCTTCTCGGCATTCCGCCGGCCCATGCCCGCCGCAGACGCGCCAGCCCTGTCGTTTCCGGGCGTGACCCCGGATGCAGGGGCCGCTAGGAAGACCCTGCGAAACAGGAACAACAACGGACGGCGCGGATGGCCTATTTTCTGGGGGTCGATACCGGGGGCACCTATACCGATGCGGTGGTGCTGGACGAGGCCGCGAATGCGGTTCTTGGCAAGGCCAAGTCGCTGACGACCCGGGCCGACCTGGCCATCGGCATCGGCAAGGCGGTCGATGCGGCGCTGGCCGCCTCGGGCATTCCGGCGGCCGGGATCGCGCTGGTCTCGCTATCGACCACGCTGGCCACCAATGCGCTGGTCGAGGGGCAGGGCGGGCGGGTCGCGCTGGTCTCGATCGGCTTCGCGCCCGAGGATCTGGCCCGCGCGGGCCTGGCCGAGGCGCTGCGGGGCGATCCGGTCGTCCGCGTGGCAGGAGGGCACAGCCATGCCGGGATCGAGGCCGAGCGGCTGGATCTGGCCGCGCTGGAAGCGGCCGTCGCCGATCTTGGCCCCGAGGTCGTGGGCTTTGCTGTCGCCGCGCGCTTTGCCACCCGCAACCCCACGCATGAGATTGCCGCGCGCGAGGCGATCCGGCGCATCACCGGCCGGCCCGTCACCTGCAGCCACGAGCTTTCCGCCCAGTTGAACGGCCCGAAGCGTGCGCTGACGGCGGTGCTGAACGCCCGGCTGATCGGAATGATCGACCGCCTTGTCGCCGCCTGCGAACGTCATCTGTCGCGGGTCGGCATCGCCGCGCCGCTGATGGTGGTGCGTGGCGACGGGGCGCTGATTTCCTCGGCCATGGTGCGGGAACGGCCGATCGAGACCATACTCTCCGGCCCGGCCGCCAGCATCGTCGGCGCCCGCTGGCTGACCGGGGCGAAGGATGCGCTGGTGTCCGACATCGGCGGGACCACGACGGATGTGGCGGTCCTGAAGGACGGCCTGCCCGAAATCGACCCGCAGGGCGCCCGTGTCGGCGGTTTCCGCACCATGGTCGAGGCGGTGGCGATGCGCACGACCGGCCTCGGCGGCGACAGCGAGGTGCATCTGGTGGCCCAGGGGCTGGAGGGCGCCCTGCGGCTGGGGCCGCGCCGGCTGATGCCGGTGTCGCTTCTGGCGGTGGATCATGGCGAGATGGTGCATGCCGCGCTGGACCGCTGGCTTTCGACCGAGACGGCCGGCGAGCATGACGGTCGTTTCGCGGTGCCGATGGCCGGCGATACCGGCGGGCTGAATCCGCGCGAGATGGCGGTTCTGGCCCGGATCGTCCGGCCCATGCCGATGGCGCAGGCGTTGATGTCGCGGCTGGAGGCGGTGGCGCTGGACCGGCTGGTGGCGCGCGGGCTTGTGCTGCTGTCGGGCGTCACGCCCTCGGATGCCAGCCATGTGCTGGGCGGGCTGGCCGACTGGGATGGGGCGGCGGCGGAAAAGGCGCTGCGGCTGATGGCGCGGCGGCGGGTCGGGTCGGGGGACCGGATGGCCGCCGATGCGGCGACGCTGGCGCGGGCCGTGGTCGACCAGTTGACGCAGCAGACGGTGGATTGCCTTCTGGAAGCCGCCTTTGCTGAGGACACGGCTTTTGCGGGGGCGGATCCGGCTGCGCTGGCCCGCCATCCGCTGCTGACCGCGGCGCTGTCGGGGCATCAGGGGGTGATGGCGCTGCAGGCGCGGCTGGCGCTGCCGGTGATCGGTCTGGGCGCCTCCGCCCCGTTCTATTACGGCGCGGTCGGCCAGCGGCTGGGGTGCCAGATGATCCTGCCCGACCATGCCGGGGTGGCCAATGCCATCGGCGCGGTGGCGGGCCAGGTCAGCCAGCGGGTGTCGGGCCTTGTCACCTCGCCCGCGCAGGGACGCTATGTCGCCCATCTGGCAAGCGCGCCCAAGGCTTTCGGCGACCGTGACGAGGCGCTTGCCGCGATGGAGGCCGCCCTGCGCATCGAGGCCGAGGCCCGCGCCCATACCGCCGGCGCCGTCGACCTGCGGATCGAAGTCCGTCATGACATCCGTGAGGCCGATGTGGAGGGCAATCCGATGTTCATCGAGGCGACCGTGACCGTCACCGCCTCGGGCAGGCCCCGCATCGCGCACCACGCCGAGCCGATTACCTCTTGACGCCCTCCGACCGCCCGCGTAATCCCCGCGCGCAGTGGCTAGGTAGCTCAGCTGGTTAGAGCGTGCGACTCATAATCGCAAGGTCGAGGGTTCGAGTCCCTCCCTCGCCACCACTCCACGTCCCGTGTGTCCGAGATCGAAGAGAACGCCCTGATTTCAGAGCGTTTCGCTTCTTATGCGTCCCATGTCTCGCAAGGCTGGCGCTATGGTGCGTCGGCCGTGGATCCAGATCCGGTACCCGCCGGGCCGCAAACGTGGGGCCATATGTCCGGGTCGGGCGGCCCGGCGCCCTCTCAGTGGAAATCCCTTGAACCCGGGATGATGCGTGCATTCCGCGGATGGCCGAGGGTCGGCGCCGGGATCGGCTGCCTGGCATCCTCCACGCCGGCGGCCGGCGGCGGCAGGCTTCTGTCAGACAGGTGCAGGAGAACGTCGCTGCGATCCTGCAACGCCTCGGCAACGATATGGGTGACGCCGGACTCCGGATCGCGTTGCAGGCGCCCCGTGACCTGCATCAGCCGGGCGGTCATGATCACCTTGCGGAAGGCGGCCATCACCTTGGGCCAGACGACAAGATTGGCGACGCCGGTCTCATCCTCCAGCGTGATGAAGCAGACACCCTTGGCGCTGCCCGGTCTCTGGCGCACCAGCACCAGCCCGGCCAGCCGCAGGCGCCGGCCATCGCGCAGCGACGGCAGGTCGGCGGCGCGACGGAAGCCCTGGCGTGTCATGCTGCTGCGCAGGAAGGCCATCGGATGCGCCTTGAGGGACAGGCGCAGCGTCTGGTAATCGGCCACGACATGTTCGCATGCCGGCATGGCGGGCAGCAGGACGGGAGGCTCGTGCCCCTCGTCGCGCCCGGCGCGGAAAAGCGGCAGATCCGGCGCGTCCTTCAGCGCCTTGACCTCCCACAGCGCGGCGCGCCGGTCGAGGCCCATCGAGCGGAAAGCGTCCGCCGCCGCCAGGACGCGGATCGTGCGGCTGTCCAGCCGGGCAGAGGCTTGCAGGCCGGGCAGAGAGTCAAAGGGCGCCTCGCGCGCCGCGACCAGCCGGACCACCGCATCCTGCCGCATCCCCTCGACCTGCCGCAGGCCCAGCCGCAGGGCGAAACCATTGCCCGAGGGTTCCAGCGTATTGTCCCATTCGCTGAAATTCACATCGGTCGCGCGCACCTCGACCCCATGTTCGCGCGCGTCGCGAACGATCTGGGCCGGGGCATAGAATCCCATCGGTTGCGAGTTGAGCAGCGCGCAGGCGAAGGCCGCCGGATAGTGGCATTTCATCCAGGACGACACATAGACCAGCAGCGCGAAACTGACCGCATGGCTTTCGGGGAATCCGTAGTCGCCGAACCCCTTGATCTGGTTGAAGCAACGCTGCGCAAATTCGGGATCGTAGCCGCGGTTGATCATCCGGCCGGTCATCAGCCCCTCCAGATCGCCGATGGTGCCGCGGGCACGGAAGGTCGCCATGGCCTTTCGCAGGGCATTGGCCTCCTGCGAGCTGAATTCGGCGGCGACCATGGCGATCTTCATGGCCTGTTCCTGAAAGATCGGCACGCCGCAGGTGCGGCTCAGGATGCTGCGAAGTTCGTCGGGATCATGGGGCGGCGCGGGAGAGGGGTAATCCTCTGCCTCCTTCCCGCTGCGCCGCCGCAGATAGGGATGCACCATGTCGCCCTGGATGGGGCCGGGCCGGACGATGGCGACCTCGATCACCAGATCGTAGAACCGGCGCGGTTTCAGCCGCGGCAGCATGTTCATCTGTGCCCGGCTTTCCACCTGGAAGACGCCGATGCTGTCGCCCCTGCACAACATGTCATAGGTGGCCGCGTCGTCCGGCGGGATGGTCGCGAGATCCCTTTCCATGCCGTAATGGCTCTTCAGCAGGTCCAGGCATTTGCGGATGCAGGTCAGCATTCCGAGCGCCAGAACATCGACCTTGAGGATGCCCAATTCGTCGATATCATCCTTGTCCCATTCGATGAAACTGCGCTCGGGCATGGCGGCATTGCCGATCGGCACGGTTTCGGACAGGGGGCCCTCGGTCAGGATGAAACCGCCGACATGCTGCGACAGATGCCGGGGCATGCCGATCATCTGTTCGGCCAGCCGGATCGTGCGCGACATCAGCGGATCGGACAGATCCACCCCCGCCTCGCGCGAGTTGGCCTCGTCCATGCTGGTGCCCCAACTGCCCCAGACGGTTTTCGCCAGCGCAGAGGTCACATCTTCGGACAGGCCCATCGCCTTGCCCACCTCGCGGATGGCGCTGCGGGGGCGGTAATGGATGACGGTGGCGCAAAGCCCGGCGCGATGGCGGCCGTATTTCGCATAGATATGCTGGATCACCTCCTCGCGCCGCTCGTGCTCGAAATCGACGTCGATATCGGGCGGTTCGTCCCGGTCGAGGCTGATGAAGCGTTCGAACAGCAGTTCCTGTTCGGCCGGGTCGACCGCGGTGATGCCGAGGACATAGCAGACCGCCGAATTGGCGGCCGAGCCGCGGCCCTGGCACAGGATGCCCCGCCCCCGCGCCCAGAGGACGATTTCGTGGATGGTCAGGAAATACTGGGGGATTTTCTTGAGGCCGATGATCTCCAGTTCCTTGACCAGAAGATCGCGCACCTTTTGCGGCACTCCGGCCGGATAACGTCCTGCCGCCCCGGCCCAGGTCAGCTTTTCCAGCTGGCTTTGCGGGGTTTCTCCCGGCGGGACGGTTTCCAGCGGATAGTGATAGGCCAGTTCCTCCAGCCCGAAGCGGCAGGCATCGGCCACTTCCCGGGTGGCGCGGATGGCATGGGGCCAGTCGGCGAACAGGCGCGCCATCTCGGCGGGAGATTTCAGATGACGCTCGGCATTGGCATCCAGCAGGAAACCCGCCTGGTGGATCGTGGTTTTCTCGCGGATGCAGGTCATCACATCCTGCAGGGGCCGGCGGTCGGCGGCGTGGTAATGCACATCGTTGGTGGCCAGGATCGACAGGCCATGCGCCCGCGCCAGCCGGTCCAGCCGGTTGATCCGTGCCCGGTCGTCGCCCCGGTAGAGATGGCTGACGGCGATATGGCGCAGGGTCGGCAGGCGGCGCAGCAGTTCGGGCAGGCGGCGGGGCAGGCCTTCGTCGGGCAGCACGATCAGGTGCAGGCCTTCGGCATGAGCCGCCAGATCGGCAAGCGTGATGTCGCAGCCGCCCTTGATTTGCCAGCGCCCCTCGCCATCGTGCCGTTTGCCCAGGGTCAGCAGGCTGCACAACCGGCCATAGGCGGAGCGGTCGCGCGGATAGGCCAGGAATTCCTCGCCGGTGGCCAGCCGCAGGCGGCAGCCGATGACGGGGCGCAACCCGGCCTTTTTCGCCTCGGCATGAAGCCGCACCACCCCGGCCATCGTGTTCAGATCGGCCACGCCAAGCGCATCATGGCCAAGGGCATGGGCGGTGGCGGCCAGTTCGCTGGCGTCGGAGGCCCCGCGCAGAAAGGAAAACGGCGTGGTCACGGCCAGTTCCACATAGTCCGCGCGCGGATTGGGCGGGAAATCCCCGGTCAGTGTCTTGCGGATGCGGCGGTTGTCGCTGTCGGGCATCAGGCGAAAACCCCATGCAGGAACCAGCGGGGCGCACCGCCCCGGCCATCGCCCTGTATCCCCTCGCGATAAAGCCAGAAGCGATGGCCGGCATCGTCCTCGACCTTGAAGTAATCGCGCAGGCGGGTGCCGGGGCGATCCTGCCACCATTCCGGGGCGATGCGTTCGGGACCCTGATAGCGGGCTACGCGATAGTTGCGCCGGCGCCACTGGAACTGTGCCGGCGGCCCCTCGGGCACGGCATAAAGCACGCGGATTTCTTCCGGATGGTCGAGCAGGCGCTGCGGCCGTTCGGTCCGCAGCGGCACGCTGGCGGCGGCGAGAGAGGCGGCCGGAGGCGTCGTCAGGGGGGCTGCCCGGATCTCGGCCCGTTCGGGGATATGGCTGGCCGCCGGCTGAAACTGCGCCAGCGCAGTCCGGCCGAACCGTGCCGTCAGCCGGTCGACCAGATGCGAAAGCTCCAGCGAGGTATCGGTGTCGCCGGCAAGATCGACCTGCCGCGTCCCCAGCGCCTCGGTCGCGGGCGCCTCAAGCGAGATCAGGTCGAATCCGAAGCCGGGATCGATCCGCTCCAGCCGGTCGCGGAACAGAAACGCCAGATGCGCGGCCTCCCGGCTGGGCAGGGCGCAGGCGGCCTCGATCCGGCTGATCTCGCCATCGGTACGATAGACGGTCAGGCACAGACGGCGCGCGCCTCGATGCGCCTTGGCCAACTGATCGCAAAGCGCCGTGCAGAGGCCGGGCAGGTGATGGGTCGGGTCGAAGATCGGCTCGGCCAGCCGGGCATCCGCGCGAAAGACCGCAGGCGCCTCGGGCGCCGAGACCGGCTCGGCCAGATGGCCGGTCGCCTGATCCAGCCGGATCAGCGGATTCTGCGCCGGAGGGGCACGGGAAAACCGGCGCGCCAGCGACAGGCGGGGCAGGGCGGCCAGATGGCCGACCGTGCGCAATCCCAGCCGGTTCAGCAGCAACACCGTTTCCGCATCCAGCCGCAAGGCCATGGCGGGCAGCGGGGCCAGATCGTCCGTCCCCTGCCAGATCGCCCGGACCGGCCCGAACCGGGCCAGCGCCCAGGCCGCACCCCAGGTCGGCGCAAGGGCCAGACGCGCCGAAAAGCCCAGGGTCGACAGGCTGGCCTCCATCTCTGCCAGCATCGCCGCCTCGCCGCCCCACAGATGGTCCGAGCCCGTGGTGTCGAGGATCAGACCATATTCCCCGCCCATCCCCCCGGCTGGCCGGTCGTCGGCCGCGGTCCAGGGGCACCAGCGCCGCGCCCATAGGGCAAGGCGGTGCAGCGCCGCCCTGTCCCGTTCCGGATCGGCAGATTCCGCCCGCAGCCGGGGACACAGCGCCCGCATGTCGACCAGCCGGGCGCCGACCGTCACCCCCGCCAGATGTGCCGCGCGGTTCACGGCATGGATCACCGGGCCATGCGGGCCTTCGGTGTTCAGGATCAGCGGCAGGTCATCGGCCGGCGCGTTGCCCGAGCGGTCCTGCGCCCTCTGCCAGCGTTCCATCGGGAATTGCGGCAACCAGATCGAGACGATCCGCCGTCCCTCCTGCCTCCCGGCCTGTCCCGCGGTCATGGCGCGCGACCCATGTGCCCGTCTGCCCGCTGGGCGATCGGAACAGTTCGACCTGCCAGCGCGGATCGCCCGGTGCGCGCCTGTCGTCGGGATTGGCGGCCGAGGGCAGGGTCGCGATCCGCCAGCGGTCGCGCGCCGCGCTGAGACCGGCCGTCGCCGCCTGCCTGATCAGCCAGCAGGGCACGTTCGCAGCCTTCACCCGCATGGCCAGCCGCCGCATCGCAGTGAAATTCACCGCCGGGGGATCGCCCCGGATTTCGGCGACCACGGCCGCCAGCGCCTTGCAGCGCAACCCTTCCTCGATCGCGATCATCGCATCGACCGGTCGGGAAAGCTGCATCGTCATCAGCGGCCTGCGAAATCCCAGCCCCGCAAGGCAGAGATGACCGGTCTCGCGCTGCGCGCCCCTGTCCTGAATCCACAAGACGGGTGCCGTTCCATGGCCAAGCTGTGCGGCGACGAATCCGGCCGCCGCCGCCTCTGCGCCGCTGGCAGGGAAGATCTCGGTCAAGGTCGCCTCTGCCCGGCCCGCCTGCAGGGCGGCCAGCGGCGATTGCGGTATCGGACAGGCATGCTTCCGGAACATGGCACACGGAATCACATCCACAGGTTCTCATTTTGTTCTAATAATCCCTTGTGGCATGTCAGGCAAGTCCGACCGGCAATTTCAGGCAGGACCGGGTGCGGCCGGCCCTGCCCGCGATGGCGGCGGTCCCGCCTGTGCGCCGGTCGCGCTGCGTCTGTCCCCCGCGGGCCGAGGCTGCATTCCCCTTGCCCCCCGCGCGGGCTATGGTCGACCCGAACCGGGCGGGAGGCTGGCATGGCGGATGGTGATATCGCGGTTCTGGGGGCCGGGGCCTTCGGCACGGCGCTGGCGATCTTACTGGCCGAGGCGGGGCGCGGGGTCACGCTCTGGGGCCGCGATGCGGAGGCGATGGCCGAGCTTGCCGCCACGCGCGAAAACCGCCGTCATCTGCCCGGGGCAAGGCTGCCCGCGGCGCTGGCCGTCACCGCCGATCCGGTGCGGGCGCGGGCCGGGACCGTCCTTCTGGCCGTGCCGACCCAGGGGCTTCGCGGTCTGCTGGCCGGACAGCCGGATCTTGCCGGACGGTGGCTGGTGGCCTGCTGCAAGGGGGTGGAACGGGGAACCGGCCTCCTGCCGACCGAAGTCATCGCCGATGTGCTGCCCGGCACGCCCACGGCGGTGCTGACCGGGCCGAGTTTCGCCGTCGATATCGCCGCCGGCAAACCTACCGCGCTGACGCTGGCGACCGCGATCCCGGGGGGCGAGGCGTTGCAGGCGCTGCTGTCGACGCCGACGCTGCGGCTTTACCTCGGCTCCGATCCGCTGGGCGCGCAGCTTGGCGGGGCGCTGAAGAACGTGGTCGCCATCGCCGCCGGCATCGCCATCGGCGCGGGGCTGGGCGATAGTGCGCGGGCAGCACTGATGACGCGGGGCTTTGCCGAGATGGGCCGCTTTGCCGCCGCGCGGGGCGGGCGGGCGGAAACGCTGTTCGGCCTGTCGGGCTTTGGCGATCTGGTGTTGACCTGCACCTCGACCCAGTCGCGCAACCTGCGCCACGGGCTGGCCATCGGCGGCGGCCAGCCCGTCGATCCGGCGGTGACGGTGGAGGGCGTGATGACGGCGCATGCCGTGGCGGAAACCGCCGGTGCGCTGGATCTGCCGGTCACGCGCACCGTCTCGGCCATCCTGAACGGCGAATTGTCGGTGCCCGAGGCGACCGGGGCACTGATGTCGCGCCCGCTGAAACGCGAGGGCGATGAGTGAGGGCGATGAGTGAGCGGGCAGGCGGCCCGGCCCGCAGCGCCGTGACCGCCGGCCTGTCCTGATCCTGCCGCTGCCCCCCGTCACGGAGCGGGGCCGGGGGGGGGCGGGGCCGGAATGTCCCGGCCCCGCCCGGTTTCAGGCGTGGATCGCGCCCAGGCCGCAGGCCAATGCCGCCTCGCGCACGGCCTCGCCATAGGTCGGATGGGCGTGGCAGGTCAGCGCCAGATCCTGCGCCGAGGCGCCGAATTCCATCGCCACGCACACCTCGTGGATCAGGTCGCCGGCATCCGGGCCGATGATGTGGCAGCCGAGGATGCGGTCGGTCGCCTTGTCGGCCAGCAGCTTGACGAAACCCTCGGCCTGGAACACCGCCTTGGCCCGCGCGTTGCCCATGAAGGGGAACTTTCCCACCTTGTAGGCGCGGCCCTCCTCTTTCAGTTGCTCTTCGGTCTTGCCGACGGCGGCGACCTCGGGTGTCGTGTAGATCACGCCGGGGATGACGTCATAATTCACATGGCCATGCTTGCCGGCAATGACCTCCGCCACCGCCATGCCCTCGTCCTCGGCCTTGTGGGCGAGCATGGGGCCGGGCACCGCATCGCCGATCGCATAGATGCCGGGGATGCTGGTCTGCCAGTGGCTGTCGACCGCGATCTGCCCGCGCGGCAGGAGTTCCACCCCCAGTGCCTCGAGCCCGAGGCCGCGGGTGACGGGCTTGCGCCCGGTGGCGACGAGGACGACCTCGGCCTCGATCTCGCCCGGCTTGTCGTCCTTGCGCAGCTTCCATGCGACCCGGGCGCCCTTTGCCGTGCGCTCCACCACCTGCACCGCGGCGCCGAGGACGAATTTCATCCCCTGTTTCGTCAGGATCCGCTGCAGCGTCTTTGCCACCTCGCCATCCATGCCCGGGGTGATCGCGTCGAGATATTCGACCACCGTCACCTGGGTGCCCAGCCGGGCATAGACCGAGCCCATCTCCAGCCCGATGACGCCCGCGCCGATGACGACCATCGATGCCGGGATTTTCGGCAGGGCCAGCGCCCCGGTCGAGGTGACGATGACCTCTTCATCGACGGTGATTCCCGGCAGGACCGAGGGTTCGGATCCGGTGGCGATGACGATGGCCCTGGCGCCATGCACCTCGTCGCCGACCCTGACCTGGCCAGGCGCCGGGATCGAGCCCCAGCCCTTGAGCCATGTCACCTTGTTCTTCTTGAACAGGAATTCGATGCCCTTGGTATTGCCGGTGACGGTATCGTCCTTGTAGCGCAGCATGCGTTCCCAGTCGACGCTGGGCCGGCCGCCCATCAGGCCCATCTTCTCGAAATTCTCCTGCACCTCGTGCAGGTGATGCGTCGCGTTCAGAAGCGCCTTCGAGGGGATGCAGCCGATGTTGAGGCAGGTGCCCCCCAGCGTCTCGCGCCCCTCGACGCAGGCGGTATTCAGGCCAAGCTGCGCGCAGTGGATGGCGCAGACATAGCCGCCCGGGCCGCCGCCGATCACGATCACGTCGAAGTCTGCCATGGTGGTCTCCTTTGGCCGGCCGGCCGGGGGCGCTGCCCCCGGACCCCCGGGGTATTTGGGTCAAGAGGAAGGATCAGATCAGGGCTGATACCAGAAGGACAAGGGTGGCCAGGAAGCCCGCGGCCCAGATGACGCTGCGCCAGGGGCGCCAGCCGAGGGCATAGGCGGGGATGTAGAGGATGCGGGCGGCGAGATAGATCCAGGCCGCGGTGGCGGTGGCGGCGCTGGCCTTGCCGGCGCCGGTGACGACGAGGACACCGATGGTGAAGAGGATCAGCGCCTCGAAATGGTTGTTCATCGCACGCTGCATCCGGCCGGCGAAGACCGACATTGGCCGTGTGGGCGGCCGGTCGCGGGGGCTGCTGGTGTAGCCGGTCCCGAGGTCGCGGTTGGCGGGCAGGGCGAAGAGCAGGTATTGCCCGACTTGCAGCAGGGCCGCGAGGGTCAGCACGGTGAGTTCCTGGGTCATCATCATGGCCGGGTCTCGCGGACGGGGGGCTTGCAGGGGCGGAACCCGGGCAGGGCCGGGACGGGCGGGATCGCAGCGGTCGGTGCATGGCGGCGGGCGGGCATGAGCGGGGCCATCGCGGAGGCCGGAGGGGCGGAAGGCCTAAGCCTGTGGGGAGTCGTGATCGCCGGCGGGTGCGGGTACGGGAACCGCAGGCGCACAGGCGTGGCCGGCATCGGCAATGCGGGGGCGGCGCTGCCGGCGCGGCGGGCGCGGCCGGCACGCGGGCTATGGGCGCGCGGGCCGGCGGCGGTGGCTGTCGGGCCGGCGGGCAGATGCCGGCTGGTGCCGCAGACGTTGGCCGGCGCAGCCATGACCGGCCGGAGGCCGGGGGCGATCCGGGTCAGGCGCGAAGGTCGGTCGTTCAGCGTCATCGCGGTTCCTCCGGTCGGCATCTCCCGGCCCGAAGGCCGGGATCGCCATGGGTCAGAGATCCATCAGGAGCCGGCGCGGATCTTCCAGCGCCTCCTTCACCCGGACGAGGAAGGTCACGGCGCCCTTGCCGTCGACGATGCGGTGGTCGTAGCTGAGGGCCAGATACATCATCGGGCGGATGACGATCTCGCCCTTCACCACGACCGGGCGTTCCTGGATCTTGTGCATGCCGAGGATGCCCGACTGCGGCGGGTTCAGGATGGGCGAGGACATCAGCGACCCATAGACGCCGCCGTTCGAGATGGTGAAGCTGCCACCCTGCATCTCGGCCATGGTCAGCTTGCCATCGCGGGCGCGCAGGCCCAGTTCGCCGATCTTCTTCTCGATCTCGGCAAAGCTCATCCGGTCGGCATCGCGGATCACCGGCACCACGAGACCCGCCGGCGTGCCGACAGCGACGCCCATATGGACGTAGTTCTTGTAGACCACATCGGTGCCGTCGATCTCGGCATTGACCTCGGGCACTTCCTTCAGGGCATGGACGCAGGCCTTGACGAAGAACGACATGAAGCCGAGCTTGACGCCGTGCTTCTTCTCGAACTGGTCCTTGTATTCGTTGCGAAGCTGCATGATCGCCAGCATGTCGGCTTCGTTGTAGGTGGTCAGCATTGCCGCCGTGTTCTGCGCGTCCTTCAGGCGTCGCGCGATGGTCTGGCGCAGGCGCGTCATCTTCACCCGTTCCTCGCGGGCGGCATCGTCGGCCGGAACCGGCGCGCGGGGGATGGCGGCGGGGGCGGCGGCCGGGGCGACGGCGGCGGCGGCGGCGGCGGCTTTGGCGGCGGGGGCGGTGGCGGCGGAGGCGACGGCAGTGGTGGCGGACGCCTGGCGGGGGGCGATGGCGGCAGCGGCTATGGCGGCGCGA
>JBDHSO010000068.1:0-18037 GCA_039808125.1 Rhodobacter sp. | reverse complement strand
GCCGCTGCTGGAACAGAGCAATGAACGGGCCGTCCAGCGCGCCCGCTACCTGACGCCGGAAACCATCGCGCCAATGGGCGAAGATGCTGTCATCAGCCCGACCGCAGCGGCATCCTGATCAAGCAGACCCGCGCCGAAGAACTCGGTGACGATCAGCGCCAGCTACACCACCCCACGGGACAGCATCAAGTGACCCGATCCAACAGATGCCGCGACGGAACAGCTAAAGGAGCAGGATATCGGCCACGGCCATGGCGGCGTCACCGGCGCCGGAGGTCAGAACGATCAGATCGTCGCCATCACCGCCCTAGATCCGGTCGCCCGGACCCGCGCGCAGCGTGTCGTTGCCGGCGCCGCCCTGCACGAGATCCGACCCGGCATCGCCGCTGAGGAAATCCGCGCCGGCGCCGCCGACCAGCGTATCGTTGCCCGACCCGCCCCATAGGAAGTTGCGGCCGCCCTCGGCGCGGAGCAGATCCGCGCCGGCGCCGCCGAACAGGCTGTCGCCCCCGCCGCGGCCGCTGATCGTGTCCGCCCCGCCGCCGCCATCCAGCCAGTCGGCGGCCGCGCCGCCCGTCATCCGGTCGCCGTGAAGCGTGCCGAGCCAACCCTCGATCCCGTCGTACAGATCATTGCGCAATTCGGCCGAGGTCTGCGACGGCGCGGCCAGGTTCAGCACGATCCCCGTCGCCAGCCCCTCAAGGCTGACGATATCGAACCCCGCCCCGCCATAAAGCCGGTCGGCCCCGGTCCCGGGCCAGAGCGTATCGTCGCCGTCATGGCCGAACAGCAGATCATCGCGGGGCGAGCCGACCAGAAGATCGGCGCCTGCCGCACCGTGGGCCACAACCGGCCCCGCCGTGGTGGCCGGATTGGTGCCCGCAGCCGCGCCGGGAACCACCTCGATATGCAGCGCCTCGGTGCCGAAAGTCATCTGCCGGATCTGCACCAGTGTCAGCGGCGCGCCATTCGCCGTCACGATGACCAGCCGCTCGGCGCCGAAGGTCAGGACGCCGCCGGTTGCGGTCGCGCTGAAGCCAAGCTGCGCCGCGCCGCGAAACATCGGCCAGGCCGACAGGTCGATCCGGTCCTGCGCAGGGTTGAAGTCGAGAATCGTGTCGCTGGCGCCATCGGCGGCCAGAACGAAGACATCGGCGCCGGCCCCGCCTGTAAGCTGCTGGCTGCCCGCCGCGTCGATCAGGATGTCGTCCCCGCCGCCGCCATCCAGCGCCGTGACCCCGCGTTCTGCCTGGATCAGATCGGCCCGCGCCGTACCGCCGAGCCGCCCGCGCGTGCCGGTGATGACCGCGCCGAGGGTGGAGAGATCCAGGCCCAGCACCGTCAGCCCCGCCTCGGCGCCCGACAATGCCAGCACCTGCACCGTGCCCCCGACATCGACCGCACGCAGCGCGGTCACGTTGGAGAGCGACATCGCCGCGGTATCCGCCAGCGTCTCCATATGGATCAGCCGCCCGGCCGGCGTCAGCGCAAAGAGGCTGAGGCCGTCATCCGCCCCCGCGGCAAGGACGAAAACATGATCGCCCGCGTGAATGACCTCAAGGCAGCGCACGCCCTGAAAGCGCGTGTCCAGCGTATCGACCAGATGGTCCGTTACCTCCATCCCGCCATCCGCGCGCAGGCGGAACACGGTCAGGCTGGAACTGCCGGCCGCGGCGGCCAGCAGGAACGATTGCCCAGCGGCCTCGACGCTGCGCAAGGCCGAGATGCCCTGAACGGGGACAAGCTGGTTCGCCCCCATCATGTTGACCATGGTCAGGCTGCCATCGGCCGCCATGCGCAGGGCGGTGATGCCGTGTTCGTCCTGCGATCCGGCAAAGACCAGCACCTGATTGCCGATCCGTGCCGAGGCCAGCGCCGAAACGCCGTCGAGATAGCTTGCCGTGCCATCGTTCACGATATCGACCGATGCGGCACTGCCCCGCGCGGGAAAGGTGAAGACGGAAAGGCCGCTGCCTGCGGGCCGCACCGCCAGCAGATAGTCGGTGCCGCCGACGGTGACGGCCAGCATCTCGACCGCATTGGGCGCCAGCAGGGCCGAAGTATGGAGGAAAGCCGTCACCGACAGGCCGAGATCCGCGCCGATACGCGCCGCCTCGACCGCCGAGGCCGCGACCGAGCCTGCCACCCCGTCCACCGACAGCGCCAGCCGGTTGCGCCCCTGCCCGCCCGCGCCGGTCTCGACCGCCATCCGCCCCGCCGTCAGCCCCAGCGTGACGTTCTCGCGCGTCGTATAGCTGATCAGCATGACCTCGGGGCCGGCGGCCCCCTGTTCCACCCGGAATTCGGCAAGCTCCATGCCGGTCGTGAAACGCTGGCCGAACAATACGCCCAGCCTGGTAAAGATCGACATCCCGCAAACCCCGAGCCCCCGCCCGCTCAAGGGGATGCCACGGCGGCTGGCCGGTTTTGCCGCACCGCAATGGCGGAATGCGGGAGTTTGCGCCGGGTTTTCCACGCTTCTTAACGATCCCGCCGGCCGCGGACCCGCTCGCGGCGCGCGCCTATCCCGGCGGGACGCCCGGTTCCGCCGTAGCCACGGCCGCCGCGGCGGCAGCGCGGGCGCGGGCGCGCTCGGCCCGGGTTTCGGCCAGGGTGTTCAGGCTGACCGCGCCGATGATCACCGCGCCGCCCGCGATGACCCAGGGATCCACCGGCTCGGCGAAGACCAGCGCGCCCAGGGCGGCGGACCACAGGATTTGCAGAAACGTGACGGGCTGGGTCACGGCCAGCGGCGCCAGCCGGAAGGCCTGGGTCATGGCGTAATGCCCCAGTGTCGCCAGCGCCCCCACCACGCCCAGCAGCAGCAGTTGCATCTGCGTGACCGGCTGCCAGACCCAGAGCGCGGCCGGCAGCAGCCCAAGCGTGACCGAAATCGACAGGATCGCCACCACATGGGCCGGCGGGGCAAGCTGACTCAACCTTTTGGCACAGACATAGCTGACCGCGAAACAAAGGGTGGCGACAAGCTGCGACCAATGGCCCGGCGTCACCTCGCGCAGGCCGGGGCGCAGCACGATCAGCGCCCCCAAAAGCGCCGCCAGCACCACCGACAGCCGGCGCAGGGTCAGCGGCTCTCCGAGAAGCGCGCCGGCCAGCACCAGCACGATCACCGGATTGAGGAAGGCCACCGCCGACATCTCGGCGACCGGCACCCGCGCCATGGCATAGAACCAGAACACCACCGCCACCACATGCAGCAGGCCGCGCAGGCCGAACAGGCGCCAGACCGATGCGGGATAATGCGCCCGCAGGATCGGCCGCAGCGCCGGCAGGAAGAAGATCACCCCGAAGGCAAAACGGAGAAAGGCCGCCTGTGCCGCCGGCAATCCGGTGCCGAGGTATTTGACGATCCCGTTCACGCCCACGAAGGCCAGGCCCGAGACCACCATCCACGCCACCGCCCGAACGGGCTTTTCCTGTCCACCTGCCGTTGCCATGGTCGCAGCCAGACACCGCCTGCCCGGAAAAGGCAAGGGCCGGAGTCGGCCCCGGCGGCCGGTCGGGGTCCGGTCAGGCGCCGCCTTGCCCCCCTGCCCCGCCGGGATCGTCCGCCCCCTCGGCCAGCGCCGCGGGAGGCGTGTCCCATTCCAGCAGGCGGTGATCGAATCCCTCTTCCAGATGCGGCTTGACGATGCGGAAATACGGCGACAGGTCGAAGTCGCGCGGCGTGAACAGCGAATGGTGGCGGATATGCAGGATCTCGCGCCGCGCGAAGACCGAGCCGTGGCGCGCCTCGATCACGCTGACATCCGGCAGGATCGGATATTGCACCGAATGGAACGCCCGGGCGATCAGCGAGGAACAGATCGCCCGCGTCGGATCGCCCGAGCCGAAGGCGATCATCCGGCGGCGCCAGCGGACCGGCACCGGCGGGGTGGGCAGGAAATAGCGCAGCAGGTCGAGGATGTTGCGCATGTCATAGCGCATGCCGATCCGTTCGATCATGTAATCGACCACAGCCAGACATTCGTCGGGCGTCAGGCCGACGGGGCGGCAGATCCGGGTGTTGTGGCAGGCATATTTGCCAAGAGGGGAACTGACGCAACCCTCGCCCAGCAGCACCTCGACCAGGCGGTGCGGCTCCTCCTGCCCGGGCGTGCCCGAAAAGCGCGAGCCGACGAACATCGCGGCATGCGACCAGGTGGACTGGGTAAGGTATTTGATCGCATTCGACACATGCTCGCGCCCCTCGACCAGCAGAATGTCGCCGGGGCGCAGCACCCGCGACAGGGTGTCGAAGTCGGAAGGCGTGAAAGGCCGGTAGCCGGCGCTTGGCGCATTCAGCTTGCCGGCCATGCGGTGGCCCAGCCAGTCCAGCATCCGGTCGGCGATCCCGTCCCTGCCCGGCGTCATGGCAAACCTCCCCGCGCCGGGCCCGCGCGAAAGTTTCGCAAAGGGCCCGACGTTTGCGCGCCGGGTCCGGGGCTTGTAGGCCCGCCGCGGCGCGCGACGGCCGCTGCAACCCGCCTCCGGCCCTGCAGGGGACGAGTCTGGCAGGCCCCGGCCGCGCCTGCAAGCCGGCGCAGGACCCCGCGCGCGCCAGTGCCGCCGCACCGGGCGAATTGACCGATACGGGTTCCTCGGCTAGCGTCCGCAACCGCATTTCCGCTGGGCCGCCCGATGCCGAACCTTCCCGTCCCCCTCGTCACCATCGGGCTTCTCCTGTGCTCGAACCTGTTCATGACCTTTGCCTGGTATGGTCATCTGAAGGACCGGACCGCCCCCCTTCACTGGGTGATCCTGACAAGCTGGGGCATCGCCTTCTTCGAATACCTGCTGATGGTGCCTGCCAACAGGATCGGCTATGGCACTTTCAACGCAGCCCAGTTGAAGACCATTCAGGAGGTCATCACCCTGACCGTCTTCGCGGGCTTCTCGGTCTTCTACCTGAAAGAGCCGTTGCAGTGGAACCACGCCCTCGGCTTCGCCTTCATCGCCTGCGGCGCGTTCTTCATCTTCCACAAATGGAGCTGACGGCAGCCGCAAACCGGCCCCGGCGGTCTGGCGCGGGTTCGACCGGCAGGATAGAAGCCCGCGATGACCCGACCGCCCACCCGCTTTCTTGACCGGAAAAGCCCGCCGCACATCGCCACGCTGGTGCTGATCGCCGGGCTGTCGGCCCTGGCGATGAACATCTTCCTGCCCTCGCTATCCGGCATGGCGGTGTGGTTTGGCGTACCCTATGGCACGATGCAGCAGTCGGTCACGCTCTATATCGCGCTGACGGCCGCGTTGCAGATCGTGATCGGCCCGCTGTCGGACCGTTTCGGTCGCCGCAAGGTGACGCTGGCGGCGCTGGTGCTGTTTCTTGCCTTCACCCTCGGCACGCTGGCCGCACCGAATGCCACGGTCTTCCTTGCCTGCCGGATGGGCCAGGCGGTGGTGGCCGCCGGCATGGTCATGGCCCGGGCCATCGTGCGCGATCTGGTCGCCGATGCAGCGGCGGCCTCGATGATCGGCTATGTCACCATGGGGATGAGCCTGGTGCCGATGATCGGCCCGCTGATCGGCGGCTTTCTCGACGAGGCTTTCGGCTGGCAGGCGAGCTTTGGCTTCCTGTTCCTGGTCGGACTGGCGACGCTGCTGGTGGTCTGGGCCGATCTTGGCGAAACCTCGACCGCATCGGGCAGTTCCTTCCTGCAGCAGTTGCGGCAATATCCGCAGCTTTTGGTCTCGCGGCGGTTCTGGGGCTATGCGCTGTCGGCCGGCTTCGCCTCCGGCGCGTTCTTTGCCTATCTGGGGGGTGCCCCCTTCGTCGGGACCCGGGTCTTTCATCTGACACCGGCGCAGATCGGCGCCTCCTTCGCGCTGACCGCCATCGGCTATACCGCTGGCAATTTCCTCGCCGCGCGGCTTTCGGTGCGGGTGGGGATGAACCGCATGGTGCTCTGGGGCGGCTGCATCACCGCCGCCGCGATGGCCGTCCTCCTCGTGCTGACCTGGGCCGGGCTGTCCGGGCCGGCGGTGTTCTTCGCGCTGACCATGTTCATGGGCGTCGGCAACGGTGTCGGCCTGCCCAATGCCAATGCCGGCATCCTGTCCGTCCGGCCGGAACTCGCGGGCACGGCGGCGGGGCTGGGCGGCGCGATCATGATGGGCGGCGGCGCGGCGCTGGCGGCGCTGACGGCCTTCCTGCTTGAGCGCGGACAAAGCGAGGTGCCGCTGATCCTCGTCATGCTCATCTCCTCGCTGCTGTCGGCCCTTGCCATGCTCGGCGTCATGCGGCGCGCACGGGCGCTGGGTCTGCCGCCCTGAGCACCGGCGCCTGACGCGCCGCTCTTGACGAGCGGCCTTTGCAAAGCCGATGGTCGCTTTGCAAAAAGGAGGCCCGCATGCCGACGCAAAAGCTTTATGCCGGGGTCAAGCTGCGCGAGATCCGCACCCGGCTGTCGCTGACGCAACGGGTGTTTTCCGACAAGCTCGGCGTGTCGCTGCCCTATCTGAACCAGATGGAGAACAACCATCGCCCGGTCAGCGCCGGCGTGGTGCTGGCGCTGGCGCAGGAATTCGGGCTGGATGTCACGGAACTGACCGTGGGCGAAAGCGAGCGGCTGGTCAGCGACATGCGCGAGGCGCTGGCCGATCCGGTCTTTACCGGCGGGCCGCCGCCGCTGGCCGATCTGCGGCTGGCCGCCTCGAATGCGCCCGCCCTGGCGCGCGCCTTCCTTGACCTGCACCGCGCCTATCGGCAAAGCCATGAACGGCTGGCCTCGCTGGACGAGGCGCTGGGGCGCGAAGATGCCGCCCTGCGTCCGAGCCCCTGGGAGGAGGTGCGCGATTTCTTTCACTATTGCGACAATTATCTGGATGCTGTCGACCGGGCGGCAGAACATTTCGCTTCACCCGCAGGCCCCAGAAAAGACGTGGCAGTTCTGGCGGAGGAGGCCTTGCGGCGTCAGGGGATTGCCTTGCACTTTTCCGATCTTCCGGCCATTCGCCGCTATGATCCGGCAGGGCGGCGGCTCGACATCTCGGCCCGCGCCCATGCACCGACACGGCGCTTCCAGCTTCTGCATCAGGTCGCGCTTCTGACCCAGAACGACCTGCTGGAGGCGACGCTCGACCTTGCCCGCTTTTCCACGCCCGAGGCGCGGGACATCGCCAAGATCGGGCTGGCCAATTACTTTGCGGGCGCGGCCCTCCTGCCCTATCGCAGCTTCCACGATGCCGCCCGCGAGACGCGCCACGATCTTGAGCGGCTGGCCGATCTGTTCGGCGCCTCGATCGAGCAGGTGGCGCACCGCCTGTCCACGCTGCAGCGGCCCGGCGCCAAGGGGATCCCGTTCTTCTTCGTCCGCGTCGATCAGGCCGGCACCATCACCAAGCGCCATTCGGCCACCCGGCTGCAATTCGCCCGCTTCGGCGGCGCCTGCCCGTTGTGGAACGTCCATCGCGCCTTCGAGACGCCGGGCCAGTTCCTGCGCCAACTCGCCGAAACGCCGGACGGGGTGCGCTATCTCTGCCTCGCGCGCGAGGTTTCGAAACCGGCCGGCGCCTTTCTCGCGCCGGTCCGCCGCCATGCCATCGGGCTGGGCTGCGAGGTGCAGCATGCCGGCGAACTGGTCTATTCGGACGGTCTGGATCTGAAGGGCCGGTTCGAGCCGATCGGCATTTCCTGCCGGATCTGCGAACGGCCGGGCTGCCACCAGCGCTCGGTCCCGCCGCTGGAACGCCGCCTGCGCGTCAACCCCAATCAGCGCGACCTGCTGCCCTATGAGATCGCCGGGTAAGGACGGGGGCGAAAAAAGGGCGGGCAGATGCCCGCCCCGCACTCGCTACGGCACAAGATCCGGGCGTCAGCCCTTCCGGAGCATCGCGGCGATCTGGTCCTTCAGCCGCGCCCGCTGGCGCCGGAGGCTTTCCTCATGCTCTTCGGAAACGGTATCGACGCGCGTTTCGGCACGGTGAACACGGTCGTTCACCGCATCATATTCTTCAAGCAGCCGCGCAAAATGCGCATCGGCGGTCTTCATTGCCGTGATCTTGTCAGCCTCGCCCGGAAACTCGTCCTGAAGCGTATGCGGCGTGTTCGACATGGCGGCCTTCCTTTTCTGGTGCTTTGGGAAACGGTAAACACTTATCCCTGATATTTCTTTGACATCGGTCAAACCGCCACCAAAAAGCGCGCTCAGCGCTGCGAATGTTGCCAGTCCGGGTGGATCCAGGGCTCCAGATTCGATGCCGGCAGCGGCTGGCGCCCGAGGATATGGTCCGAGGCCTTTTCGGCCGCCATGATCGTCGGCCCGTTCAGATTGCCATTCGTGACTTGGGGAAAGATCGAACTGTCGGCAACCCGCAGCCCGTCGACGCCGATCACGCGGGTTTCGGGGTCGACCACCGCCATGCGGTCGCTGGCGCGGCCCATGCGGCAGGTGCCGCAGGGGTGATAGGCGCTTTCAGCGTGGTCGCGGATGAAACCGTCGATCTCGGCATCGGATTGCAGCGCCGATCCGGGCTGGATTTCATAGCTGACGAAGGGCGCCATGGCGGGCTGGCCGAAGATCTCGCGGGTGAGGCGGACGCAGGCCCGGAACTCCTCCCAGTCGTCGGGATGTGACATGTAGTTGAAGCGGATCACCGGCGCGTCCTCGGCATGCGGGCTGCGCAATGTCACCGCGCCGCGCGATTTCGACCGCATCGGCCCGACATGGACCTGAAAGCCGTGCCCCGCCGCCACCGCCTGGCCGTCGTAGCGCACGGCAATGGGCAGGAAGTGGTACTGGATGTCGGGATATTCGATTCCGGCCCTGGAGCGGATGAAGCCGCAGGCCTCGAACTGGTTCGAGGCGCCAAGGCCGCGCCGCGTCAGCAGCCATTGCGCGCCGACCCAGGCCTTGCCCCAGAGGTTCCAGTACCGGAACAGCGTCACCGGCTTCGCCGCGGCATATTGCATATAGACTTCGAGGTGATCCTGCAGGTTCGCCCCCACGCCGGGCCGGTCCGCCACCACGGCAATCCCGTGTTCGGCCAGATGCGCCGCCGGACCGATCCCCGAGAGCATCAGAAGCTTGGGCGAGTTGATCGACGAGGCGGCAAGGATCACCTCGGCCGCCGCCCGGATCACCTGGCGGCCGGCCGGGGTGTCGACCTCGACCCCGACGGCGCGGCCGTTTTCGATCACGACCCGGCGGGCCAGGCCGCGGGTGACATGGACGTTGCCAGTGGCCAGCGCCGGGCGCAGATAGGCATTCGCGGCCGACCAGCGCCGCCCCTTCCAGATCGTCGCCTCCATCGGGCCAAAGCCCTCCTGCTGGCGGCCGTTGTAATCGGGCGTGACCGGATAGCCCGCCTGGCGGCCGGCCTCGATGAAGGCGTCGAACAGCGGATTTGCCCGCGGCCCCCGCGTCACATGCAGCGGCCCCGAGGTGCCGCGCCAGTCCGACTCCGGCCCGCCATGCCAATGCTCCATGCGCTTGAAATAGGGCAGCACATCGGCAAAGCGCCAGCCATCGGCGCCCATCTCGGCCCAGGTGTCGAAATCGCGGGCATGGCCGCGGACGAAGACCATGCCGTTGATCGAGGACGAGCCGCCGATCACCTTGCCCCGTGGCGTGACGAGGCTGCGCCCGCCCAAGCCGGGTTCGGCCTCCGACCGGAAGCCCCAGTCGTAGATGCCCATGTTCATCGGATAGCTCAGCGCCCCCGGCATCTGGATGAACGGCCCCGCATCCGAACCGCCATGTTCGATCACCACGACCCGCCGCCCGGCCTCGGCCAGCCGCCAGGCGATGGCGCATCCCGCCGATCCCGCGCCCACGATCACATAATCCGCGTGCATCCCGTCCGCCCCTTCCTGTTTCCGTTCCGGAACGGCCCGGCCTGAACCACGTCCCCGGCGCGCGCGCCGGCCTGCCGCGATCAGCCGCCGCAGCCCCCCGAAAATGCGGGCAGGCGTGCCCCGATCCTGCTATTCCACCTTCGGCATCGCACCCGAACCGCCGGCGGCAAGGCCACCCGTCCGGTCCCGGCCCCGGGGCATCCGCCGGCCCCGCCGCCCGGGTGCGCGCCTCGTTCAGTACGGCGCCTCCACCGGGCCGAGGCCCAGGTAGACGCTTTTCACCTGCGTATAATGCTCGACCGCGGCATGGCCGTTCTCGCGCCCCACGCCCGACAGCTTGGTCCCGCCGAAGGGCGATTCGACCGGCGTCAGGTTATAGGCGTTGATCCAGCAGGTTCCGGCCTCGATCTGCGCGATCACCCGATGCGCGCGGGCCAGATCGGCGGTGAAGACGCCGGCCGCCAGCCCGAAGCCGGTGGCATTGGCGCGCGCCACCGCCTCGTCCTCGGTGGCGAAGTTGAGCACGGCCATCACCGGCCCGAACACCTCCTCGCGGGCGATCTCCATCCTGTCGGTCACATCGGCAAAGACCGTGGGTTCCACGAACCAGCCGGCATTGCCGCGGCCGCGGCCGCCGCCCGTCACCAGTCGCGCACCCTCGGTCCGGGCGCGCGCGATATAGCCGGTTACCTTGTCGAACTGGGCGGCGCTGACCAGGGGGCCCATCTGGGTCTCCGCCCGCATCGGATCGCCCAGCACGATCCGTTCCGCCCGAGCCTTCAGCCGGGCGAGGAACCGCTCCTTCAGGCCGTTCTGCACGAAGACCCGGGTGCCGTTGCTGCACACCTGCCCCGAGGAATAGAAATTCGCCAGCATGGCGGCGCCCACCGCATCTTCGAGGCTTGCGTCGTCGAAGACGATCAGCGGCGACTTGCCGCCCAGCTCCATGGTGACATGCCGCATCCCCGCCGCCGCCGCGGCATAGACCTTCTGCCCCGTCGGCACCGATCCGGTGAGCGAGACCTTGGCCACGCGGGCATCCGTCACCAGCGCGCCACCCACGGCGCCCCGGCCCTGCACCACGTTGAACAACCCCGGCGGCAACCCCGCCTCGACCAGGATCTCGGCCAGTTTCAGCGCGCCGAGCGGCGTCACCTCGCTGGGCTTGAACACCATCGCATTGCCAAGCGCCAGCGCCGGCGCCGCCTTCCAGCAGGCGATCTGGCTGGGATAGTTCCAGGCGCCGATGCCCACGCAGACGCCCAGCGGCACGCGAAGGGTATAGACCATGTCGCGGCCAAGGGGGATCGTCTCGCCGGTGACGGTGGGCGCCAGGCCCGCGAAATATTCCAGCGCATCCGCGCCGCTGGGCCAGTCGGCGACCCGGGTTTCCTGAAGGGGCTTGCCGGTGTCGAGCGTCTCCAGCAGCGCCAGTTCCTCGCCCCGCGCCCGGACCAGCGCCGCCGCCCGGTTCAGGATGCGCCCGCGTTCGACCGGGCGCAGCGCCGCCCAGTCGCCCTGCGCCCGCGCGGCCGAGGCCAGCGCCGCCTCGATCAACGCGGGCGTCGCCTCGTGCAGCACGGCGATCACCTCGCCGGTGCCGGGATAGATCACCTCGATCGCCGCGCCGGCGGCATCCTCGACAGGCCGGCCGTCGACGAAATGGCTGGCCATGGGCTGTGCCCTCATCTTTCCTCCTCCTTCAGCGCAGATTCCAGATAGGCCCGCGCCATGGACACGGCGGCCCGGCCGTCGGGCGGGCCGTGCTTCAGCGCCTCGCGCAGGTAAAGCCCGTCGATCAGCGCCGACAGGCCATCGGCCACCGTCTCGCCCCGGGCGCCGACCAGCGGACGCAGACCGGCCAGCAGATTCGACCGCAGCCTGCGCTGGTAGATCGCCAGGAGCCGCCGCGCGCCCGGCATGGTCTGCGCCATGATCCAGAAGTTAAGCCAGGCACTCACCGCCTCGCGCCGGAAGTTTCCCGGGCTGAACGAGGCTTGCAACACCGCCTGCACCCGCTGTTCCGGTGTCGCCGCCGTGGCCAGCGCCCCGCGCACCTCGGCGCCATAAAGCGTGAGGATGTGGCGCATAGCACTGACGAACATCTCTTCCTTCGACCCGAAGTAATGATGTGCCAGCGCCGAGGACATGCCCGCGCGCCTTGCGATCTGGCTGACCGTCACGTCGAGATTGCCGGTCCGCCCGATCTCCACGATCGTGGCTTTCACCAGCGCTTCCTTCCGGATAGGCTCCATTCCGAGCTTCGGCATCTGTCGGATCCAACAATCTGCTTGCCAAGCCGACGAAGCACGAAGTTTATTGACTCGTCAATCAACAAAACCAGGGAGACCGATGTGACCCTCCGTTCCACCCTTCTTTCCACCGCCGTCACCTTCGCGCTGGCCGGATCGGCTTTTGCCCAGGGCTGCGACAAGATCGTCTTCTCAGATGTGGGCTGGACCGACATCACCGCCACCACCGCAGCCACGACGCTGGTGCTGGACGCGCTGGGCTACGAGACCGAGACCAAGGTGCTGGCCATTCCGGTCACGATGACCGGGCTTGCCGAAGGCGATGTCGACGTGTTCCTCGGCAACTGGATGCCCACGATGGAGGCCGACATCGCGCCCTACCGCGATGCGGGCACGGTCGATGTGGTGAAGGCCAACCTCGAAGGCGCGAAATACACGCTGGCCACCAACGAGGCCGGCGCCGCGCTTGGCATTTCCGATTTCGGCAACATCAAGGATCACAAGGACGCGCTTGACGGCAAGATCTACGGGATCGAGCCGGGCAACGACGGCAACCGCCTGATCTCGGACATGATCGCCTCGGATGCCTTCGGCCTTGGCGGTTTCGAGCTGATCGAAAGCTCGGAACAGGGGATGCTGGCCGAGGTGGCGAACAAGGACACCGAGGGCAGCGCCATCGTCTTTCTCGGCTGGGAACCCCATCCGATGAACGCCAATTTCAAGATGACCTATCTGACCGGCGGCGATGATGTGTTCGGCCCGAACTTCGGCGGGGCCACGGTCTATACCAACACCCGCGCGGGCTATGTCGCCGTATGCCCGAACCAGGGCAAGTTCCTGACCAACCTCGTCTTCTCGCTGCCGATGGAGAACGAGATCATGGGCGCCATCCTGAACGACGGCACCGACCCGCGCGAGGCGGCCAAGACCTGGCTCGCCGCTCATCCCGACACCTGGAAGCCCTGGGTCGAGGGCGTGACCACGAAGGACGGCGGCGATGCCGTTGCCGCCATCGAAGCCGCGCTGCAATAAGCCTCGCGACCCCGGGGGCGACAGGGCCGCCGGGGTCGTCCGCTTTCGGAAAAAGGATGCCGGATGGACTGGCTGACCCAATGGCAGATCCCGATCGGACCGGCCGCCAAGGCGCTGTTCGATTGGCTGAAGACCTACAAGCCTGCCTTCAAGGCGTTCGGCGACGGAACCAAGGCCGCGATCGAGGGGCTGACCGATATCCTGCAGGCGCCGCCGCCCCTGGTGGTCGTGCTGCTGTTCATGGCGTTGACCTGGGCGATCCAGCGGCGCTGGCAGCCCTGCGTCATCGTCGCCGCGGGCTTTCTGTTCATCCTGAACCAGGATTACTGGAAGGAAACCACCGAAACGCTGGCGCTGGTCGCCTTCGTCTGCGTGATCTGCATGTCGATCGGCGTGCCCGTGGGCGTCGCAGCGGCGCATCGGCCGCGGCTGTTTCAGGCCATGCAGCCCGTGCTCGACCTGATGCAGACCCTGCCCGCGCCGGTCTATCTGATCCCCTTCGTCATCCTGTTCGGCATCGGGGTGGTGCCCGCGCTCTTCGCCTCGATCATCTTCGTCGTGCCGGCCTCGATCCGGCTGACGCATCTGGGCGTATCCTCGACCCCCATCGCGCTGAAAGAGGCCGCGACCGCCTTCGGCGCCACCAACCGGCAATTGCTGTGGAAGGTCGAGATGCCCTGGGCCTTTCCGCAGATCATGGCCGGGCTGAACCAGACCATCATGCTGTCGCTGTCGATGGTGGTGATCTCGGCCTGGGTCGGTGCGGCCGGTCTGGGCGTGCCGGTGGTGAAGGCGCTGAACCAGGTGCGCCCCGACCTCGGCTTCGAATCCGGCGCGGTGATCGTCGCCCTGGCGATCGTGCTTGACCGCATGCTTCGGGTGGAGAACCGCAGATGACCGGACCAGAGAAGGACAGTCCCGGCGTAGCGGTGCGGTTCGACAATGTGTCGATCGTCTTCGGCGATTCCCCCGATCGTGCCCTGCCCTTGATGGATGCGGGCAAGAGCCGCGCAGAAATCCAGCAGTCGACCGGGCAGGTGCTGGGTGTCCACGACTGCGCGCTCGACGTGGCCGAGGGAGAGATCCTCGTGCTGATGGGGCTGTCGGGATCGGGCAAATCGACGCTTCTGCGCGCGGTCAACGGGCTGAACCCGGTCTGCCGCGGCGCGGTGCTGGTCAGCGACGGCTCCGGCCTTGTCGACGCGACCCATGCCGATCCGGCCACGCTGCGCCGCATCCGCCAGCAGCGCGTGGCCATGGTGTTCCAGCAGTTCGGCCTGCTGCCCTGGCGCACGGTGCGCGAAAACGTCGGGCTGGGGCTGGAACTGGCCGGAATCCCGCCGGCGGAACGGGCGCCGCGGGTGGATGCGCAGTTGAGGCTGGTGAATCTCTCGGCATGGGCGGACCGCCGGGTGGGCGAACTTTCCGGCGGCATGCAGCAGCGCGTGGGCCTTGCCCGCGCTTTCGCGACCGAGGCGCCGATCCTGCTGATGGACGAGCCGTTCTCGGCGCTCGATCCGTTGATCCGCGCCAAGTTGCAGGACGAACTGCTCGACCTTCAGACCAAGCTGAAACGCACCATCGTCTTCGTCAGCCATGACCTTGATGAGGCTTTCAAGATCGGCAACCGCATCGCGCTGATGGAGGGCGGCCGGGTCGTGCAATGCGGCACCGCACGCGAGATCATAGCCAATCCGGTCAATGATTACGTGCAGGATTTCGTCGCCCACATGAACCCGCTGGGCGTCCTGACCGCGCGCGACGTGATGGAGAGCGACGATGGCCCGGTGGCCGGCGAGGTGACGCCGGAGACTCCGGTCAAGGCGGTGATGGAGGAACTGGCCGCGGGCACCGATGCGCTGGCCGTGGTCGAAGGCGGCCGCCGGCTGGGCCGGATCCGGGCCACGGCAGTGCTGGGCCGGCTGCTGAACCCGCGCGGCTGACGGATTGCGTGGCCAGGCCAGGCGATATCGCGCCGGCCGGCGCGATCCGGGGGCTGTCTGCCCCCCGGGTCAGGCGATTTCCGGTGAAATCGCCCGACCTCCCCCGAGGGTATTTGGGCCAAGAGGAAGATTAGGAGGTTTTTGCCGGCTTCGCCGCCGTCTTTTTGGGCGCGGGTTTTTTGGCGGCGGCGGGTTTTTTGGCCGCAGGCGCCTTTGGCGCCGCCGTGGCCGCGGCCGTGGCCTTTTTCGCCGGTTTCTTTGCCGGCGACTTGCCCGCCTTGGCCGCGATCAGTTCCAGCGCCTGCTCGCGTGTTACCGCCTCGGGCGCGATGTCCCTGGGCAGCGTGGCATTGACCCTGGCCCATTTCACATAGGGGCCATAGCGGCCGGGCATGATCTGGATTTCGCCGCCATCGGGGTGTTCGCCCAGCGATTTCAAGGCTGTGGCGGCCACGCCCGCACGCGGGCCGCGGGCGCGCTTCTGCGCCAGAACCTCGACCGCGCGGTTCATGCCGAGGGTAAAGACCTCTTCGACCTCGGGCAGGTTGGCATAGGTGGTGCCATGTTTCACATAGGGGCCGAAGCGGCCGATCCCGGCCTCGACGGGTTGGCCATCCTCGGGATGCGCCCCCACGAGGCGCGGCAACGACAGGAGCGCAAGCGCGCGCTCGAGTGTCAGCCCGTCGGCGGACCAGCCCTTCGGCAGGCTGGCGCGATCCGGCTTCGGCTGCGCCTCGGTCGCCTCGCCGCGCTGGACATAGGAGCCGAAACGGCCGGCCCGCAGCGAGATTTCATTGCCCGCCGCGTCCTGGCCCAGAATACGGCCGTCCGAGGCCGCCGCCTCGGCATCGCCCGCGATGGGGCGGGTGTAGCGGCATTCGGGATAGTTGCCGCAGCCGATGAAGGCGCCGCCGGAGCGGGCGGTCTTCAGATGCAGCCGGCCGGCTCCACACAGCGGGCAGATGCGCGGGTCGCTGCCGTCGGCGCGGGGCGGATAGAGGTGCGGCGCCAGAAAATCGTCGAGCTTGTCAAGCACCTCGCCGATCCTGAGATCGGCGGTTTCCGCCACTGCGGCCGAGAAATCGTGCCAGAACCGCGCCAGCACATCCTTGTAGTCCCGCTCTCCGGCCGAAACGTCGTCGAGTTCCTCTTCGAGATCGGCGGTGAAATCGTATTCGACATAGCGGCGGAAGAAGCTGGTCAGGAAGGCGGTCACGAGGCGGCCCTTGTCCTCGGGGATCAGCCGGTTCTTCTCCTTTCGCACGTAATCGCGTTCGACGATGGTCGACAGGATCGAGGCATAGGTCGATGGCCGGCCGATGCCGAGCTCTTCCATTCGCTTCACCAGGCTTGCCTCGGTATAGCGGGGCGGCGGCTGGGTGAAATGCTGTTCGGGGGCGACCTTTCGGGTGGCAAGCGGGTCGTCCTGATGGATCACAGGCAGGCGGCCTTCGTCCTCCGCCTCGTCGTCGCGCGATTCGTCATAGACCTTCAGGAAACCATCGAACAGCACGACCTGGCCGTTCGCCCGCAGCGCCACCTCGGCATCGGGGCTGACCACCTCGACGGTGGTGCGCTCCAGCCGCGCAGCGGCCATCTGGCTGGCGAGCGTGCGCTTCCAGATCAGATCGTAGAGGCGGCGCTGATCCTCCTCGGCGCGCAGATCTTCGGGCGACAGCGACATGTCGGTCGGCCGGATGCATTCATGCGCTTCCTGGGCGTTCTTGGCCTTGTTCTGATAGATGCGCGGCTTGTCGGGGACATAGGCATCGCCGAACCGCCGGGCGATCTCGGCCCGGGCGGCCTGGATCGCCTCGGGCGCCATGTCGATGCCGTCGGTCCGCATGTAGGTGATATGGCCGGCCTCGTAGAGCCGCTGGGCGGCGTTCATCGTTGCCCGGGCGCCGAAGCCGTATTTGCGGCTGGCCTCCTGTTGCAGGGTCGAGGTCATGAAGGGGGCAAAGGGGTTGCGGCTGGCGGGCTTAGATTCCACCGCCTGCACCCGGAAGGTTCGATTCCGGATGGCGGCAACGGCAAGATCGGCCGCTTCGGCCGAAGGAATATCGAATTTGTCCAGTTTCTGGCCGCCCAGAACCACCAGCCGGGCATCAAAAAGCTGCCCGCGCGGGGTTTCGAACGTGGCCCCGACCGTCCAGTATTCGCGGCTTTTGAACGCCTCGATCTCCATCTCGCGCTCGACGATCAGGCGCAGGCTGACCGATTGTACCCGGCCGGCGCTGCGCGCGCCGGGCAGCTTGCGCCAGAGGACGGGGGAGAGGGTGAAGCCGACCAGATAGTCCAGCGCCCGTCGGGCGAGATAGGCGTCGACCAGGGCCGCATCCACCTGGCGCGGCTCTTTCATCGCCCTGGTCACAGCATCCTTGGTGATGGCGTTGAAGGTGACGCGGGAGACCGTCTTGCCCTTCTTCAGGCTGGGCGCCAGTGCCTGTTGCAGGTGCCACGAGATCGCCTCGCCCTCGCGGTCGGGGTCGGTGGCCAGGATCAGCGTGTCGTCGGTCTTCAGCGCCTCGGCAATGGCCCGGACGTGCTTTTTCGACTCCGGCGCGATTTCCCATTTCATGCTGAAATCATGGTCGGGATCGACCGAGCCATCCTTGGCAGGCAGATCGCGGACATGTCCGTAAGAGGCGAGAACGATGAAGTCGGGGCCGAGATACTTGTTGATTGTCTTGGCCTTGGCAGGGGATTCGACAACGACGACGGGCATGAAACCCCTTTCCGGAACGCGCTGACACGGGCCGGCCTAGATGGGGTTGAAGCCCTGCCCTTGTCAACTGCGACCATGCCGCAGCCTTCAGATGCGGGAAAGCAGCCCGCCGGGCTGGCGCAGGATCCGGCCGTCAAGCTCAAGGATCAGAAGTTCGGGCGACAGCCGGGATGGCGGCAGGGCAAGGTCGCGGATCAGCTGGTCTTCGGCAACCGGGCTGGGGCCGAGGCGGTCGAGGATCCGGCGATGCAGGGCGGCGGTCTCGGCCAGCGGGCGCGACGGG
>JBDHSO010000067.1:0-18057 GCA_039808125.1 Rhodobacter sp. | reverse complement strand
TCGACGATCAGCGGGCCGCGGGCATTGGGCAGGATCTCCCACAGCATGATGTACCAGGGCCCTTCGCCGCGGGTCTGGCCGGCGGCGACATAATCGCGGGCCTTGATGTCCATGACGAGGCCGCGGACGATGCGGAAGACCCCCGGCGCGTTGACGAAGACCACCGAGACAAAGACGTTGAGGAGGTTCGGATCCATCGCGAAGACGCCGGTCGGGTCGCGGTTGAAGGCAAGCCCGCTGTAGGCCCAGAGCCCGAGGATCAGCACCGCGCCGACATAGAGGTTGCGGCGCGGCGGATTGGGATGGAAGCGGCTGTTGAGCAGCACCGCGAAGAAGATCACCGGGAAGAGGAACAGCACGGCGGCGAAATACATCGGGATGCCGGTCTCGACGATCTCGGGCGTGACGAGGAGATAGAAGAGCAGGATCACCGGGAAGGCGAGGACGAGATTGGCGAGGAAGGACAGGAAGGTATCGAGGCGGCCGCCGAAATAGCCGGCGGGCAGGCCGAGGGTGATGCCCATGATGAAGGCGAAGACGGTGGCGGCGGGGGCGATCTTCAGCACCTCGCGCGCGCCCATGACCATGCGGCTGAAGACGTCGCGGGCGAGATTGTCGCCGCCGAGGAGATACCAGGGATAGCTGCCCGCGGCCGCCGATTTCACCGCCGTGCCGGGCAGCGCATTCTTCATCCCGGAGAGTTGCACCAGCGGATCCTGGGTGACGATCATATCGGCGAAGATGGCGGTGAAGACCCAGAACATGACCAGCGCGAAGCCGATCATGCCCACGGTGGAATCGAACAGCTTGCCATAGAGCGCCAGCCGGCGCCGGTAGCGGATCGAGATGGCGAAGGTCAGCACCAGCGCCAGCCACACCGGCCAGAACCGGATGAAGCCATGGGTGAAGATGCCGGTCCAGGAAAGATCGTCCATGTTGCGGCCCCCCTCAGCCCAGCCGGATGCGCGGGTTCAGGAAGACATAGCCGATGTCCGAGATCAGCTGCGTCACCAGGACGACGAAGACGGCGACGACCGAGCAGGCCAGCAGCAGCTGGATGTCGTTGTTGCCGGCGGCCTGCACCAGCGTCCAGCCGAAGCCCTTGTAGTTGAACAGGGTCTCGACGATGACGACGCCGTTCAGAAGCCAGGGGAACTGCAGCATGATCACCGTGAACGGCGCGATCAGCGCATTGCGCAGCGCGTGCCGGACCACCACCGCGCGGAAGCTGACGCCCTTGAGCCGGGCCGTGCGGATATATTGCTGGGTCATCACCTCGGTCATCGAGGCACGGGTCATCCGTGCGATATAGCCGATGCCGTAAAGCGCGATGGTCATCACCGGCAGCGAGAAGTTCCAGAAGGTGATCCTGTCCATGGCGCTGGTTGCGGTGCCCTGGAACAGCGTTCTGCCCGAGATCCAGCCATGTTCGGCAAGCCAGGGCGAGATGCCTGCGGTGGCCGAGGCGAAGATCGCGATGAGGATCACGCCCGAGACATATTCCGGCGTGGCCGTGGTGGCGATCGAGAAGGTCGAGAGCACGCGGTCGGTGATCGTGCCCTCGCGCATGCCCGACAGCACGCCGATCAGCAGCGCCGTCGGCACCATGACGATCATCACCCAGAGCATCAGCCAGCCGGTATAGCCCAGCGAACGGGCGAGGATTTCCGTCACCGGCTGCTTGAAGACGGTGGACCAGCCCCAGTCGCCCTGCAGGATGCCGCAATATTGCGGCGCCTCGGCGTCCTTCGGCAGGCGGTTGTAGCACCGTCCGGTCTGCCGGCCGTCCGAAGTGGTGCCGGTCCAGCCGGGAACCACGCCCAGCCATTCGCCATAGCGCTGCACCACCGGCGAGGCAAAGCCGTTCGAGGCCAGCCAGCTTTCGACCTGATCGTCGGTCATCCGGGCCGAAGCCTCGGATTTCGCGAGCTTTTCAAGGTTGGGCGGCAGGTTTGTCAGATAGAAGACCACGAAGGTCAGGGCCAGCGCGGTCAGGATCATGATCCCGATCCGGCGCAGCACGAAAAAAAACATGGCTCATCCTTCCCGTTTCTCTGCGGACGGGTGGGCGGAATGGCGAAAACAACTGGCCCCGCCCGTGGCCGGGCGGGGCACCGGACCGTCAGGCCAGCCAATGCCACTTGTAATGGTGATGCTCGAAGGTCGGATGCATCTCGATGCCGCCGATATTCGGATCGGCGTGACGGAAGAGCGAACGCCAGTAGGGCTGGATCAGCACGCCCTGCTCCTGCATGATCTCTTCCAGGCGCTTCATCACCACGCGGCGCTTGTCGGCATCCACGATCGCCAGCGCCTCGGCCAGCTTGGCGTCGAATTCCTCGTTCGAGAAGGCGCTTTCGTTCCAGGCCTCGCCCGACTTGTAGGCGACCGCCAGAACCTGCACGCCAAGCGGGCGCATGTTCCATTCCGTCGCGCTGAACGGATATTTCGTCCAGTCGTTCCAGAAGGTCGACCCTGGCATGACCGTGCGCTTGATGTTGATGCCGGCATCGCGGATCTGCGCGGCCACCGCATCGCAGGTCGCTGCCTGCCAGTCGTCGTCAAGCGACAGCAGTTCGAACTCGTGGTCGGCCATGCCGGCGGCGGCGATCATTTCCTTGGCCTTGACCGGATCCACCACCAGCGGCGGAAGCTCGGCATATTCCGGATGGATCGGGCAGACGTGATGATTCTCGGCCGGCCTGCCCAGGTTGTCATACCCAAGCTCCAGCACCACGGTGTTGTCGACTGCCAGTTGCAGGGCCTTGCGGACGTTCACATCCTTGTAGTCTTCGGCCAGCTGGTTGAAACGCACCGCCAGCGTCGCCGAAGTATTGGCCTCGGTCTTGGCCCAGCCCAGCGCGTCAAGCTGTTCAATGAAATCGCCCTGGGTCTGGTAGGTGGCGTCGATCTCGCCCGAGCCGGCGGCGGCCACCCAGGCCGAGGGATCGCTGCCAAGGTCGAAATATTCGATCCGGTCAAGCCAGGGCCCGCCATAGACCTCGGTGCCCCACCAGGGCGCGTCGCGCTTGACCAGCACCTGCTTGACGCCGACCTCATTCGATTCCGGCATGTAGGGTCCGGTGCCGACCGGATTCACCGAAGGATCGCCGTTGTCATAGCTCTTGTGCACGACGGCGGCCGGATAATCGGCGCAGGAGACGATCAGCGCGATATCGGGCTGCGACAGTTTCAGCGTCACCGTCAGCGGATCGACGACCACGATGGCGTCGGCGCGGGCCTGCTTGGTGCCGGCATCCTGGATGCCGGACATGCGCGCGGACATCGAATTGCCCTCGACCGTGCCATCAGCCCAGCGGGCGAAGTTGTTGGCCACGTCATCGGCGGTGAAATCGTCGCCGTTCGACCATTTCACGCCCGGGCGGACCTTCAGAGTGTATTCGGTGGCGTCGTCGTTGGCGGTCCAGCTTTCCAGCAGCATGCCGCGGATCGAGCCGTCATTCTCGTATTCGACCAGGTATTCCAGCCAGCCGCGGGTAAAGTTGGCAATCTGGCTCCAGTCGGCGGTGCGCGGGTCCTTCAGGCCCTTGGTCTCCATGTTCATGCGCAACGTGCCGCCGGCCTTGGCCTCCTGCGCGCGCGCCGCGTCCGGCAGCGCCATGCCGATCAGCCCGTAGGCCGCGGCCGCCGAGACGCCAAGCGCGGTCGACCGCGCCAGGAACTCGCGCCGGCTCAACTCGCCTGCCTCGTGCTCGCGGGCATACATCCGGGCCGCCGGATGGATCTGGCCGCCCTCGTTGATCTTGGTCATACGTCGTTCTCCCTAGTCAGGCACGGTCCCCCACGGCGGATTGCCGCGGAAATACGAAAAAGAGCCGATCCCTTGTCACTGCGGCGCGCTGCGCCGGGCCGGCCTGTGGCGGCCGGTGGACCTGACCCGTTTCTGCGACCATTTCCGCAGGATTCCGACCTTGCGTCAATGGTCTTGACAGACAGGATTCCGCACTTTTGCGACATGTGCCGTGCAAGGGGCGACGTTGCCCCGGGGATGGCGTGTCACGGCGCGCGGCGAAAGGCCGTCGGGGATTTCCCGGTCAGATGCTGGAAGGCGCGGGTGAAATAGGCCGGGGAATTGAACCCCAGGCTCGCCGCGATATGGGCGACCGGGATCCGGGTCTCCGACAGCAGGCGCCGCGCCTCGAAGATGCGCCGGTCCTGCAGCAGGGCCGAGGCCGGGCGCCCGCAGGCCGCCTTGCAGCAGCGCGTCAGATGGGTGGGCGTGACCCCCAGCGCCGCGGCGAAATCCGCCACCCCCATGCCAGAGCGGAAGTCGCGCTCCAGCAGCGCGGTATAGCGCGCGACCAGCCGGCGCGTCGCATCGGGCTTTGCCGTCTCCGGCTCGGCCCGCTTCGCCTGCCGCTCCAGCCAGACGCCAAGAAGGCCCAGGTAATGCCGCGTCGCCCGGTCGTGCGCCGCCACCTCCGAAGTCATCTCGCGCTGGATCGAATCGAGCAGCACGTTCAGCTCCTGCTGGACATGCACCTCGCGGATGCGCAGATGCACGGCCTGCCGCGGCAGCGTCACGTCGCAGTCGCGGCCGAAGAACACCGCCGTGCCGAAGACCTGCGGCCCGGCCTCGAATCCGTGCATCACCCCCGGCGGGATGAAGATCGCATTATGCGCGGTATAGCCCCGGGTCTGGCCCTGAAGGGTGATCCGGCCCTGTCCCTTGGTAAACCACAGAAAGCAGGGTTCGGACAGCGATCGCATCGCCTCCACCCGCCAGCGCCCGCCAGCGGCGAGCCTGGGAATGGCCACAAGGCGCAGCTGGGACAGCGCAGTCAGGTCTTGCATCGGGCAGGTGCTCTTCGGAAACAACTTCAGCTTATGCGTGCATGCCACGTAAACAAAAGCAAAAAGATGGCCAAACGGGGGATATGTCCACAGGAGTTGCGGAAAGCTGTGGACAATCCTGTGGGCGTTACATTCGTGCCGCAGTGCATTGCCGCCCCGGTACGGCGGCCCCCGGGCGCGTACCGGCTCAGGGCAGCGGCACCGCGCGCCAGTCCGCCATCCGGGCGCGGAACCACTGCCGCTGGCGCCGGGCATATTGCCGGCTGGCAAGCTTCGCCGCCGCCACCGCTGCCTCCAGCGCGGCGCCGTCGCGCAGATGCGCCACCAGATCCGCCGCCCCGATCGCCCGGGCCGAGGGCCGGGCCGGATCCCAGAGCGGCAGTTCCGCCCGCACCTCCTCCAGCGCGCCCTCCGCGATCATCCGGTCGAAGCGCCGGTCGATCCGTTCCTGCAACCAGCCGGCCGCCGGCTGCAGGACCAGCGCCTCCGTCCGCGCCCGCGCCAGAACCGGCGGCGCATGGGCGGCCTGCCAGTCGGCAAGCCCGCGGCCCGTCGCGCGAAGCACCTCCCAGGCCCGCTGCACGCGGAGGGGATTTCGCAGGTCGGTCCGCGCCGCGGTCGCCGGATCGAGCGCGGCCACCATCGCCGCGAGATCCGCCGCCCGCAGCGCATCGCCGGCGGCCCGCACCTCGGCCGGCACCGGCGGGATCTCGGCCAGCCCGGCCGTCAGCGCGGTGAAATAAAGCCCGGTCCCGCCCACGATCACCACAGGCCGGTCAAGAAGCCCCGTCACCTCCCGCAGCCAGTGGCCGACCGAATAGGCCGCGTCCCGTCCGACATGACCGTAAAGCGCATGCGGCAGCGCCGCTTCCTCTGCCGCCGTGGGCCGCGCCGTCAGCACCCGCCAGCGGCCATAGACCTGCAACGCGTCGGCATTGACCACGGTCCGGCCGTCGCGCGCCGCCAGTTCCATCGCCAGCGCCGACTTGCCGCTCGCCGTTGGCCCGGCGATCAGCACCGGCGCCTCGCGTGAAATTCCCGCCAGATCCTGTCGCACCGCCGCCTTCTTCTCTGTCCAAATATCCCGGGGGAGGCCGCCGGCACGGCGGACGGGGGCAGCGCCCCCATGCTCCGCGTCCGCGCCCCGGACTTCCGTGGCGTCCCCGCGCGCCGTGGCCGCCCGCGCCCCGGTGCTTCTGCGGTTGAACCCGCCGGCGTTTTCGCCCATTTTCCCGCGCGATCCAAGACCAGAACGAACAACAGGGGAACCCCATGTCCAGCGCCAAGCCCGGGCTAGACCCGGCGATGAAATACTCGCGCGTGATGCTGAAGATCTCGGGCGAGGCCCTGATGGGCGATCAGGGCTACGGGCTGCATCCGCCCACCGTCGCCCGCCTCGCGCGCGAGGTGCAGGGCGTGCAGCAGGCGGGTGTCGAGGTCTGCATGGTGATCGGCGGCGGCAACATCTTCCGCGGCCTCGCAGGCAGCGCGCAGGGGATGGAGCGGACGACGGCCGACTACATGGGCATGCTGGCCACGGTGATGAACGCGCTGGCCATGCAATCGGCGCTGGAACAGCTTGGCGTCTTCACCAGGGTGATCAGCGCCATCCCGATGGATCAGGTCTGCGAACCCTACATCCGCCGCCGCGCGGTGCGCCATCTGGAGAAAAAGCGGGTCTGCATCTTTGCCGCCGGCACCGGCAACCCCTATTTCACCACCGATACGGCGGCCACGCTGCGCGCCAGCGAAATGGGCTGCGAGGCGGTGTTCAAGGGCACCAAGGTCGATGGCGTCTACGACAAGGATCCGAAGAAGCATCCCGATGCCCGGCGCTACGAGCGTGTCAGCTATGACGAGGCGCTGGAAAAGCATCTCGGCGTGATGGACGCGACCGCGATCGCCCTGGCCCGGGACAACAAGCTGCCGATCATCGTCTTCTCGCTTGACGAACCGGGCGGATTTCGCAGCATCCTGGCCGGGCAGGGGGTCTATACCACGGTGCATGCCTGAACCACGGCGCATGTCCGAATTGCGGCGCCTGCCGGTCCGTGCCGGTCACGGATCGCGCGCGGGCGCAGGCCCCGGGGGGGCGAAGGGGGCCGCGGGATCCCCCGGCAGAGGGGCGGGCGGATCCGCGGGTTTGGCCCCGCCTACTGTACGGCCCGGGCAAACTGTCCTATAGGAGCGCAAACGACCGCCGCCGCGGCCTTGTCCGGGCGCGGCCCAAAGCCAGGGAAGATCCATGTCGACCGAAGACTTCATGCTCGACACCGACGACCTGACGCGCCGCATGGAAGGCGCGCTGGCCAGTCTGCGCACCGAATTCGCCTCGCTCCGCACCGGCCGCGCCTCGGGTGCGATGCTGGAGCCGATCCAGGTCGAGGCCTATGGCCAGATGACGCCGATCAACCAGCTTGGCACCGTCAACGTGCCCGAGCCGCGGATGGTCACGATCAACGTCTGGGACAAGGGCATGGTCAACAAGGTGGAAAAGGCGATCCGCGAGTCGGGCCTCGGGATCAATCCGCAGTTGAACGGCACCATCATCATGCTGCCGATCCCCGAGCTGAACGAACAGCGGCGCAAGGAACTGACCAAGGTCGCGGCGCAATATGCCGAACATGCCCGCGTCGCCGTCCGCAACCTGCGCCGCGACGGCATGGACCAGATCAAGAAGGCCAAGGCCAAGGGCCTGTCCGAGGACGACCAGAAGTTCTGGGAGGCCGAGGTGCAGGATCTGACCGACCGGCACATCAAGCTTGTCGACCAGACGCTGGAAACGAAACAGCACGAGATCATGCAGGTCTGAAAAGGGGCTTTCCCGCCATGGCAGCGGCAGGCAAGGCGGGCACGCGACAGGCGGGCCATGTGGCCATCATCATGGATGGCAACGGCCGCTGGGCCACCAACCGCGGCTGGCCGCGGCTGGTCGGGCACCGCAAGGGCGCCGAGCGGGTGAAGGAGATCGTCCGCGCCTCCTCCGATCTGGGCATCGACTGGCTGACGCTCTATGCCTTCTCGACAGAGAACTGGAAGCGGTCCACCGAAGAGGTGCTGGGGCTGATGGCGATCTTCGCCCGCTACATCCAGCGCGAGGCCGAGGGCATGGCGCGCGAGGGCGTGCGCATGCGCTTCATCGGCGACCGCTCGCGGCTCGATCCCAAGCTGCAGCGGCTGATGGCGGGGATCGAGGCGAAGACGGCGCATCTGAAGCGGCTGAATCTGACCGTCGCCATCAACTACGGCGGCCGCGACGAAATCGTCCGCGCCCTGCGCGGGCTGGCCTGCGAGGCGGCCGAGGGCCGGATTGACCCGCGCGACCTGACCGAGGCCGCGATTTCGGCGCGGCTCGATACCCATGACCTGCCCGATCCCGATCTGGTGATCCGCACCTCGGGCGAGACGCGGACCTCGAACTTCCTGCCCTGGCAGGCGGCCTATGCCGAATACGAATTCACCGAAACCCTGTGGCCCGATTTCTCGACCGCGGAACTGGCCGCGATCCTCGCGCGCTTTTCCAATCGCGAACGCCGGTTCGGCGCGGTGAAGACATGAGCGGTGAAGACAAGACGGCGGCCGGCGGCGACGCGGGCAGGACGAAACGGCCGGCCGCCGCGGGGGCCGGGGGGCGCTGGTCCGACCTCGGGCCGCGGATCGCTTCGGGCACGGTTCTGGTGATCCTCGGCGGCGGGGCGGTGATCCTCGGCGGCTGGGAACTGGCCGTGGTGGCCGTGCTCTGCGTCGGCGCGATGGTCTGGGAACTGGCGCGGATGACCCGGGGCGACGGGTTCGACGCCGCGATCCCGCTTGGCGTGCTGGCCGCCGTGGTCCTCGCGCTGAACCTCTGGATTCCCGCGCCCTGGCCCTTGGCGCTGCTGCTGCTGCCGTCGCTGATCGGGGTGATGACGCCGCGGCGCGATTCCGGCGTCTTCGCGGGTTATGCGCTGGTGATCCTGCTGACCGGCCTGTGCTTTGTCATCCTGCGCGAGACGCTGGGGCTGGCGGCGGTGCTGGCGATCCTGCTGACCGTTGTCGTCTCGGACATCGCGGGCTATTTCGCCGGCCGGGTGCTGGGCGGGCCGAAGTTCTGGCCGGCGATCAGCCCCAAGAAGACCTGGAGCGGCACCGTCGCCGGCTGGATCGGCGCGGCGCTGGTCGGTGCCGGCTTCTGGCTGACGGGGTGGGGCGGCGCCAGCCTGATCTGGATCCTGCCGGTGATCGCCTTCGCCGGCCAGATGGGCGACATCGCCGAAAGCGCGATCAAGCGGCGGGCCGGGGTCAAGGATTCCTCGCAGCTGATCCCCGGCCATGGCGGCGTGATGGACCGTTTCGACGCGCTGGCCTTCTCGACCATCACGGCGGCCTTTCTCCAGCCCTTCCTGCCGTTCCTGCCCGGCTCGCAGGGCTGACAGCCATGCGTCGCCTGTCGATCTTCGGCGCCACCGGCTCCATCGGCGAACAGACCGTGGATCTGATCCTGCGCGCAGGCGGGCCGCGGACCTATCGCACCGTGGCAGTGACCGGCGGGCAGAACGTGGCGCGGCTGGCCCAGATCGCCCGCGCGCTGCGCGCGGGGATCGCCGTCACCGCCGATCCCGCCCGGCTCGACGATCTGCGCGCGGCCCTGCGCGGCAGCGGAACCGAGGCCGCCGCCGGGCCTGCGGCGATTCTCGAGGCGGCGGACCGCCCGGCCGACTGGGTGATGAGTGCGATCGTCGGCGCGGCGGGGCTGGCCCCGGGCTTTCGCGCGCTGCGCCACGGCGCCACCCTCGCATTGGCGAACAAGGAAAGCCTTGTCACCGCCGGGTCGCTTCTGCTGGCCGAGGCCGCCCGCCACGGCGCGCGCATCCTGCCGGTGGACAGCGAGCATTCCGCGATCTTCCAGGCGTTGGGCGCCGATCCCGTCGACCGGGTGGAGCGGATGATCCTGACCGCCTCGGGTGGCGCGCTGCGCGACTGGCCGCTTCAGCGGCTGGCCGAGGCCACGGTGGCCGAGGCCGGACGGCACCCGAACTGGGCCATGGGGCAGCGGATCACCATCGATTCCGCCTCGATGTTCAACAAGGCGATGGAGGTGATCGAAACGCGCGAGTTCTTCGGGATCGAGCCCGCGCGCATCGAGGTGGTGATCCATCGCGAATCGATCGTGCACTCCATGGTCGCCTTCCGCGACGGCGCGGTCATGGCCCATATGGGCAGCCCCGACATGCGCCATGCCATCGGCTATGCGCTGAACTGGCCCGAACGGCACAGCCTGCCGGTGGCACCGCTCGATCTGCCGGCGCTGGGCCGGCTGACCTTCGAGGCACCCGACGACGCGCGCTATCCCGCGCTGCGGCTGGCGCGCGAGGCGATGCGGATCCGCGGCCTGGCGGGGGCGGCCTTCAACGCCGGCAAGGAGCGGGCGCTCGACCATTTCCTGGCCGGCCGCATCGGGTTCATGGCCATGGCCGGGGTGGTGGAAGAGGTGCTGGACACGCTTTCGTCAGACGGCAGTCTTCAAAACGACGCGCGCGCCCTTGAGGACGTGCTCGCGATGGACCATCTGGCAAGGGTCAGGGCCGACGAGGCCGTCGCGGCCGTCGCCGTGGCAAGATGAAGGAAACGGGATGGATGTGATCGGTTCGCTGGGCAGCATGCTCTGGTCGGGCGTGTTCTTCGTGATCGCGCTGTCGATCATCGTCGCGATCCACGAATATGGCCATTACATCGTCGGCCGCTGGTCCGGCATCCATGCAGAGGTGTTTTCGCTGGGCTTCGGCCCCGTGCTGATCAGCCGGACCGACCGGCGCGGCACCCGCTGGCAGGTCGCGGCGATCCCCTTCGGCGGCTATGTGAAGTTTCTCGGCGATGCCGATGCCGCCTCGGTCACGTCCGACCTGCCCGCCGGCCTTTCGGCGAGCGAGCGGCGCCATACGCTTGCGGGCGCGCCGCTCTGGGCGCGCGCGCTGACGGTGGCGGCGGGGCCGGTCGCGAATTTCCTGCTGACCTTCGTCCTTCTCGTCGGGCTGATCGCCGGTACCGGCGTGGTCGAGGACCGGCCGGTCGTCGGCAGCCTTCTGCCGCTGCCGCAGGAGCAGACGCTGGAGCCGGGCGACGTGATCCTGGCGATGAACGGTACGGCCACGCCCGATTCCCGCGCCTTCGGTGCCGCGCTGGCCACCTTGCCGCGCACGCCGCTGATCGCCTTCACCGTGCTGCGCGACGGGCAGGAGATTGCGCTTCAGGCGCCCCATCCGCAGCCGGCGCTGATCGCGGGGGTGCAGGTGCGCTCGGCCGCCGTGGATGCCGGGCTGCAGGCGGGCGACGTGATCCTCGAGGCCGACGGCCGGCCGATGACCGCATTTTCCGATCTGCAGGATGTGGTCTTCGGTTCGGGCGGCGCGCCGGTGACGCTGACGGTCTGGCGCGATGGCCAGACCTTCGACGAAACCCTGACCCCGCGGCGCAGGGATCTGCCCAAATCCGACGGTTCGGGGTTCGAGACCAACTGGATGATGGGCATCGCGGCCGGCCTGACCTTCGACATGGCCATGCGCCAGCCCGGCCCGGTCGAGACGGCCGGCCTTGCCGTGGCGCAGATGTGGAACATGGTGACGACGACCTTCTCGGGCCTCGGGCACATGATCTCCGGCCAGATCTCCACCTGCAACATGTCCGGCGTGGTGGGCATGGCCGAGACGATGGGCGATGCCGCCAAGGCGGGCATGACCACCTTCGTCTCGATGCTGGCCGTCCTGTCGCTGGGGATCGGCATCCTGAACCTGTTCCCGATTCCCGTGCTCGACGGCGGCCATCTGGTGTTTTACGCCTATGAGGGCCTGGCCGGGCGCGCGCCGTCAGAGCCGGTGATGCGCCGGCTGATGACCGTGGGGCTTACGATCCTGATCGCGCTGATGGCCTTTGCGCTGCTTCAGGACGCGACCTGCGTCTGACCGCTGCGGCGGCTCCGCCACGGCGCCGCCGCAATCCCGCCGCAATCGCCTGCTAGGCCACAAGGGCTACAGGAGATTGCAGCCATGCAACTGACCCATCGCGGTATCAACGGGTTTTCGCTGCTTTTCGCACTCAACGTCGACCGCCTGCTTGTGCTGGCGACGGTGGTCGCCGCGCTGCTCGTCGGCGCCTGGTTCGGCGATCTGCTGGCCGGCCATCGCTGAGCCCCCGGCACCGGCGGGACATGGCCGGCGGCGGCCCCGGGTGGCCACCCGGTCGGAATACCAGATGTGCCAAAGTTATCCACAGCAACCGCAGCCTTTTGACACGGCTTGGCTTTCCGGCTAGTCAGTCGGGAACACACAAGCACGGGACAGGGCGATGCGCGGGACCAAAGACAGAGCCTCCTTTGCCGGGCTGCGCGGCGGCAAGGTCTTGCCGAAAACGCTGGCGGCCGCGGTTTTTCTTGGGGTGGCAGGGTTTTCTGCGCCGTACTTCACACCGGCCTTCGCGCAGGTCTTTGCCTTTTCGAACGTTCGCGTCGAGGGTAACGAGCGTGTCGATGCGGCGACGATCCTGTCCTATGCCGGAATCAAGAAGGGGCAGGAGCTTTCGGCCGGCGGGCTGAACGACGCCTATCAGCGGGTCGTGAACTCCGGCCTCTTCGAGACGGTGGAGATCATTCCCCAGGGGTCGACCCTTGTCATCAAGGTCCAGGAATATCCCTTCGTCAACGTCATCTCCTTTGAAGGCAACCGCCGGGTCAAGGACGAGGATCTGGCCAAGGCGGTGCAGAGCCAGTCGCGGCGGGCCTATTCGCCGGCGACCGCCGCCGCCGATGCGGCGACCATCACCGAACTCTACCGCGTCAAGGGCCGCATGGCCGCCACGGTCGAGCCGCGGATCATCCGCCGCGAGGGCAACCGGGTCGATCTGGTGTTCGAGATCACCGAAGGCAAGGTGGTCGAGATCGAGCGGCTGTCCTTCGTAGGCAACAAGGCCTTTTCGGATCGCCGGCTGCGCCAGGTGCTGGAGACCAAGCAGGCCGGCGCGCTGCGCCAATTGATCCAGGCCGACACCTTCGTGCCCGAGCGTCTGGATGTCGACAAGCAGCTTCTGACCGACTTCTACCGGTCGCGCGGCTATATCGACTTCGAGGTGCTGGACGCCAATGCCGAGATCAGCCGCGAGCGCGACGCCACCTTCGTGACCTTCACCGTCCGCGAAGGCCTGCCCTATGCCATCGGCACCGTCTCGACGGTTTCGGAAATCGACGGCCTCGACGCCCAGGAATTCGCCGCCGCCCAGAAGATCCGCACCGGCCAGACCTGGAGCCCGACGCTGATCGACACCAACATTACCCGGATGGAGAATCTGGCGCTGAAGAAGGGCCTGAATTTCGTCCGGGTCGAGCCGCGGATCACCCGCGACGACCGCAACCAGCGGGTCAATGTCGAATTCGCCATCGTGAAGGGCGAGCGGGTCTTCGTCGAGCGGATCGACATCGAGGGCAATGCCACCACGCTGGACCAGGTGGTCCGCCGCCAGTTCCGCAGCGTGGAGGGCGATCCCTTCAACCCGCGCGAAATCCGCCAGTCGGCAGAGCGGGTGCGCGCGCTCGGCTTCTTCTCGGATGCCGAGGTCAATGCCGAACCCGGCTCATCGCCCGATCAGGTGGTGGTGAACGTCGACGTCAAGGAACAGCCGACCGGCTCGCTGGGCTTCGGGCTGAGCTATGGCGCCTCGGCCGGTCTCGGCCTGACCGCCAGCTTCAGCGAATCGAACTTCCTCGGGCGCGGGCAGGCGCTGTCGCTGTCGATCGGCACGACCAGCGACAACCAGGATTCCTCGTTCAGCTTCACCGAACCGGGGCTGCTGGGCCGCGACCTGTCCTTCACCGTCGGCGGCTATTACCGCACCTCGGACAGCGATTATGCCCGCTACAACACCCGCAATGCCGGGCTGACGCTGGGCCTCGGCTTTCCGCTGGGCGAACAGTCCCGCCTCTCGGTCCGCTACAGGCTGAGCGACGACCGCCTGTACGATTACAAGGGCGATTCGCCGATCATCGAGCGCGAGGCCGCGGTCGGATCGGATGGCAAGGGCGCGCTGCTCACCTCGGCGCTGGGATACAGCTACGAATTCGACAACCGCATCACCGGCCTCAACCCCGACGGCGGCTTCCTCTTCCGCTTCGGGCAGGAGATGGGCGGCCTTGGCGGCGATACGCGATACCTGACCTCGACCATCTTCGGCATGGGCGAACAGCAGGTCATGAACGGCGATCTGACGCTGCGGGTGATCGGCGAGGGCGGCTATATCCATGCCTTCGGCGATCAGGGCACGCGCGTGACCGACCGCTATTTCCTGCGCAGCAAGATTCGCGGCTTCGAGCCGAACGGCCTTGGCCCGCGCGACGGCGAGAATATGGAAGACGCGCTGGGCGGCAACGCCTTTGCCGTCGTGCGCTTCGAGGCCGAATTCCCGCTGGGCCTGCCCGAGGAATACGGCATGAAGGGCGGCGCCTTCCTCGACATCGGCTCGGTCTGGAGCCTGGAGGATACCGCCGGCGGCTATACCGACAGCAGCGGTGCCTTCCATGCCGTGACCGTGGACGACAGTTTCAAGCCGCGCGTGGCCGTGGGCGTGTCGCTGCTGTGGAATACGCCGGTCGGCCCGCTGCGGCTGAACTTCTCGAAGGCGATCAAGAAGGAAGACTACGACAAGGAACAGAACTTCGACCTGACCGTCCAGACCAAGTTCTGAGATGGGTGTGCGGCTGATCGGAACGGTTCTTGCCGCCGTGCTGCTGCTGGGTGTGGGCGCAAGCGGGGCGCAGGAGGCCGGCGCCCCGGCCCAGCGCGCATCGCCCGGAATCCTGACGCTGAACCAGGATCGCTTCTTTACCGAATCCGCCTATGGCAAGGCGGTCGATGCCGCCTACAAAGCCGAGAATGCCGCGCTGCTGGCCGAGAACCGCCGGATCGAGGCGCAGCTCGAAGCCGAGGAGCGCGAACTGACCGAGCGGCGCAAGACCATGACACCGGCCGATTTCGCGCCGCTGGCTGCCGAATTCGACACGAGGGTCGAGGAGATCCGCCGCGCCCAGGATGCCAAGTCGCGCAGCATCGGCCAGCGCCACGACGAGCGGCGGCGGCGTTTCTTCGAGGCCGCCGCGCCGGTGCTGGCGCAGCTTCTGTCGGACGAGGGCGCGGTGGCGATCCTGTCGAATCAGGCGGTGGTGCTGTCGCTGTCGGCCGTCGACATCACCGACGAGGCGATCCTTCGCGTCGATTCCGTGCTGCCGGCCGATCTGCCGGAACCCGGGCCGCCGCCCGACCCCGGGCAGCCCGGCGCGCCGCCGGCGGAACCCGGGCAACCCGATGCCGCGCCCGAACTGCTGACCGATCCCGTGCCGACCCCGCCCTGAGGCGGGCGGCCCTTTCAGCGGGAACTTGCCCTGCGCGGTGCAAGTTGATAGCACGACCCGGATCGGGCAGGCCGCGGAACCGGGGGCTTCGTGACGCCCGTGCAGCCCTGCGCCCTAGGAGGATGTGTCCTTGGACTCCACTGCCGTCTCGACCGCCGATCTCGACCTGATCCAGCGGATCATTCCGCATCGTTATCCGTTCCTGCTGATCGACAAGGTGACGGACATCATCGTCAACGTGTCCTGCACCGGGGTGAAATGCATCACCCTGAACGAGCCGCAGTTCCAGGGGCATTTCCCCGGCATGCCGATCTTTCCGGGCGTGATGATCATCGAGGCGATGGCGCAGACCTCGGGCGTGCTGGTCGGCCTGTCGATGGATCTGGTCGACAAGAACGCCAAGGTGTTCTTCATGGGCGTCGACGGGGTGAAATTCCGCCGCAAGGTGGTGCCGGGCGAGGTGCTGGAACTGAAGGTCCGGGCGCTGCGCGGCGGCGGCCGGGTGTGGAAGTTCGAGGGCAAGGCCTTTGTCGGCGACGAACTGGCCTGCGAGGCGACCTTCACCGCGATGTTCGATCAGCCGAAAGCCTGATCCGATGCAGGTACACGGCACGGCCGTCATCCACCCCACCGCCGTGATCGAGGAAGGGGCCGTGATCGGTGCCGATTGCATGATCGGTCCCTATGTGATCGTCGGGCCGGAGGTGACGCTCGGCCGCGGTGTCACGCTGAAATCGCACGCGGTGGTGGCGGGCTGGACCGAGATCGGCGACGAGACCACGATCTGGCCCTTTGCCAGCGTGGGCGAGGTGCCGCAGGATCTGAAATATCATGGCGAGCGCACGCGGCTTGTCGTCGGCGCGCGCTGCCGCATCCGCGAAGGCGCGACGCTGAACACCGGCACCGAGGGCGGCGGCGGCCTCACCTCGGTCGGCGACGACTGCCTGATCATGACCGGCGCCCATGTCGGCCACGATTCCCGGATCGGCAACCGGGTGATCCTGGTGAACAACGTTGCCATCGCCGGCCATTGCCACATCGGCGACGACGTGATCGTGGGCGGCCTGTCGGGCGTGCATCAATGGGTGCGCATCGGGCAGGGTGCGATCATCGGCGCCGTGACCATGGTCACGAACGATGTGATCCCCTATGGCCTCGTGCAGGCGCCGCGGGGCGAGCTGGACGGGCTGAACCTTGTCGGGCTGAAGCGCCGCGGCGTTTCGCGTGCCGGGATCACCCAGCTTCGCGCCGCCTATCAGATGCTGGCGCAGGGCGAGGGCAGCTTTCAGGAGCGCGCGGCCCGGCTGGCCGAGGATTTCGACAGCCCGCAGGTGCGCGAAATCGCCGAGTTCATCCAGGCGGCGAGCGACCGCAGCTTCCTGACGCCGAAGGGCGCGAAATGACCGTTGCGCTGATCGCCGGCGCCGATGCGCTGCCGGCCGCGCTGGTCGCGGCCATGGTGTCGGCCGGGGCGGGGCGCCCGTTCGTTGCCGCGCTCGACGGCATGGCGCCCGAGGGCCTCGCCCCCGATCTGACCTTTCGGATCGAGCGGCTCTATCCCTTCTTCGCCGCGCTGCATCAGGCCGGCGTGACCGGTGTCTGTTTTGCCGGCGCGGTGCGTCGGCCGCGGCTCGATCCCGCCCTGTTCGATCCGGTGACGGCGGGGATGGTGCCGCGCCTGATGGCGGCGCTGGCGCAGGGCGACGATGCGACGCTGCGCGAGGTGATCGCGATGTTCGAGGAAGAAGGCTTCGCCATCCTCTCCGCGGCCGAGATCGCGCCGGCGCTGGTGCCGGCGGAAGGAATCTATGCCGGCGACGTGACCGACCGCGCCCGCGCCGATGCCGCCCGCGCCGCCCTGATCGCCGAGGCGCTGGGGCGTGTAGACGTGGGGCAGGGCTGCGTGGTGCAGCAGGGTCTGTGCCTTGCCGCCGAGACGCTTGCGGGCACCGATGCGATGCTGGCCTATGTCTCGGCCCTGCCGGCCAGCCTGCGGCCCGATCCGGTCCGGGGCCGGGGGCTGCTCTACAAGGCGCCGAAACCCTTGCAGGACCGGCGCATCGACCTGCCGGCGCTTGGCCCTGCTACGGTGGCGCTGGCGCTGCGCGCGGGTCTGGGCGGCATCGCCTGGGAGGCGGGGCAGGTGATCTGCCTCGATCTGCCGGCGATGCGATCGGCCGCCGCTGCCGCCGGCCTGTTCCTCTGGGCGCGGGCGGCCGAAAGGGCACGGGCGTGAAGCTGTTCCTGATCGCCGGAGAGCCTTCGGGCGACCGGCTCGGGGCGGCGCTGATGGCGGGACTGCGGGCGCTGGTGCCCGATGGCGTGACCTTCGAGGGGATCGGCGGCCCGCTGATGCAGGCCGAAGGGCTGACGAGCCTGTTTCCGATGGAGGATCTGTCGGTCATGGGTCTGGCCGAGGTGTTGCCGAAGTATTTCCACCTGAAGCGCCGCATCCGCGAGGCGGCGGCCGCCGCGCTGGCCAGCGGGGCGCAGGCGCTGATCACCATCGACAGCCCGGATTTCTGCTTTCGCGTCGCGCGGATCGTGAAGGCGGCCCGGCCGGATCTGCCGACCATCCACTATGTCGCGCCCTCGGTCTGGGCCTGGCGGCCGGGGCGGGCGGTGCGGATGGCGCGCCAGATCGACCATGTTCTGGCGCTTCTGCCATTTGAGCCGCCCTATATGCGCGGGGCCGGCATGAGTTGCGATTTCGTCGGCCATCCGGTCGCGGCAGAGCGGCAGGCCGGCACGGCCGAGGCCGCCGGCTTCCGCGCCCGCCACGGCATCGCCCCCGGCGTGCCGCTGATCGCGGCGCTGCCCGGTTCGCGCCGGGGCGAGGTGACGCGGCTTGTCGCCCCCTTCGGTGCGGCGCT
>JBDHSO010000066.1:0-18088 GCA_039808125.1 Rhodobacter sp. | reverse complement strand
AGGCCAAGCTCTTCTGCTCCCTCCTGCAGACGGGATTGCAGGGCGCGATTGTGGGAAAGTAGGGCGGCATGGTCCTGGCGTGCATGCCACTCCAGCGCGGGCAGGCTGGCCACCGCGGCCATGACGGCGGGGGTGCCGGTGTCAAAGCGGCGGATGTCCTCGGCATAGGAAAAGCGGGCGAGATCCCAGTTGAAGGGATCGGGTTGGCTGAACCAGCCGCGCAAGGATGGGGCTGTCTGGCCCAGGAGTTCAGGCGCGACATACAGCACTCCGGCCCCGGGTGAGCCACACATCCATTTCAGGCTGGTCGAAACCGCGAAATCGACAGCCGGTTCCCTGACATCGACAGGTAGCAGCCCTGCTCCCTGTGTGACATCAAGGCCGACAAGGCTTCCCATCCGCCGACCGTGCCCAAAAAGCGCGGGCAGATCCACACGGTGCGATGTCAGGGACGAGATCCAGGTGATCAACGCCAGCGACACTTCGGGCGTCCAGGCGGCGATGAAATCCTCATCCTCGACCCAGTCGGCGCCCGGACGAAGCGGCACCGTTCGCAGCGTGAACCCCAGGCGGTCAGCAAGGGCCGTCAAAAGGAAGTGGTTGGAGGGAAAACAGTCCTCGGCGATCAGCACCACGCGCCCGCGCAGGCGGTCTTCGGGCAACGCCAGAACGACGGAGGCAACGGCCATGGTGACGTTTTCGGTCGTGGTCAGGCTTGCTTCGGGCGCGTTCAGGATCGTCTGCCAGCGCGTCAGAAAGCTGGCCCGCAGGCCCAGGGCGATGGGCCATTGCGCGGTATCGGGGCGTCCCCAATCGTCCGAAAAGGCGGCCAGTCCGCGCGCCATCTCTGCCGCCTTGCCGGGATACTGGCCAATCGAGTGATAGAGAAGATAGCCGGAGCCATCGGAGGCAGCAGTCATTGGAAACCTCATCCTGGCAGGGCTGCGGGACTTTCCAGCCGGTCGCGCATCATGCTGACGGGCAAAAGCACATTCGGCGCCAGACGCGCCAAGGCATGGAGCGGGATCGGGCGCAACGGGACCCTGGGGATCGCCAGATCGTCGGCGGGGCGCCCGGCGGCCCATTCGGCCAGTTCGCGTCCCATGGCCGTTGTCATCGCGATGCCGCGACCGTTGCAGGCAAATCCGGCGAGGAGGCCCGGGGCCGGTTCAAGGACATGCGGCAGAAAATCGGGGCTGACCGCGGCAAGTCCGGACCAGGCATGGGACAGGGTCAGCTGTCCCTGAAGCCCCACCGCACGCGCAAGGCGCGCCAGGATGCGCCGGGGCACACGGTTGTCGGCGCCCGGACCGAAGATGTGCATGCCGCCGGTGATCAGGCGTCCCTCCGGGTCAAACCGGCAGGTGAACAGGTTGCGGCGGCTGTCCGACAGGGCCATGCCTGCCGGCAGCAGCCGCTTGCGGTCGGCCGCGGGAACCGGCGCCGTGGCGATCTGGAACACACGGAGCGGAAAGAAGCTTCTGGCCAGTCCCGGCCAGAGGGGCCCGGCATGCGCATTGGTCGCCAGGACCACCTTGCGCACGGACAGGATACCGCTGGGGGTGGTCAATTCCCACGCCTGGCCGACGGGGCGCAGCCTGGTCACTGCGCTTTCCTCATGCAGGCTGGCCCCGGCGCTGGCGGCCGCGCGGGCAAGGCCGCGGGCATAGGCAACCGGGTTCAGGGTGCCGGAAGATCGGTCGATCCAGCCACCGCGCCAGCCCCGAATCCCGGCAAGCTCTGCAATGGCCCTTGCCTCCAGAAGCTCGACCGGCCGCCCCTCCTTCTGCCATTGCGCGACACGCTGGCGCGCGCGGGCAAAGGCGGCGTCGGAATGCGAGGGTTGAATCCATCCCGCCTGAGCGGCATCGCAATCCATGCCATGCTGGCGGATCAGTCCGAAAACCAGATCGGCGCTATGGGCGGCCATCTTGACCAGACGGTTCCCCGCAACCGGCCCAAGGGTCGCGCGAATGCCATCGGGATCGACCTTGGCAAAATTCGGGACGACGAAACCGGCGTTGCGGCCAGACGCGCCCCAGGCGATGCGGTTCGCCTCCAGCAGCACGACCTTGAGGCCGGATTTCGCGGCGTGAAGCGCCGTCGACAGGCCCGAGAACCCACCGCCGACAATCGCCAGATCGGCCTCGACGCGACCGGAAAGCGGGGGGAATGGGGCAAGCTCTGGTGCGGTCTGGTGCCAAAGCGTGGCAGGGCCGGGAAGGGTCACTCCATGCTCCCCCTGTGGCGTGGGCCGAAAAAGCCCTGTGGACGCAGCAGCAGGATGACGCAAAGCGTAACGCCGATCACCACGATCTGCAGGCTGGCGGCACGGGCCTGCCAGTCCGACGGAACGATGGCCGAAGACAGGCTGCCGGCGCCGATCCACAGCACCCAGACCACCAGCGCCCCCAGAAGCGCGCCGCGGTTCGAACCCGAGCCGCCGACCATGAGCATCGCCCAGATCTGGAAGGTCAGCGTCGGCAGATAGTTGTCCGGGGCAATGAAGCCGATGAAATGCGCCTGGACCGCACCCGCCAGCCCCATGACCGCCCCGCCAACCGCAAAGGCCTGAATCCGGTAGGATCGCGCGCTTTTGCCCAGCGAAACCGCCGCCTTCTCGTCCTCGCGCAGGGCCATCAGGGCCCGCCCCCAGGGGCTGTGCGCCAGCCGCTCCAGCGCAAGGTAGACGGCCAGCGTGACCGCCGCGATGACACCAAGGTTGACAAGGTTGAAGGCGAGCGGGTCGCCCTGAAGCGCGGCGAAAGGCCGGGGGATGAACGCCACGCCGAAAGGCCCACCCGTAAGCCCCTGCGCGTTCAGCGCCACAAGCTGCACCACCACCGCGACACCAAAGGTAGTGATCGCAAGGTAATCGGATTTCAGCCGCAGCGTCGCAAAGCCGGTGAAGGCCGCCGCCAGCCCCGTGACCGCCATCGCTGCCAGCCAGCCCATCGCGATGGGCCAGCCAAAGCCCCCGACGCGGTCGGTCGCCTCGGGCGTCGTCAGAAGCGCCGATGTATAGGCGCCGATGGCGACAAAACCGGCAATCCCCACGTTGAACAGGCCGGTCAGCCCCCATTGCAGGTTCAGTCCCAGGGTGATGATGCCGAAGATCAGGGCTGTCGAAAGGAAAAAGGCGCCATAGCCCAGAAGGTCGATCATCTTTCAGTCACTCCAAAAAGGCCGGTGGGACGGATCAGCAGCACAGCCATCAGGATCACGAAGGAAACCCCGGCGCGCCATTCCGCCCCGATGAACTGAACGGCTGCCGCCTCGCTGAGCCCGATGACCAGCCCGGCCAGCACCGCCCCCGGCACCGAGCCGATGCCGCCAAGGATGGCCGCTGCGAACATTGGCAAGAGCAGGTCCAACCCCATGAGCGGGCGCACCTGCACCAGAACGCCGACCATCACCCCGGCCGCCGCCGCCAGGGCGGCGCCGACGAGCCAGGTCGCCCGGATCACGGCACGGACATCGATGCCCACCACGCGTGCCAGCGCCGGATCCTGCGCGTAGGCCCGCATCTCGCGCCCGCGTTGGCTGCGGGTCAGATAGAGGTGCATGACCGTCACAAGCGCAAACGTCATCGCCAGAAGCGCGATCTGGTCTGGCGTGATGCGAATGCCGAAGCCCAGGGGTTTGGCGATTTGCAGGGCATTCGAATAGTAGACCGGGCTTGAGGTGAAGAAGAACTCCAGAAGGTTGCGCAGCGCCATGGAAGCGCCGAAAGACGCCATGACGACGATGATCGCCTGACCCTTCGCGCGCAGCCGGGCAAAAAGCATCCAGTCCAGCGCAAGGGCGATGGCCGAGGCGATGGCCATGGCAACCAGCGTGGCCAGGATCAGCGGCAGCCCGAAGGACAGCGGGCCGATCGGGGCGATACCGCCCAGAAGGCCGCCGATTGCCCCTACAGCCACCAGGGCGGCATAGGCGCCCCAGGCCATCAGGTCGCCATGGGCAAAGTTCGAAAAGCGCAGGATCGAATAGGTCAGGGTGATCCCGATCGCCCCCAGGCCGATCATCGAACCCGATATCGCTCCGTCCAGCAGGAACTGCAGGCTCATGACGCGTCCTTTCGCTTGCCAAGGTAGAGTTCCGCGATCACCGGATCGTCCCAAAGGCTGCGTGCCGGGCCTTCATGCGCCTCGCGGCCCTCGACCAGCACATAAGCGCGGTCGCCGATGGCCAGAGCCGCGCGGGCATTCTGTTCGACCAGCAGGATGCTGACCCCGGTTTCGCGCACCTCTTGCAGCCGCGCAAAGACCTGTTCGACGAACTTGGGCGACAGACCGGCAGACGGTTCGTCCAGCATCAACACCCGAGGCTTGACGATCAGCGCCCGGGCGGCCGCCAGCATCTGCCGTTGCCCGCCCGAAAGACTGCCCGCCAGAAGCCGCGCTTGCCGGGCAAGGTCGGGAAACAGGGCGTAGGTCTCGGCAAGGCCCTGCGCCACGTCCCGGTCGCGAAAGATGCCGAGGGCCAGTCGCAGGTTCTCTTCCACGCTCATCCGCGGAAAGACGTTCTCGGTCTGGGGCACGAAAGCCAGCCCCTCGCGGATCTTGCGATGGGCGGGCAGCGCGGTGATGTCCTGTCCTGACAGGGTTACTGTGCCGCTGCTGATCGGCACCAGTCCGGCGATTGCCTTGATAAGGCTGGATTTCCCGGCGCCATTGGGGCCAAGGACCACCACGATCTCCCCGGCCGCAACCTCGACCGAGGCGCCACGGACGATGGGAAGGCCCGGCTCGTACCCGGCGACCAGGTTCCTTGTGGACAGGATCGTCATGCCGCCGCCCCGCCCAGATAGGCCTCGATCACGCGCGGATCGCTGGCGACGGCATCGGGCGCGCCCTCACACAGAAGGCTGCCGTTTGCCATGACGATCAGCCGGTTGCAGAGCCGCGTCACCATGTCGATATTGTGTTCGATCAGAAGGAAAGTGACGCCGCGGGCGTTGATCTCTTTGATCCGGTCGATCAGCACCTCCAGCAGCGACGGGTTCACCCCGGCCGCAGGTTCATCCAGCAGGATCAGCGCCGGGTCGGCCATCATCACCCGCGCCAGTTCCAGCAGCTTGCGCTGCCCGCCAGAGAGGAAGCGCGCTGGAGAGTCGGCGAGGCGGCCCAGTTGCATCAGGTCCAGCAGGTCATGCGCCTTCGCGCGCGCGGCTCGCTCTTCGGCGGCGATGCGGTGCGGGGCGAAGAAATTTGCCAGCAGCTTCTCTCCGCTCTGATGCTGACGGGCGATCAGCAGGTTTTCCAGGCAGGTCAGATCAGGAAAGGGCCGCGGGATCTGGAAGGTTCGCCCCAGGCCCCGGGCCAGCCGGAGATGGGCAGGGTCGCGCGTAACATCCTGACCTTTCAGCAGGATCGTCCCTTCCGACACCCGGACCGAGCCGGACAGCAGATCAAACATTGTCGTTTTGCCCGCCCCGTTCGGGCCGATCAGGCCAACGATTTCGCCTTCCGCGATGACCAGCGACATGTCTTTGACCGCAGCGATGCCACCAAACCTTCGCGTCAGGTGCCGCGCTTCCAGAATGGATGAGGTCATCAAGGCCTCCTGATACGTGATGTGTGATCACACTTGATATGATCACGCTATGATAGTCTAATCATCCAGGCAAGACGATTCGCTTGAGGGTAACGTGAAAGAAGATCCGACAACCGCGGGCCTTGCGCCGGTAGGGCGCGAAACCGTTCAAGACCGCGTCTATGGCGAAATGCGACGCGCCTTGATCGGCGGATTCTTCGAGCCCGGGCAGGTCTTGACCATCCGGCAACTGGCAGATGCGCTGATGACCTCGACCATGCCGGTGCGCGAAGCCCTTGGGCGCCTGATCAGCGAGCAGGCGCTCGAGGCGCTGCCGAACCGGCAGATCCGCGTGCCCCCGATGACGCTGTACCGGCTGTCCGACCTGCTGCGTGCCCGCATCCTGATCGAAGGCGAAGCGATTGCGCTGGCCGCCAGGCAAATCACGCCCGAGCAACTGGATCGCGCCGCTGAAATCCTTGGCGAATGGGAGGTTCTGCGCCTTGGCGACAGCCCGGGGTCGGTGAACCGCGAGGTCACCCTGAATCAGGCCTTCCACTTCGAGATTTACAGTGCCTGCGGGTCAGAAGTGCTGCTGCCGATGATCGAAAGCCTCTGGCTGCAATCGGGTCCCTGTACCCGCGCGGCGATCTTCACCTTTTCCGAGGCGGGCGAGACGGACGCGGCCCGCTATCACCATGCGATCCTTGACGCGTTGCGTCGCGGCGACAGCGACGCCGCGCGCGAGGCGCTGATCGGTGACATCAGCCGCCCCTTCGCGTTCCTGTGCGAAAAACTCCAGACCTCCGGAGCCAAAGAGACATGACCCGCCTGATCTCCATACGCGACACCCGCAACGGCCTGAACATCCGCGCAGCCTTGCTGGATGACAAGGCCCCGACCAATGCCGCCTTTCTGTGGGAATGGGCAAGGGGGCCGCGTGTCGTGCCCTCGATCCACGCCATGTGGACCGGCCCCGAGATTTCCTGCCCCATCCCCGCGCCGCAGCTTGCGGCCCAGCCCTGGGCCACGGCCTTGCCGCCGGAAAATGCCACGCTACACCCCCAGCCGGGAGACGTGGTGATGGCTTATGTTCCGGCCCGGATGTGGGGCGGCAACCCTGACCCCATCTTTGACGTGGGGCTTTTTTACGGCCCCGGTGCGCGGATGCTCTTTCCGATCGGCTGGTTGCCAGGGTCGGTCGCGGCACAGGTTCTGCCCGAAGACCGCGCCGCGCTGGCCGAGGCCTGCAGTCGCATCCGCCGCTCGGGTGCGACCGAGATCACCTTCGAGAGGGCTGAATGACCGACGATTCCTTCGAGCTCTATGACCTTCGGGTCGAGATCGTCGCCCCCGCGGGCGCGAAGATCTATTGCGGCAAGCCGGGCGACTGGTTCGAGTTGCACGGCGAACAGCTGCATCTGCCGCCGGGACAAAGCTTTTCGATCTATTCGCTGTCGGCGATCCTGCCTCTGCTGCCCGCAAAGCAGCGCCGAACCCATCCCAACGACTGGATGACCTCGGACGCCGAGATCGCCTGCCCCGATCCGAACTGCCCGTCGCGGCTGCGCATCACCCGCCTGGCCAAACGCCGCTTCAGCCATGCCGACACCACCGCCGTCCCCTTGCCCAAGGATGAACCATGACAGCGCCTCCCAGACTTGAACTGCGCCCGGACTACAGCATCACGCGGGTGATCCGCGGCGGCTGGCAGCTGGCCGGCGGTCACGGCCAGGTTGACCGCGAAGAGGCTGTGCTCGACTTGATGGCCTTTGCCGAAGCCGGCATCCTGACCTTTGACTGCGCCGACATCTATACCGGGGTCGAAGAGCTGATCGGGGCCTTCCGCAGCACCTATGCCGAACGCCACGGCCAGGCGGCACTGGCCGGAGTTCGGGTCCACACCAAGCTTGTCCCCGACCTGTCCAGGCTGGCCACCTGTGACCGGGCCTATATCCGCGGCATCGTAGACACCTCGCTGAAGCGGCTGCGGATGGACCGGCTTGACCTCGTTCAGCTGCATTGGTGGGACTATGCCGTGCCGCGCTACATGGAGGCGCTTGGTTGGCTGAAAGACCTGCAGGACGAGGGCAAGGTCGCCCAGATCGGGGCCACCAACTTTGACACCGCCCACGTCACCGAGATCTTCGATGCGGGCATCCCGTTGATGTCGATGCAGGTGCAGTATTCGCTTCTGGACCGCCGCCCGGAAACCCGGCTGGTTCCCGTCGCGCTGGATCGCGGCCTTTGGCTGTTCTGCTACGGCACGGTAGCGGGCGGATTTCTCGGCGACCGCTGGTTGGGCGTGGCAGAGCCGACCGGGCCGCTCGAGAACCGCTCGCTGACGAAGTACAAGCTCATCATCGACGACTTCGGCGGATGGGAGCTGTTTCAGCACCTGCTGCGCACCCTGCGCGGCATTGCCGACCGTTATGGCGTGGACATCGCAACCGTCGCATCCGCCGCCATGCTGGACCGGCCGGGCGTCGCCGCCGTCATCGTCGGGGCACGCAACCGTGCGCATCTCAGCGGCAACGTGGCCGTCGCCAACCTGCGCCTGACGGCCGCCGACAAGGCCGAAATCGCGGCCGTCCAGGCCTTGGCACGCCCGCCCGAGGGCGATGTCTACAGCCTGGAACGCGACCGCGACGGGCCGCATGGCCGGATCATGAAATACAACCTCAACGCGGCCAGCTAGGTCCGCCCAGCGTCGGATATCGCCCGGTCCGATGTGAAAGACCAAAGATCCCGGGGCAACCAACGACAAAACGACAGAGAGGAAACCATGAAGAAACTGCTTCTAGCGTCCGCCGCCGTCCTGGCACTGGCGCCTGGCCTTGCGGCCGCCTGCGACATCACCGTCGGCGTTGTGCTGGAACTGACCGGCCCGGCCGGCGAGTACGGTCAGGCCGGTGCCAAGTCCATCGAAATGGCCTTCCGCGATCTGAACGATGCGGGCGGCGTGGCCGGCTGCACGATCAAGGCCGACACCCGCGACAGCCAGACCCAGGCCAATATCGCAGTGGATGCGGCAACCCAGCTGGTTCAGGTGCAAAAGGTTCCGGCGATCATCGGCGGCATCATCAGCCCGATGTCGATCCCGATCCTGACCTCGGTGACCGCGCCGGCAAAAGTCCTGCAAGTGTCCCCCGCCTCGTCTTCGCCGACGCTGACCCAACTTGGCCGCGAGGGGAAGACCAATGGCGTCTTCTTCCGCACGATCACCTCTGACGCGCTTCAGGGCGTGGCGCTGGCCAAGTTCGCCATGGACAGCGGCATGAAGAAGATTGCCATCATCCACCAGAACAACGACTTCGGGGTGAATCTGGTCAAGGAATTCTCCGACCCCTTCGCCGCACTGGGCGGCACTGTTGTGTCCGTCACACCCTACAACGCCAAGCAATCCTCTTATGCGGCCGAGGTGACGGCGGCGATGGCCGGAGAGCCGGATGCGCTGTTCCTGATCTCTGATCCGGTCGATGGCGCAACAATCGCCCGCACCTGGGTCAGTCAGGGCGGCGTGCAGAAGTTCCTGCTGAACGACGGGATGAACAGCGACGATTTCATCAATGCGGTCGGCAAGGAATATCTTGCCGACGCCTTCGGCACCTCCTCGGGCACCGATCCGACCGCCTCGACCGAATATTTCAACGCCAACTACAAGGAGTTCTCGGGCATCGATCCGGCAGCGCCCGCGGCAGACCGCTCTTATGACGCTGGCGCGCTGGTCGGTCTGGCCATTGCCATTGCCGGTGGCCCCGATACCGCGAAATTGCCCGATGCCCTGCGAAAGGCGGTCAATCCGGCGGGTGAGCCGATCCATGCGGGCAAGGAGGAATTCGCCAAGGCGCTGAAGCTGATCGCCGAGGGCAAGCCCATTCGCTACGAGGGCGTCATCGGCCCGGTGAACTTTGACGAGTTCGGCGATATCTCGGGCCCGTTCCGCCTGTGGCAGATCGTCGACGGCAAGGTCACAACGGTGGGCGAGATGAGCACCGCCGACGTCGAGGCGATCAAGGCCAGCATCAAGTAAGAACTGGGCCGGGGCAGACAACTGCCCCGGCCCCGCAGCGGGACCGCCGAAGCTGAGGCGTCAGGCTGGTGACGGAACGTGGTGTGGCGATGGCGTCGGCCTATCGACCGCCCATTCAACCAGGGCAGACCCTAAATTCGCCGTTCGTGCCGATACCGGTCTTTCCGCGTGCCGCGTGACCCCAGGTCGTTGAACGGCTTCAAGCGACACCAGGCCAGTGGGTGGGGAAAAACGCGATTGTGCGGGCGCTGGCAAGCGGTCCGGCGGTCAGGGGATTATCTCGAACCGGTCGACGTCGACCATGCCGTGGTCGGTGATCTTCAGGTGCGGGATCACCGGCAGGGCCAGGAAGGCCAGTTGCAGGAACGGCTCTTCCAGCGCCACGCCCAGCGACCGCGCCGCCGCGCGCAAGGCCACCAGGCGCTCGCGCACCTCTTCGAACGAGCCAAGGCTCATCAGGCCGGCGATCGGTAGCGCCAGTTCGGCCAGCACCGCGCCGTCGCAGGTGACGACGAAACCGCCCTCTATCTCGCCAAGACGGTTCGCGGCCAGCGCCATGTCGGCGTAATCCGCCCCCACCACGGCGATGTTGTGGTGGTCATGGCAGACGGTCGAGGCAATCGCCCCCCGCTTCAGCCCGAACCCCTGCACAAAGCCGGTGGCGCGGTTGCCGTTCACGCCATGACGCTCGATCACCGCAATCTTCACCAGATCGCGGGAAAGGTCGGGGCGTTTGTCGCCATCTTCCGGGGCGATGTCGAAGGTCAGGTAGGGCGTTATGATCTTGCCCGGCACGATGCCGATGACCGGCGTCTCCACCCGATTGCCGCCGGTGCGGAAGTGGTGCGGCTCGACCTTGGGCGCTTTCACCGAATGGCGGGCCACGGGCGCTATGGTCTTGCGGGCGGCAAAAGCGGCTTCGCTTACCTCAACACCCCCGGCAAAGACCGTCGACACATGGCAACCCTCAAGGCTGTCGATCACGGCGATATCGGCCCGCTTGCCCGGCGCGATGAGGCCGCGATCCTTCAGGCCAAAGGCTTCGGCCGCCGACAGGCTCGCCGCGCGATAGGTGGCCAGCACATCCGCCCCAAGGCCAATCGCGGTGCGGATGATCCAGTCAAGATGCCCGTGCTCGGCAATGTCCAACGGGTTCCGGTCATCGGTGCAGAGGCAGAGATAGGGCGAATGGCGCTCGGTCAGAAGCGGGGCAAGCGCGTGCAGGTCCTTCGAGACCGAGCCCTCGCGGATAAGTAACCGCATCCCCTTGCGCAGCTTTTCCAGCCCCTCTTCGGCCGTCGTCGCCTCGTGCTCGGTGCGGATTCCCGCCGCGATGTAGCCATTCAGGTCGTTCCCCCGCAGCAGGGGCGCGTGGCCGTCGATGTGGCGACCGGCAAAGGCCTCCAGCTTGGCCAGGCAGCCCAAGTCCTTCATCAGGACGCCGGGGAAGTTCATGAACTCGGCCAGGCCAATGACTCTGGGATGGTCCATCAGCGGCACAAGATCTGCCGCCTCCAGCCGCGCGCCGGCCGTCTCCATATGGGTCGACGGCACGCAGGACGACAGTTGCACGCGGATGTCCATCAGCGTCTGGCCCGCGCAATCCAGGAAATACCGGATGCCGGTCAGCCCGCAGACATTGGCAATCTCATGCGGGTCGCAAATCGCCGTCGTCACTCCCCGCGGCGTCACGCAGCGGTCAAACTCATGCGGGGTAACGAGCGAACTTTCGATGTGCAGATGGGTGTCGATGAAGCCTGGGACGATGATCCGGCCACTTACGTCGATCTCGCGCGCGCCCCGGTAGGCTCCGAACACGCCGACAATGGTATCGCCGCAGATCGCCACATCGGTTTCCACCAACTCTCCGGTCACAAGATCGAACACCCGCCCCCCCTTCAGCACGACATCGGCGGGGAGAAGGCCGCGACCTTGGTCGATACGGGCCGAGAGGGGGGACGGGGTCATCGGTCACTCAACCACTTGCATGCCAAGACGGGTAAGTGTCCGGCGTTCAACCGCGAGAACGGCGTAGTAGAAGGCGACCGACAGGCAGACCGAAACCGAGGCGACGGTCCAGATCATGCCGTAGTCGAGATAACCGCGCGACTGGTTCAGAAGGTTGCCAAGCCCGGTGCCGGTGGCAAGCCATTCGGCGATCATCACGCCCAGGAGGGCGCGCGGAACCGTCAGGCGCGTTGCGGCGAAGAGATAGGGCAACGCGGCGGGGATCGAGACCATCCGCAGCTCTTTCCAGGCCGAGGCACCATAGGCCCGCGGCACATCCAGCACCGATTGCGGCACGCGCTGGATTCCCTGCACCAGAAGGACAAAAGCCGGGAAGAAGGTGACAGAGATGGTGATCCAAAGCGTGACCGACAGTCCACGTCCCAGCATCAGCACCAGAAGCGGGGTCAGCGCAACAAGGGGCATGGTCTGCGTCACCAGCGCGATGGGCATGAAGGCCCGGATGAACCCCGGCATCATCCGCGACGAGATCGCCAGCAGGAAGGCAAAGCCCAGCCCGGCCACCATGCCAAGCGCGGTGATCGGCAGCGTCTGCATCAGCGCCGCCCCCAGCTTGGCGCGCGCGACCGCCGAGGCGTCAGCGAGGAAGAGATAGTCGACCACGCCCCAGGGCGTCTTGGCGATCATCTCCGGCACTCCGGTCAGGCGGATGAAGGCCCACCACAGCACGAAGGGCAAGGCGGCCGCCCCCAGCGCCAACGCAATCCGCAGCGCCAGCGGCGCGTCCGCGTCGTAGTCCGCGGGCGGCAGGGCGGTGTTCAGCGAGACCGAGCGGGTCGCCCCCAGGACGCGCGCCGAGATCAACGCGAAGATGGCGTAGCTGAGACCGGCAATCAGCGTTGCCATGAGGCCGATGCCCCACAGCCGCGCGGGCTCGCCCCGGCCGAGAGAGCCGAGAAGATAGGTGCCAAGCCCCCAACGGCCGCCGCCGCCGAACTCGGCCAGGATGGCGCCCAGCACGGCGTTCGGCGCGGCGATGCGCAGGCCGCCCAGGATGTCGGGGATCGCGCCGCGCAGGCGGACAAGCCGCATCACCTGCCAGTCCTTGCCGCCATAGGCGCGGATCACGTCGGCCGAGCGGGTGTCGTATTGCGACAGGCCGACGACGGTGGCGGTCATGGTGACGAAGTAGACGCCAAGCGCGGCCAGGACGACGCGCGGTGCGTTGCCTTCGAGGGTGAGGACCAGGATGGGCGCGATGGCGATCGCGGGCAGGGCGAAGATCGCGATGTTCACCCCGCGCGCCAGCCGTTGCAGGCGCGGAAACAGGACGAAAAGCACTCCGGAAGCGATGGCGAGGATGTTGCCAATCACGAAACCCAGGGTCGAGGACCAGACCGTCGCCGCGACATGGCCGGGATAGTCGCCCCGGTCCTGCCAGAAGCGGACCAGGATGTCGCTGACCGGCGGAAGGGCGCCGCCCGCGAGCAGTTTCAGTTGGCCCACCACCTCCCACACCACAAGCAGGATCACGAGGTTGCGCAGGGCGGGACTGCGCCAGGGACGGCGGCTATTTTCCATGCAGCACGCTTGCGATGCGGTCGGTCAGGGCGTGGAACTCGGGCGTGCCGTATAGTTCGTCGCGGCGGGGGCGGGGGAAGGGGATCTCTACCACCTCGACCACGCGGCCGGGGTTTGCGTGCATGACCACGACGTAATCGGCCAGGAACACCGCCTCGTCGATGCCGTGGGTCACCAGAAGCGCTGTAGAGCGTGTTTCCTGCCAGATCCTCTGCAACTCGACGTTCATCTGCCGCCGCCGGATCTGGTCCAGCGCGCCGAAGGGTTCGTCCATGAACAACACCTCGGGAGAGGTGATGAGCGACCGCGCGATGGACACCCGCTGCCGCATCCCGCCCGAGAGCTGCCCGGGCAGGGCGTTCTCATAGCCCTTGAGGCCCACCAGCTCGACCAGCTTGGCGATCTCGTGGCCGTAGCGCGCGGGGTCGCGGCCCAGCACTTCCAGCGGGAGCGCGATGTTGCGCGTCACCGACCGCCAGGGCAGTAGCGCCGCGTCCTGGAAGGCGACGCCGGTGACGCCGCCAGCCGTGGCGGTCGCGGGGGCCTGGCCCGCGATGCGCACCTCGCCGGAATCGTAGTCCTCAAGCCCCAGGGCAATCCGCATCGCGGTGGACTTGCCGCAGCCCGAAGGCCCAATCAACGCGGTAAAGGAGCCTGGAGGGCAATCCAGCGTCATGCCCTCCAGCGCCACCACCTGCGATCCCCGGCTGCGATAGGTCTTGCAGACGTTGCGCAGCGAAATGCCGGGAACCTCGGTCATCAGATTTCTTCAAGCAGGGTGGTGTCGAACATGTCGCGCGTGCCGGTGATGCCGACAGCGGCCAGCGCGGCGATGTTCTTCTCGATGTCTTCCTCGGTCATCGAGAAGATGCCGCCGGGGGCCTCGATCAGCGGTTTCTGGGCAGTGTTGAAGTAGACTTCGTTCGCGATGCTGCGGCCGGTGCCGGCAAACCAGGTGGTTTCCCACTGCGGCGGATAAAGCGCAGGGTCGGCCAAAGCCTCGGTCCAGCCCTTGCGGCTGGCGCGCAGCCAGGCGACCAGCTCTTTCCGCTTGGCGGCAAGCGTTTCCTCGGTCACGACGACGGTGTCATTGTACAGCGTCACCCCGTGATCGTAGAGCAGGAACGAATGCGCCTCTTCCCCAAGCTGGCCGATGGTGAAGGGGACGTTGGTGGTGAAGTCGAGGCTGGCGTCGATCTCGCCCTTGACCAGCGGGGTCGGGTCATAGGCGTAGGGGACGATGTTGACCTGGGTCTTGTCGACACCGTTCATCGCCAGAAGTGCCTCGATGGTAACGGTGTTCACGGGGGGGACGGCGATGGTCTTGCCGACAAGGTCGGCGGGCGCGTTGATCGGGTTCTTCTTCAGCGAGACGATGCCGATCGGGTTCTTCTGGTACTGAGCGCCGATGATCTTGAATTTGGCACCCTGTTCAGTGATCGCCCGGATCGTGGTGTCGGGCGTTGTCAGCGCCAGATCGGCCCGCCCGGCGATGATCGTGCTCTCCGGGATCACATCGGGGCCGCCGGGCAGATAGGTCAGATCCAGCCCCTCTTCGGTGTAATACCCCTTGTCCTGGGCCAGGAAATACCCCGCGAATTCGGCATCGTTGATCCAGGCCGCCTGCATGGCAAACGGGGTGGCCGCCCGTGCCATACGTGGCAGGGCCATGGCCGCGCCCGCCATGGAAGCGGTTTTCAGAAAGCCGCGACGTCCAAGTGTCAGTGTCATTCCAACCTCCTGTTATGTGTATGGTTTGTCAGGTCGCGGGGGCCAGGCCCTGGATCACCCGAAGCTCTTGCAGGGGCGGGGTCTGCTCGATCTGTTTGGGCTCAAGCAAGTCCCAGATCACGCCATGCGGACGCTTGGCACGGCGGTCGACAGTGTGCAGCCCTCCAGGCGTGGCGATGTGGTCCACAAGGATGTCGGTGGGGCTTGGGTGCAGTTTTTCATGCACAACCTGACAGTCGTGAACCACCGCGACGACCGGAGTCTCTTCGCCCACCAACCCCAGATCGGTGAACATGCCCCACTCCAGATCAAAGAACCCATGCCCCTTGCCAAATCGCACGCCATCGACCGAAACGGCTGAGGCGCCGGTCACCAGGAAGTCGATCTTGCCCTTCCGCGCCACTTCCTCAAGCGAGATGGGCCGGCCGAAATGTTCCATCCCGTCCAGCCAGGCGGCGTAAAGTTCGTGGCCCTTCGGGACCGAGCCCGGTTCGATGTAGAGAAAGCCGCGGTAGATGCCGTAGGTCGACATGAAGAAGGGCTTGCCCATCTCGATCAGGGCGCGGCGTATTTCGACCAGGCAGTTGTCGGGGGTGATGAACAGGAACTCGGCGTTCTTGCAAGCCTCCATGTCCAGCACGCGGCGGTTGGCGATTTCGGACCCTTCGAAGTCGGGGATGACCTCGGCGAAATTCTTGTCGAAGCGGGTGTCGGGCCGAGCAACATCTTTCAGTTTGCCCCAGATCTGCTGCCGGATGATGTTTGATTTCGACACGGTGCATCCTTACTGTTTCAGAGTGGTGTTTCAAAGTCTCGGCGAAACGTTCCTGTGTTTCAAAACTATGAAACTCAGGTTTCATTCTGTCAAAGAAAAAATATCCATCTGTTATGGAACGATAAATGTCGACACGACTGGCCCTGCGCATACAAGAGAAGCTGGACCGACTGACCAAGAGCGAGCAGAAGCTGGCCGCGGTGATTCTGGACAGGCCGGGCCTGATTGAAACGCATACTGCAACCGAGCTGGCGGCGATTTCAGAGGTCTCGAAGGCGACGGCGGCGCGGTTCTTCCGCACGCTGGGCTATGCCGACTTCGAGGATGTCAAGCTTCAGGCCCGGGAAGAGCGCAACCGGACCCAGCCCTACAGCTATTCGCAGGCGACGTCGGGCAGCACCGTGCTGGGCCGCAAGATCGGCGAGCATCTGGAGCTGGAGCTGGCCAACATCACCCGCACCTTCGAGGAGATGAACCCCGACGCGATGCGCCAGGCAGCCCGACTGATCGCCGACGCGCCCCGGCTGTGGTTCCTGGGGCTGGGTGCCGATGCCTGGCTGGCACACTACGGGCGGGTGCTGTTCTCGCGGTTGCGGCCGAACGTGCTTGCGGTCGGGATCTCCAGCGGCGCGGTGGCCGAGGACCTGGCGATGATGGGGCCGCGCGACGTGATGGTGGTGTTGGCGCAGGGACCGCAACCGCGCGAACTGAAGGCGATCCTGTCTTATGCCAAGACCACGCGGGCCAGCATCATCTCGTTGACGGACCACGGAAACCTGGCACAGGCCAAGCGGTATTCCGACTTGGCTCTGCGCTGCCATATCTCCAGCTACGGGTTGATCCCCAGCTATACGACGCTGGTCTCGGTCCTGCGGCTGCTGGCGATCTCCTTCGTCGGTCTGGTGGGCGACACCGCCGTGCATCGCTCCAGCCTGATCGACGACATCAATGAAGAACTGGACATACTGGGATAGTCCTCAGGCCGATGGCTCGCTCTTTTCCCAGGCAGAACCTCGACGGTCTCTGTCCTGCTCGATCCGGCTGTCGACCCTGCGCTTGCGGCTGCGGACCCTGCTTCGAGATGCATCGAAATCCGCGGTCAGGTCCATCTCGTTTAAGTACTTCCCTTCCTGCGGGACGATGAGGTGCCTGTTCCCGTCAGCTGAACGCTCGCAACCCCTGTGTCATGTTTGGACCCGGCCTGCCGATCTCCCTTCGAAGCGGCCTGCCGTCAATGCTTCAGGTCGGACCGACAGGCATGGCCAGCCCGGTATCGTCCAGTTGCTCAGGATCCGGCAGGTCGCGCAAAGATTGCATCCCGAAGGCAGCCAGGAACGCCTCGGTAGTAACGAAGGTATAAGGCGCGCCACGGCGGGGTTCGCGAGGGCCTGTGCCGATCAGGCCGCGCTCCGCCAGTCGGGCGATCAGGTCACGGCTGATCTCTTTTCCGAAGATGTCCTTCAACCTCTCGCGGCTGATCGGCTGGTGATACGCAATCGCCGCCAGCACGGCCAGATCGTACTCCGACAGGTTCAGCGACTGGTTGCCCACGTCCGCCGCGGCGCGGATTGCGGGCGCATAGGCGGGCCTGGTGCGCAGCATCCAACCGGCACCCACCTGCGCCACCTCATAGGGTCGGCCTTCCAGATCCACGGCCAGATCCTCGATCAACAGATCGACTGAGGCCCCCAGCCCCACGACCCGCGCCAGATCCTCGCGCGTCACCGGTGCGCTACTTGCAAACAGCACCGCCTCGATCCGGCGCAGCCACTCCCGCCAGCGCAGCTCAGGGGGAAGAGCGGTCAAGTCGCGGTCAAGTTCTGTGTCCTCGCGCCGCGCCATGGTCAGACCCCATACAGTCGGAACGTGTCCCGCCCCGTCAGTTCGCGCACCACGCCAAGCTCATCCAATCGGTCGCAAAGCCGTCGCGCGGCCCGGTCCGACATGAAGGTCAATGACCCCGGCGCCAGCGCATCGCGCGACAGGAACAGATCGACCGCCCGGCCCGCTGCCTTGGCGCGCAAGCCGGGCGCCACTGCCCGAAGGCGGGCCGCCGCCCGGGCCAGATCGCCGGCCAGCGGCAGCGCCAGCCCGACGGCCGAGACCACGGCCCGGTGACAGGCCAGCCGCAGATCATCGCCCCGCAGGCGCAGGTCGCGGGGCTTGAGGGTCTGCGCCAGAAGTGGAAGCAGATGCGTTGCCCCCAACGCCCTTGCCAGCGCCGCATCGGCCAGGATCAGGGCGGCGACCTCCATCCGAGGATGATCGGTCAGCACGGCCTCGATGACCAGCGCCGCGCGGTCCACCGGGGTTGGCCCCGCGGCGTCCAGGCAAAGCGCGATCCACTCTGCCGCTATCCCTTCCAATGCATTGACCAGATGCGCGACCGAAATCGGCCGCGCCGCCGCGCGTGACCACTGCCGTGCGATCCGCCCCGCCGGGCCGGGGTCGTCGCCCGGTCC
>JBDHSO010000065.1:0-18147 GCA_039808125.1 Rhodobacter sp. | reverse complement strand
GCTGGTGGACCATGATCGAACTGTTGGGCAGCGAATAGCGCAGCCCCTTGGCACCCGCGGCGAGAAGGAGCGACCCCATCGAGGCCGCCTGCCCGATCACCAGCGTCGAGACCTTGGGCCGGATGTACTGCATCGTGTCGTAGATCGACAGGCCGCTCGTCACCACGCCGCCGGGGCTGTTGATATACATCGAGATTTCCTTCGACGGGTTCTCCGCCTCCAGAAACAGCAGCTGCGCGCAGATCAGGCTGGACATGCCGTCGTGCACCGGGCCTGCAAGGAAGATGATCCGCTCCTTCAGAAGGCGCGAATAGATGTCATAGGCGCGTTCACCGCGTGAGGTCTGTTCGACCACCATCGGGACCAGCGTGTTCATGTAAAGGTCGATCGGATCGCGCATCTTGGGCCTGCCTCTGTTCTTTTCTCTAGGGATATCGCCGGAAGGTTTCCCGAATCTTAGTGTTGCGGACCGGGCGCTGCAAGGGCAGGGGCGCAAACTCGCGGGCGCGGGGCGTGCAGGGGCGGGGCGGCGCACCGGGAACCCGCGGGCCACCGCAGGGGCCGGACGGCCAGCGCCATGCCGGCGGACGGGTCCGCGGCAACCCCGTCCGGGCACATTTTGCGGGCGCGTTTTCCGCGCGCACATTCGGGGCACACATTCGGCGCGCTGGTTCGGGACGGCTGTTCAAGGCGGCCGCGGCCTGCTTGATTGCGCCGGTTCCCTGCCCCGCAGCCGCAAGCCCGCGCCCGCACGAACCGGAAAGACCGATGCCGCCCACCCGTCCCGCCGCCCCGACCGCCCTTCCCCCCATCCCGACCGCCGCGGGGAAAGCCGGGCCGGCGCGCATGGGGGCCGGCACCGCCCGCCTGCGCTGTCTGCTCGCCGCCCTTCTTCCCGCGGCATTGTCGGCCTGCATCATCCTGCCGGTCCCGCTGCCCGTTCCGCGGGCCACCGGCGACAATACCGGCCTTGCCGCCCTTCCCCTGCCCGCCGGCTGCGCCCGCGCCCCCGGCGCGGAACTGGCCGAGACGCGCGTCCTTGCGCTCGTGAATGCGGAGCGCAGCGCCGCAGGGCTTGGCGCACTGCGGGCCGCGCCGCGGCTGGCCTCGATCGCGCAGGGCTTCGCCTGCGAGAATGCCCGGCGCGGCGGCATCGGGCATGTCGGCACCGATGGCTCCACCCTGGCCGAGCGGCTGGACCGCGGCGGCTACCGCTGGTGGACGGCGGCCGAGAACACCGGCCTCGGCTTTGCCGATTCTCCCGAACGCATGGTGGCCTTCTGGATGAACTCGCCCCTCCATCGCGAAAACCTGCTGAACCCCGATGTCACCGAGGCCGGCCTTGGCCTGACCGGCGACGCCCGCCCGGCCTGGGTGCTGGATCTAGCGCGGCCGCGCTGATCCGGCCCATCCTGCCGCCGACCATGCTCCTAGCCGCCTCGGGCGTGCGGCAGGCGCCGCCGCCCGCCGCGCCCCGGCTCAGCGGGCAAGGACCAGATCGACCCGCAGGCCGCCCAGTCGCTTGCCGGCCGACAGCCGCAGCGCCCCGCCATGGCTGAGTGCGATGTCGGTAGCGATGGCAAGGCCAAGGCCCACGCCCCCGCCCCGGTTCGGATCGCGCGCGCCGCCAAGACGGGCGAAAGGCTTCACCGCCTCCTCGCGCTGGTCCTCGGGGATGCCCGGCCCGTCGTCCTCGACCCAGAGCACCACGCTGTCCTCGCGCCAGATCAGCCCGACCTCGGCCCGGCTGCCGTGGCGCAGCGCATTGCCGATCAGATTGTCGAGCGCGCGGCGCACCGCCTGCTGGCGCAGATGCACCGTCCGCGGCACGCCCTCGGGTGCCAGCAGATCCGCCGCGCCGCCGCCGCGCCGGGCATCGGCCACTGCCTCCGCCGCCAGCGCGCCAAGATCGACGGTTTCCTCGCCCTCGGTCGCGTCGCCGCGCAGGAAGGCGAGAAACTCGTTCACCATCCGCTCCATCTGCGCCACATCGGTCAGCAGCGCCCGTGTCTCCTCGTCCTCGGGCAGGAAGGCCAGCCCCAGCCGCATCCGGGTCAACGGCGTCCTGAGGTCGTGGCTGACCCCCGAAAGCAGCAGCGTGCGCTGCTCGATCTGCCGCTCGATCCGGCCGCGCATCTCCAGAAACGCCCGCCCGGCCGCCCGCACCTCCAGCGCACCGCGCGGCCGGTAGGGCAGCTTCTCGCCCCGCCCGAACGCCTCGGCCGCCCGGGCCAGCCGCGCGATGGGGCGAAGCTGGTTTCTGAGAAACAGGTAGGAAATCAGCGTCATCAGCGCCGAGGCGAAGATCATGATCACCAGAAGCTGATGGGGATTGGTCGTCGACATCCGGCGCCGCGAGATCTCGGCCAGAAGGTCGCCCTCGGCGGTGGCGATGCGCGCGCGCACCACCCGGTCCTCGCCCGTCACATCCACGGCCAGGACGGCGGGCACCTCCTCATGCAAGGTGTCGACAATCGCCCGGCCCGAAACGTCGAGCAGGCCGGCCCGGTCCTCGGCCGGCGCCGCCGGGCCGGCGGGAATCTGCAGCCCGATCTCCAGCGGCGCCGCCACCTCTGCCGCCCGCGCCAGCGCATCCGCGGCCGAGGTGCCGCGGGCGAATTCAGACAGGACAAAATTCAGGTCGATCACCACGCCGCGCGTCAACTGCCGGGTCACGCCCTCGAAATGGCGCTGGATGAAGGCGGCCGAAACGACAAGCTGGATCGTGACGATCGGGACCACCAGGATCAGGGCGGCCCGGCCGAAAAGACCGCGCGGCAGAAAACGCTTGAGGCTGAACATGCGCCTGACGCTAGCGGCAGCGCGGCGCGAAGGAAAGCCCGGCCCCGCGGTTCGGCGCGAAGACGCGCGTCAGGCGGCGGGGCTGTCGCGGCGGGCCTGCGCGTCTTCGGAGGCGGCCCCCTCGCTATCGCCCGCCGGCCGGACCTGCAGCGCCGGATCGGGTCGGCCAAGAAACCAGCGCAGCACCAGCCGCTGGATGCGCCCGCCATAGGGCGGATAGAACAGCTGCACCGGAAAGAAGCGATGCTTGCGGAACACCGTGCGGGCATGGGACAATTCACGGAAGCCCTCGATTCCGTGGTAATTGCCCATGCCGGAGGCGCCGATGCCGCCGAAGGGTGCCGCATGGTTCGCCGCATGCCAGGCCCAGTCGTTCAGCGTGACGCCGCCCGATTGCGTGCCCGACAGGATCCGCGCCTGCAACGCTGGATCGCGGGCAAAGCCGTAGAGTGCCAGCGGCCGCGGTGCGGCGGCAAGCTGCGCCAGAACCTCGTCCAGGCTGTCATAGGGCAGAACCGGCAGCAGGGGGCCGAAGATCTCCTCCCGCATCACGGCCATGTCGGGCGTGACCCCCGTCAGAAGATGCAGCGGCATGCGCCGGCCGTCGCGGGCCGGATCCCAGGGCGCGGCGGGCAGGATCCGCGCGCCCTTGTCGCGGGCATCCGCCAGCATCGCCTGCAACCGCGCAAGCTGGCGGTCGCTGATGACCGGCGTCGCATCGCCCCCGCCATACATCTGCCGCCAGCTTTCCGCCGCGGCCGCGACAAAGGCCGCCAGTTCGGCGCGCGGCACGAAGGCATGGTCGGGCGCGACACAGATCTGGCCGCCGTTCGCGCCCTTGCCATGGGCGATCCGCAGCGCCGCATCGGCAACCGGAAAGTCCGGCGCCAGGATGGCGGGCGACTTGCCGCCCAGTTCCAGCGTCACCGGCACCAGATCCTGCGCCGCCGCCGCCATGACCTGCCGCCCCACCGCCGTCGAGCCGGTGAAGACCAGATGGTCGAACGCGAGCGCCCCGAAGGCACCTGCCTCCTCACGCGGCAGCGTGACGAGGGCCACCTCGTCCTCGGCGAAGATTTCCGCCAGCATCCGGCGCAGCAGGGCGGCCGTGGCGGGGCTGTCCTCGGCCATCTTGATCATCACCCGGTTGCCGGCGGCCAGCGCTGCGGCCAGGGGGCCGATCGCCAGATAGATCGGCAGGTTCCAGGGCACGATGATGCCGACCACCCCCTTCGGCCGGTAGAACACCCGCAGGCTGTTGGTCCGGAACAACAGTTCGGTCGGCCGGCGACTCGGCCGCATCCAGCGGCCGAGATGACGGATAAGGTGATCAATTTCCATCACGGAGGGCAGAAGGTCGAACAGCTTCGATTCCGCGGCGGCCCGGTTGCCGAAATCGGCGGCCATCGCCGCAGCCAGAAGATCCTGATAGCGGCCGACCTGCCGCTTCAGCCGGCGCAGCCCCGCACGCCGCGCCGCCGCATCGGGTGCGGGCGCGGCCCCGAAGGCCCGCCGTTGCGCGGCAAGAATCCGCGCCAGATCGGCGGCCCTCGCCTCCGCCGTCGCCCCCGCCGCCATCGCCGCCCCTTTCCGCTTCCGACACGCCGCCCCAGCATCTGCGGCGCGGGGCCCGCGGAAGGCAAGGGCGACGTCAGGTCAGACCTCGACCGTCAGGCCAAGGCCGCGTTCCCCGGCACGGCGCTGCGCCACCGCCGCCACTGCCAGATCCTGCAAGCCGACGCCGGTCCCGTCGAAAAGCGTGATCTCCTCCGCCGACCTGCGCCCGGGATGTGCCCCGGTCAGCACGGCGCCGATCGGCACGATATCGGCCGCCGCGATCAGCCCGGCCGCGACGGCATGCTGCGCCTCGCCGATCGTGACTGCCTGCGCCACCTCGTCGGCGAAGACCGATGCCCGCGCCAGCAGCGACGGCTCCACCTCCTGCTTGCCCCGGGTGTCGGTGCCCATGCAGGCCAGATGCGTGCCCGGCGCCACATCGGCGGCCATCAACGAGGCGGCGGGCGAGGAGGTGATCGTCACGATGACGCCGGCCTCGGCCATCCGCGCAAGCGGCACCGCCTCGAAGGGCAGGCCAAGCTCCCCGGCCGCCAGTCGCAGCCGGTCCAGCATCTCGGGATGCCTGTTCCAGGCGATGACCCGCTCGAACGGCCGGACCCGGGCCACGGCACGCAACTGGAAGACCGACTGATGCCCCGCCCCCAGCATGCCCAGAACCCGCACATCCCGCCGCGCCAGCCGGTCGACCGAGATCGCGGCCGCGGCCGCGGTGCGCAGCGCCGTCAGGAGGTTGCCGCCCACCATGGCGCGCGGCTGTCCGGTCTCGGGATCGAAAAGCAGGACGCTTGACTGATGGTTGATCAGCCCGCGCGCGGCATTGCCGGGGAAATAGCCGCCCGCCTTCACCCCAAGCTGCCCCCCCGCCCGGTCGAGCCCGGACTTGAACCCGTATTGCCGCCCCTCCCCCAGCGCCTCGCGCACCACCGGAAAATTGCGCGCCTCGCCGCGCGCCATCGCGGCAAATGCCGCCTCGACCGCCGCAAAGGCATCCTCGGGCGAGACGAGTTCGGCGATCAGCGCCTCGGGAATGATCAGCATGCGTCTTCCGGGAAGACCCGGCCCCTTCCTCTTGATCCAAATACCCCGGGGGTCCGGGGGCGGCGCCCCCGGCCTTTCCCCGCCACGGCGGCCCGGCCGCTCAATAGGCCTTGCCGCGCGCCGAAACCGGCCAGACCACCTCGACCTTGCCGCCGCGCAGGCCGACATACCAGTCATGCACGTTGCAGGTCGGGTCGCAGTGTCCGGGCACCAGGCGCAACTTGTCCCCCACCCGCAGCACGCCCGCCGGATCCTCGACCACGCCATGCTCGTCGCTGCATTTGACATAGGTCACGTCGCTGCGCCCGAAGACCACCGGCAGGCCCGAATCCACCGATTGCGCCTTCAGCCCGGCATCGACGATGGCCTTGTCCGCCTTGGCATGGCTCATCACGCCGGTCAGGATGAACAGCGCATTCTCCCATTCGCCGCGGTCGATGCGGGTGCCGTCGGCATTGAGGATGCGGCCGTAATCGGCATCCATGAAGGCATAGCTGCCCGACTGCAACTCGTTGAACACGCCCGAGGCGGTCTCGAAATAATAGCTGCCGGTTCCGCCGCCCGAGACGATGTCGGGCTTCAGCCCCGCGGCCTCCAGCGCCGTCACCGCATCGCGCACCAGATCGACCGCGGCGTCGAGCTTGGCCTTGCGGTCGGCATAGCTCTCAAGGTGCTGCATCGCGCCCTGATAGGCCTGGATGCCGGCAAAGCGCAGGTTCGGCGCCGCCTCGATCGCCCGGGCCAGCGCCACCACGGTCTCCGCGCCGGTCACGCCGCAACGCCCGGCGCCCACATCCATCTCGACGAAGACGTCGAGCGTGGTGCCGTGCCGGACCGCGGCCGCCGACAGTTCGGCGACATTGGCCATGTCGTCAAGACAGACGATCACCCGCGCGCCCAGCTTCGGCAGCCGGGCCAGCCGGTCGATCTTCTGCGGGTCGCGCACCTCGTTCGAGACCAGGATGTCGCGGATCCCGCCGCGGGCGAAGACCTCGGCCTCCGAAACCTTCTGGCAGCAGACCCCGACGGCGCCGCCCAGCCGCTCCTGCAACCTGGCCACGTCGACCGACTTGTGCATCTTGCCGTGCACCCGGTGGCGCATGCCATGGGCGCGGACATAATCGCCCATCTTGACGATATTGCGCTCCAGCGCGTCGAGATCGAGGATCAGACAGGGCGTCTGGATCTCGGCCTCGGTCATTCCGGGCAGGGCGGGAATGTCGTAGCCCACGTCCATCTCTTCAAGTTTGACCTGCGCGTTCATCGCCTATCCTTTCATCCAGGGCAGTTTGTCGAGGTCCACGTTGCCGCCGGTCAGGATCACCCCGACACGCTTTCCCCTGAAGACCCCGGGGTTCGCCAGAAGGGTGGCCAGCGGCACCGCGCTGCTGGGCTCCACCACGATCTTCATCCGTTTCCAGATCAGCTTCATCGCCTCGACGATCTCGTCCTCGGTCGCGGTGAAGACATCGGCGACGCGGGATTGCACGAAATGCCAGGTCAGGTCCTTCAGCGGCACCTTCAGCCCGTCGGCCACGGTCTCGGGCGCGTCGTCGGCGATGATGTGCCCGGCGCGGAAGCTGCGGGCGGCATCGTCGGCATTCAGCGGCTCGGCCGCATAGACGCCGATCTCCGGCGCCAGCACCGACAGCGCAAGGCAGGTGCCCGAGATCATGCCGCCGCCGCCGATCGGCGCCACCACGGCATCGAGGCCGGGCGCCTGGGCGATCAGTTCCATGGCACAGGTGCCCTGCCCCGCGATCACCCTGGGGTCGTTGTAGGGATGGACGAAATCGGCGCCGGTGCGGGCCTGCACCTCGGCGAAGACCGCCTCGCGCGAGGAGGTCGAGGGCTCGCATTCGACGATGGTGCCGCCATAGCCGCGCACGGCGTCCTTCTTGGCCTGAGGCGCGGTGCGCGGCATGACCACGGTGCAGGGAATGCCCCGCCGCCCCGCCGCATAGGACAGCGACAGCGCGTGGTTGCCGCTGGAATGGGTGGCCACGCCGCGGGCAAGCTGGTCGTCGCCCAGGCCGAAGACCGCGTTCGACGCGCCGCGCACCTTGAAGGCGCCGGCCTTTTGCAGGTTCTCGCATTTGAAGAACAGATCCGCCCCGGTCATCTCGTTCAGCATGCGCGAGGTCATCACCGGCGTGCGGTGGATATGCGGCCTGATCCGCGCCTCGGCGGCAAGAACATCGTCAAAGCTGGGTATCTGCATCTCGACCCGAGTCCTGTTTTCCATTTTCCGCGGGCGGGCGGGACGGCGCGCCCCGCGCAGCCCGATCCCCGCCCATGCCCGGCCTTCTGTTCGTGGGGCCGGGGACGCTTGTCCGGTCGTCCCCGTCTGCGCCTATTCCGCCGCCAGCGCCATGCCGGGGACGCTGCCGCGATAGAATTCCTGCGCCGCCGCCACCCCGCTGCCCAGCCGCACCGGCCAGCCGAGATCGGCCATGCACATCTCGGCCGTGGCAAGGCCCGACAGCACGAGCACCTCGGTCAGCATCCCCAGATGGCCGATGCGGAACACCTTGCCGGCCACCTCGCCCAGGCCCACGCCGAAGGCGACGCCGTATTTCTGCGCGGCCAGCGTCACCAGATCCGTCCCGTTGCAGCCCGGCGGCACCACGACCGCCGTCACCGTGTCGGAGCAGAGATCCGGCGTCGCGGCGCAGGGCCGCAGCCCCCAGCCCGCCACCGCCCGGCGCACGCCCTCGGCCAGCCGGGTGTGGCGGGCATAGACCGCCGGCAGCCCCTCGTCCTCCAGCATCTCGACCGATTTCGCCAGGCCGGCGATCAGCCCGACCGCCGGCGTATAGGGATAGCCGCCGGCGGCATAGGCTTTCAGCATGTCACGGGAATCGAAATAGGAGCGCGGCAGCCGGGCGCTTTCCATCGCGGCCAGCGCCTTGTCGGACACGCCGAGGATCGCCAGGCCCGCAGGCAGCATGAAGCCCTTCTGGCTGCCGGCCACCGCGATGTCGACGCCCCATTCCGCCATCTCGAACGGCATCGAGGCGATCGAGGACACGCCGTCCACGAACAGCAGCGCGCCATGACCCGCCCGGTCCATCGCCCCGCGGATGCCGGCGATGTCGGACCGCACACCCGTCGCCGTCTCGTTATGGGTGGCGAGCACCGCCTTGATCCGCCCGCCGGTGTCGGCGCGCAGCGCGGCCTCGATCCGGTCGGCAGGCGCGCCCTGGCCCCAGGGGGTTTCCAGAACCTCGACCTGCAAGCCGTGGCGCCGGCAGAGGTCGATCCAGCGCAGCGAGAACATGCCGTAGCGCGCCGCCAGCACATGATCGCCAGGCGACAGCGTGTTCGTCACCGCGGCCTCCCAGCCGCCGGTGCCGGTCGCTGGCAGCACGATCACCTCGCCGCCCGACATGCGCAGGACACGCCGCACGCCCTCGACCGCCGGCCGGAACAGCCGCGCGAAGGCGGGCGAGCGGTGGTCGATGGTCGGCAGATCGCAGGCCTTGCGGATCGCATCGGGCATGTTGGTCGGGCCGGGAATGAAAACCGGATTCTGAAGGGACATCGGACTCTCCTGCACGTCGTGAACCATGATTGGCATGGCCGGCGCACAGCAGCAATTTTTTCGAAATGATTTTTCAATTCGACGAAAAAGTGATAAAGCAATGGAAATTCAATCATCTCGCGTTTTTCAGCGCCAGATCGCCGGCAAGGAGGCCCGACCCGTGACCGACAAGCCCCGCCCGCGCGGCCGCCCCCGCGCCTTCAACGACCGGACCGAACAGAACACCGTGCAGGCGCTGGACCGGGCGCTGCATCTGCTGGAGACGCTGGCCGATGCGCCCGGGCTGACGCTGAGCGAACTGGCGCAGGCGGCGGATCAGGCCCCGGCCACGGTCTACCGCGCGCTGATCACCCTGCAGGGGCATGGCATGGTCGAGCCCGAGGATCAGGGACAGACCTGGCATATCGGTGCCGGGGCCTTCCGGATCGGCACCGCCTTCCTGCGGCGGACCAAGGTCGTCGAACGCGCGCGCGGCCCGATGGACATGCTGATGCGCGACAGCGGCGAGACCGCCAATCTGGGCGTCGAGGTCGGCAGCGAGGTGCTGTTCCTGTCCCAGGTCGAGACGCACGAGGCGATCCGCGCCTTCTTTCCGCCGGGAACCATGGCGCCGATGCATGTCTCGGGCATCGCCGAGGCGCTGCTGGCCTGGTATCCCGCGGAAAGGGTGGCGGGCATCGTGGCGCGGAAGGGATTGCCGGGCTTCACCGGGCGCAGCATCGCGACCGAGGCGGCGCTGGCCGCGGATCTGGCGCAGACCCGGGCACGCGGTTTCGCCGTCGACGATCAGGAACGCGCCGAAGGCATGCGCTGCATCGCCGCCCCGATCTTCAACGCCCATGGCGAGCCGGTGGCCGGCCTGTCGGTCTCGGGCCCCGCGTTCCGGATGGATCTGGCCCGTGCCGACGGGTTCGGGGCGCTGGTGCGCGCCGCCGCCGACCGGGTGACGCAGGCCACCGGCGGCCGCCTGCCCTGAGCGCGGATGCGGCCCCCGGGGGGAGCGGGGGGGGCGGGACAGGAAAAGGGGCAAGGAACCCTGCGGCCCCCTGCCCCGGTCTTCCTGCGACGGGCGCGGCGCGCCGGCGCTGTCTCAGTCCGCGACGGTGACTTTCGTCATCACGTCGGGATCGGGCACCTCGCCATTGCCGCCGGTGCCGCGCTTGATCTGGTCGACCACATCCATGCCCGAAATCACCCGGCCCACGACGGTATATTGGCCGTCGAGAAACTCACCCGGGGCGAACATGATGAAGAACTGGCTGTTGGCGCTGTTCGGATCGCTCGACCGCGCCATGCCGACGATGCCGCGCTGGAACGAGATGTCGGAAAATTCGGCCGGCAGGTCCGGCAGCGAGGACCCGCCCATCCCCGCCATCGCGGTATCGCCGCCGGCCTTGCCATATTGCACGTCGCCGGTCTGGGCCATGAAGCCGTCGATGACACGGTGGAAGACCACATTGTCATAGGCGCCGTCCCTGGCCAGCGCGACGATCTGGGCCACATGCTTCGGCGCCACATCAGGCAGAAGGTCGATCACGACCGTGCCGTTCGCCTCGCCCGCGACATCGATCACCAGGTTCGGGCCGGGCAGGTCCGGCACCTCCTGGGCCAGGGCCGGGGTCGCCAGCAGGAAGGTCGCGGCAATCAGCTTACTGAACATCGGCGGCCACCCGGACGGTGATCATGCGGTCGGGCGAGGCCGGCGGCTCGCCGCGGGTGATCGCGTCGACATGTTCCATGCCGTTGATCACCCGCCCGTAGACGGTGTATTGCCCGTTCAGGAAGTGGTTGTCCTTGAAGTTGATGAAGAACTGGCTGTTGGCCGAGTTCGGGTTCTGCGACCGGGCCGCGCCCAGCGTGCCGCGGTCGTGCGGCAGCTTGGAAAACTCGGCCGGCAGGTCGGGATATTGCGAGCCGCCGGTGCCCGAACGGCGCGGATTGTAGTCCTTTTCCATATTGGCATGCTCGACGTCGCCGGTCTGGGCCATGAACCCGTCGATGACGCGGTGGAAGGCCACGTTGTCATAGGCCTTGTCGCGGGCAAGCTGCTTCATGCGTTCGGCATGTTTCGGTGCCACGTCGGCAAGAAGCTCGATCCACACCTCGCCATCCTTCAGCGTCAGGATGATCGTGTTCTCCGGGTCCTTGATCTCGGCCATCGTTCGGTCCTTCAGGGTTTCTTTGCGGGCGGAAGGTAGCGACGCCTTGCCGCAAGGGGAAGGGCAAATGGGTGTGATCGGTTGACGGACGGCCGAATGTCACCGAAACAGATCCGCGCATCCACGAGGGAGACGGAGATGGGCTGGAAGACGCTGGACGATCTGGCGATGGCGGGCAAGGTGGTGCTGACGCGGGTCGACATCAACGTGCCGATGGAGGGCGGCCGCGTCACGGACACCACGCGGATCGACAAGATCCGGCCCACGGTCGAGGATATCATCGCCCGCGGCGGCAAGCCGGTGCTTCTGGCGCATTTCGACCGGCCCAAGGGCAAGGTCGTGCCGGAGATGAGCCTGATCCATGTCGTCCCCGCGCTGGAGGCCGCGCTCGGCCGCAAGGTGGTCTTCGCGACCGACAGCGTGGGCGAGGCCGCGGCGGCGGCGATCGCGGCGGCGAAGCCGGGCGATGTGGTCCTGCTGGAAAACACCCGCTTTCATCCCGGCGAGGAAAAGAACGATCCCGAACTGGCGGCCGCGATGGCGCGGCTGGGCGATGTCTATGTGAACGACGCCTTTTCCGCCGCGCACCGCGCCCATGCCTCGACCGAGGGCATCGCGCATCTTCTGCCCAAGGCCGCGGGCCGGCTGATGGAGGCGGAACTGAAGGCGCTGGAAGCCGCGCTGGGCACGCCGGTGCGCCCGGTGATCGCGGTCGTCGGCGGGGCCAAGGTCTCGACCAAGCTCGACCTGCTGGGCAATCTGGTCGGCAAGGTCGACCATCTGGTGATCGGCGGCGGCATGGCGAACACCTTTCTCGTCGCCCGCGGGATCGAGGTCGGCAAATCGCTGGCCGAGCGCGACATGGCGGGAACCGCGGCGGCGATCATGGAAAAGGCCAGCGCCGCCGGCTGCACCATCCACCTGCCGGTGGATGTGGTCGTGGCGCGCGAGTTCAGGGCGCAGGCCGCGCATGAGACGGTGCCGGCCGATGCCTGCCCGGCCGATGCGATGATCCTCGATGCGGGGCCGCAGACCGTGGCCGCGCTGAAGGCGGTTATGGCCGAATGCCGGACGCTGCTCTGGAACGGCCCGCTCGGCGCCTTCGAACTGGCGCCCTTCGACGCGGCGACCGTGGCCGCGGCGAAAGAGGCCGCGCGGTTGACGCGGGAGGGCCGGCTCGTCTCGGTCGCGGGCGGCGGCGATACGGTCGCGGCGCTGAACCAGGCCGGCGTGGCGCAAGATTTCACTTTCATTTCCACCGCGGGGGGTGCTTTCCTCGAATGGATGGAAGGCAAGGAACTGCCGGGCGTCGCCGCGCTGAACGCCTGATCCCGGACGGGGCGGGGATCCCCGCCCGTCAGTGCCGTGATCGGGCCGCTGGCCGCGCCAGGGGGAAAGGCTGCGGCGATGGGCTGGGTTCTGATCACCGGGGCGTCCGAGGGGCTGGGCCGCGAATTCGCCGAGCTTGCGGCGGCCGAGGGTCACATGCTGATCCTCTCGGCCCGCCGGACCGACCTGCTGGAGGCTGTGGCGGCCGATCTTTCGGCGCGCTTCGGCGTCGAGGCCCTGGTGCTGCCGGCCGATCTGTCCGTGGAGGGAGAGGCCGAAAAGCTCTGGGCCGGCGCCACCGCGGGCGGGCGTGAAATATCCATCCTGGTCAACAACGCCGGTCTTGCGGCGGGCGGCGGCTTTGCCGACCCCGCGCTCTGGGCGCGCGAATACGCCTCGGTGATGGTCAATGTGCTGTCGGCCACGGTGCTGATGAAGGCCGCCGCCGTCGAGATGGCGGGCCGCGGCCAGGGTCATATCCTGAACGTCGCCTCGGCCGCGGCCTTCATGCCGGGGCCGGGCATGGCGGTCTATCACGCGACCAAGGCCTATCTGCTGTCGCTGTCCGAAGCCGTGGCGGCCGAACTGACACTGGCCGGCGTCACGGTCACGGCGCTTTGCCCCGGGGCCACGCGCACCGGCTTTTTCCGCGCCGGCGGTTTCGAGGGCGAGACGCTGATCCAGCGGCTGCCGATGCCCACGGCGCAAAGCGTGGCAAAGGCGGGCTGGACGGCGATGAAGCGCGGCCGCCGCATCGCCGTGACCGGGATCGACAACCGGATCTTCGCCTTTCTGCCGCGGCTGGTGCCGCGCCGCCTTGTCATCTTCGTCGCGGGGCAATTTCTGCGCCGCCGCTAGCATCATCACGATTGCGGGACTTGCCCGCGCAGGCTATGCCCGGCCGGAAAGGCCCGTCCGGGCAGCAAGTCAGGGAAGGAACAGCATGACCAAGGCGGAAATGACGGCGCAGATCGCCGGCGGCAAGGGCTTCATCGCGGCGCTGGACCAGTCGGGCGGCTCGACGCCCAAGGCGTTGAAGCAATACGGCATCCCCGACGGAAGCTGGAAGGACGAGGCCGAGATGTTCGACCTGATCCATGCGATGCGCACGCGGATCATCAAGTCGCCCGCCTTCACCGGCGACCGGGTGGTGGGCGCCATCCTGTTCGAACAGACGATGGACCGCGCGGTCGACGGCATCCCGACCGCCACCTATCTGTGGCAGAACCGCCATGTCGTGCCGTTCCTGAAGATCGACAAGGGCCTGGCCGACGAGGTGGACGGCTGCCAGGTGCTGAAGGCGATGCCCGACCTCGACACATTGCTGGCCCGCGCGGCAAAGGCCGGGATCTACGGCACCAAGGAACGCTCGGTCATCTCGGCGGCAAATGCCAAGGGGATTCAGGCGGTCGTCGACCAGCAGTTCGCCGTGGGCGCACAGGTCGCCGCGCATGGGCTGATGCCGATCCTCGAACCCGAGGTGACGATTTCCATCGCCGACAAGGCCGAGGCCGAGGCCATGCTGCGCGACGCGATCCTGAAGGGTCTGGACGTGCTGCCCGAAGGCCGGCAGATCATGCTGAAACTGTCGCTGCCCAGCGTCGACAACTTCTATGCGCCGCTGGTCGACCATCCCAAGGTGCTGAAGGTCGTGGCGCTGTCTGGCGGCTACAAGCGCGCCGAGGCGAATGCGATCCTTGCCCGCAACCGGGGCATGATCGCCAGCTTCAGCCGCGCCCTGACCGAGGGGCTGAGCGCGCAGCAGACCGATGCGGAATTCGACGCGATGCTGGACGAGACGATCGCCTCGATCTACGCGGCTTCGATCGCCGGCTGAGGAAACCCGGACTTTCGGCGCCGCGGGCGGGATGACAGGATGGGGCACCCCGCGAGGGTGCCCCTTTTGCGATGGAGCCATGATGCCGCTGTCCCGCCGCGCGATGCTGTTTGCCCTGGCGCTGCTGCCCGCCGCCGCACCCGCCGACGAGCCGGCGGTGATCTCTCCCGCTCCGCCCGAAGGCTACCCCTGGGTCCTGGGAGAGGCCCGGATCAGCCTCGACGGCAAGGTGCGCGGCTATACCACCTTCGACTTTTCCATCGGCGCCTTCGACGCCTCCGTCCAGTTCCGCGACCACTACGACTGTTCGGGGACCGGCGCCTGCAAGGCCACCGGCCGGTTCCTGCTGTCGCTTGGCGCCTATCCCGACGGCAACCCGGAAGCCGAGGCCGATGTCGTCCTGGTGCAGGGCGTTTTCGACCGGCTGCCGACCGGCCCGAAAAGAACCCGCAACGTCACGGTCGAGATCCTGAGCCCCGGCGGGCAGGACGACAGGTCGCTGATCGCGAAAGGCCCCGCGAAGCTACGGCTGACGGCGGTGAAACGCGGCCGGGACGGATCGGACAGCTATGGCACGCTGAGCGCCACCGTCACCGCAACGGTCTGCGAAGCACGCGAGGGCGCGCTGATCCCCGGCGGCGCCTGCCATGCGTTCGAGGCGGTCTACGACACCGAAGTGCAGTACGATTCGGTCTGAGGGCGCGCGCCATGCGCGGATGGCAGGGTATTGGCATCCGCCAGGACCCGGACCCTGCCCCGCCGCCCGTACCGGCGGATTTTCAGGATTCCCTTCCCGAATCGCCTGTGGCATGATTCGGCATGCCCGCCCTTCCGGCGGCGCACGACGGGACTTGCAGATGAGCCATATGGCGGCGCGGCGAAACTTGGGCGGGCTGATCTATTTCGGCCTGGTGTTCAGTCTGGGGGGGTATTTCACCTTTGCCGCGGTGCAGGGCGATTTCGGCGTGTTCCGCCGGGTCGAGATCAATGCCGAGGCCGACAGCCTGCGGATCGAGCGCGACCGGCTGCAGGCGGACCTGGATCAGGTCCAGAATCTGACGCGCCGGCTGTCCGACGCCTATCTCGACCTTGACCTTCTCGACCAGCAGGCCCGCGATGTGCTGGGCTACATGCGCCCCGACGAGATCACCCTGCGCTGATCTTTTGCCGCGACCTGTCGCCCCGGCCGCCCGTCGTTCCGGCGGTCCGTGCCGGCGCGGCCTTGCAAAAACCGCCCGCATCCCTTGCATTCCGTGCATTGCTTTTTGCTTTGCCCGGCAAAGATCGATACGCTAGTGATGGTTTAACGCTAAACCATTTGCCCGGAGGAGAGCGATGGCACGCAAGCCCGAGGAAGCTCGTCCCAACGTCCGCAAGGACGAGCTGCTGAAATATTACCGTGACATGCTGTTGATCCGCCGCTTTGAAGAAAAGGCGGGCCAGCTTTACGGCATGGGCCTGATCGGCGGGTTCTGTCATCTCTACATCGGGCAGGAAGCGGTGGTCGTGGGCCTGGAGGCCGCCACGAAAGAGGGCGACAAGCGCATCACCAGCTATCGCGACCACGGTCACATGCTGGCCTGCGGCATGGACCCCCGGGGCGTGATGGCGGAACTGACCGGGCGCATCGGCGGCTATTCCAAGGGCAAGGGCGGGAGCATGCACATGTTCTCGAAGGAGCGGCACTTCTACGGCGGCCACGGCATCGTCGGCGCGCAGGTGCCGCTGGGCGCGGGCCTGGCCTTCGCCGACAAATATCTCGGCAACGACAACGTGACCTTCACCTATTTCGGCGACGGGGCGGCGAACCAGGGCCAGGTGTACGAGACCTACAACATGGCCGAACTCTGGGATCTGCCGGTGGTCTTCGTCATCGAGAACAACCAGTATGCCATGGGCACCTCGGTCAAGCGCTCCACCAAGTCGAAGACCCTGTTCGAGCGCGGCGTGGCCTATGGCATCCCGGGCGAGCAGGTCGACGGCATGGATGTGCTGGCGGTCAAGGCCGCGGGCGAGAAGGCGGTCGCGCACGGCCGCGCCGGCAAGGGCCCCTATATCCTCGAGATGATGACCTACCGCTACCGCGGGCATTCGATGTCGGATCCGGCGAAATACCGCACCCGCGAGGAGGTCGAGAAGGTCAAGACCGAGAAGGACTGCATCGAACATGTGCGCGATCTGCTGACGCAGGGCGGCCTCGCCTCGGACGAGGAACTGAAGGCCATCGACAAGGAGATCAAGGCGCTGGTGAACGAGGCGGCCGAGTTCTCGAAGGAAAGCCCCGAGCCGCCGCAGGGCGAACTCTGGACCGACATCACCGCCTGAGGGAGGAGAAATCATGGCAACGCAAATCCTGATGCCGGCGCTGTCTCCGACCATGGAGGAAGGCACGCTGGCGAAATGGCTGGTGAAAGAGGGCGATGAGGTCAAGTCCGGCCAGATCATCGCCGAGATCGAGACCGACAAGGCCACGATGGAATTCGAGGCGGTGGATGAGGGCATCGTCGGCAAGCTGCTGGTGGCCGAGGGCACGCCGGGCGTGAAGGTGAACGCCCCCATCGCCGTGCTGGTGGAAGAGGGCGAAAGCGCCCCCGACGCGGCCCCTGCCCCGGCCACCACCGCGCCGGCCCCGGTAGCCGCGGTTGCCGCGGCGCCGGCTGCGGCCCCCGCCGCAGCGCCGGTCCAGGCCGCGCAGGGCTGGCCCCATACCGACCTGCCCGAAGGCGTGTCCACCCGGACCATGACCGTGCGCGAGGCCCTGCGCGAGGCAATGGCCGAGGAAATGCGCGCCGATCCGATGGTACTCCTGATGGGCGAAGAGGTCGGCGAATATCAGGGCGCCTACAAGATTTCCCAAGGCTTGCTGGACGAATTCGGCGCGCGCCGCGTGGTCGACACGCCGATCACCGAGATGGGCTTTGCCGGGATCGGCGTCGGCGCCTCCTGGGCCGGCCTGAAACCCATCGTCGAGTTCATGACCTTCAACTTCGCCATGCAGGCCATGGACCATATCGTCAATTCGGCGGCCAAGACATTGTACATGTCGGGCGGCCAGATGGGCACCCCGGTCGTCTTCCGCGGCCCGAACGGTGCCGCGGCGCGGGTCGCGGCGCAGCACAGCCACGACTATGCCGCCCTCTATGCCGCGATTCCGGGGCTGAAGGTCTGCATGCCCTATTCGGCGGCCGATGCGAAAGGGCTGCTGAAATCGGCGATCCGCGACCCCAACCCGGTGGTCTTCCTGGAAAACGAAATCCTCTACGGCCGGTCCTTCGAGGTGCCGCTGGGCGAGGATTTCATCGTGCCCTTCGGCAAGGCCTCGATCTGGCGCGAAGGCAGCGACGTGACCATCGTCTCCTTCGGCATCGGCATGACCCATGCGCTGGCCGCGGCCGAGGACCTGGCGAACGAGGGGATCAGCGCCGAAGTGATCAACCTGCGCACGCTCCGGCCGATCGACTATGACACGGTGATCGCCAGCGTGATGAAGACGAACCGCTGCGTCACGGTGGAAGAGGGCTTCCCCGTGGGGTCGATCGGCGACCACCTCGCCTCGACCATCATGCAACGCGCCTTCGACTATCTGGATGCGCCGGTCGTCACCTGCACCGGCAAGGACGTGCCGATGCCCTATGCCGCCAATCTGGAAAAACTGGCCCTGATCACCCCGGCCGAAGTCGTCGCCGCGGTGAAATCGGTCTGCTATCGCTGAGGGAGGGGAAGATGGCCACGCAAATTCTGATGCCCGCGCTGTCTCCGACCATGGAGGAAGGCACGCTGGCCAAATGGCTGGTGAAAGAGGGCGATGAGGTCAAGTCCGGCCAGATCATCGCCGAGATCGAGACCGACAAGGCCACGAT
>JBDHSO010000064.1:0-18156 GCA_039808125.1 Rhodobacter sp. | reverse complement strand
CCCATCGAGGTCGTGGTGTTGAACGCCTGCGTCACCGACACGAAGGTCACGTCGTTGCGATCGAACGCCTCGACCAGTCTGGCAAAATCCATCAGCGAACGCGACAGCCGGTCGATCTTGTAGACGACGATGACGTCGACGAGGCCAGCTTCCACGTCCTCCAGCAGGGCCTTGAGGCCGGGGCGGTCGAGCGACCCGCCGGAGTAGCCGCCGTCGTCGTAGCGCTCGCGCAGGCAGGCCCAGCCCTCGGCGCGCTGGCTGGCGACATAGGCCTCGCAGGACTCGCGCTGGGCGTCGAGGCTGTTGAACGCCATGTCCAGCCCTTCCTCGCTGGACTTGCGGGTGTAGATGGCGCAGCGCCGCCGCCGGGGTGTACCTTCCGTCATGCCGCGTCCTTGCCTGCGCGCAGGCCGAAGAAGCGGTAGCCGTTCCACTGGGTGCCGGTGATGGTGCGCGCCACCGCCGACAGCGACCTGTATTTGCGGCCCTGCCAGTCGAACCCGTCGTTCAGCACCGTCACCACATGCTCGGCGCCGTCCCATTCGCGCACCAGCCGGGTTCCCGCCACCGGGTTGCGGGGATCGCTGATCACCGATTTCCTGACCTTCCTGCCCTCGGCCTCGTCGGCCAGCGCGTCGAGCAGCTGGCGTACCGGTTTGGTCAGGCCGCCGAAGGTCAGCTCCTGGATCCGGTAGGCCAGCCGCTGTTCGAGGAACGCGCGGCTGTTGTTGGGGGCCTCGGCCCCGAACAGCTTTGCCCACTCGGCCTTCAGTTCCCTGACGGTCATCGCCTGCAGCGCCGCCAGCCTCGCCAGCACCTGCGCATTGTCATTATCTCGCATCATCGTCCTCCGATCCGGGCCTGTGCCCGGGGATGACTGACGCTCTTGTCGGCCGACAAGCCAAGCGAACTGTCTTTGCCCGCAGCAGATAAAGAACTGGACTGTTGGCGCAGCCGCAGAACACCGGCCGCCACGATCCGCCCCAACTCGGCAAGCCGGGCGTCGGCATTCATATGATCAGGATGGTAAGGGTTCGGGCTCTTCACTTCAGGGGTCTCCGCGTTGCGCCCGGCAAGACCGAGCGGTGGTGCTGAGACGGAAAAGCCAAGTAGTCGTGCGGAACGGGACAGCGAGTCAACGCTTTGTATGAGGCTGTGAACAGACCTGGAACATCAGTCTTGCGCATAGCCATGCTGCCAGCGATCATCGTCGGCGAATCATTCGGATAGGTAATTGATCAGGGGGCAGACGTGGTTGCACGAAAGACAAATTCTATTGGCCCCAATGTCCTCAGGCTGATTGAAGATGCGCGTGTTGATCTTGCCCGAGCAACCCTCGCCGTTTGGGAGGGTGACAACGAGCCCGAATTCGAGTTGCCTGACAATGTTCCAGACCAAACTGACGAAGATGCGGTTGAGGCATTTCGCCACGGATTAATTCAGACGCTATCAGGTTCCGATCAGGACGAACTGCGACCAGCAGAGCAGCGATGCCGCAGGATCAGGGCTCTCGCTGACGGAAAGGGTGTGACTTCCCTGACGACGATTGTCGAACAGCGACTCGACGACGCACGATTACGGGCATTCGACCAACAGCCCGATCCGCTCTGCAGAAGCATCTGGACCTATCTCAATGCGCGCGAAACGTTCGAAGACGCGGAGAGCTTTCATTTCGCCCGACAGTTCCGCGATCACGGCAAGCTTTATGATGCTTTCGAGGTCGAACTCGAAAATCATGTCGCTTTGGATGCGGCGGGAATCGATGAGACGACGCTGGCCACCAAGATCAAGGCGACACTCGAGCTTAAGCCCGAGATTTCATGCACGGTGAAGGCACTTGAGCTGCCCGCCACCGATACACACCCCGCCTCCATCATGCTGATCGTCCGGCATGGCGGACCGCTGTCGAGTGTTCACGACCACCGGCACGATGGACGCCGAGGAACCATCTATTATCGTCCTCCGAACGAGGCGACGCTGATCTACACGCCATCGCTACGGCAGATCGAGGTCTGCGCGGATAGCCCAGTGGTGCGCCAGACGGTCAGCGACTCGTTCGCTGAAGCTGCGCTCGGCCACGACATCTCCCAGAAGCCACTGACCTGGAAACGATACAATCTCACGCGGTTCCGCACCTCGCTTCTGCTGCAACCTCCGCAGATCGATGGTTATGAGATCAGGTTTACCCGCGTCGTGGAAGCAGAGATCCGGCTCGGCATCTGGCGGCGCAAGCTGCAACTCAAAGTTACGATCGAGGACGACATCGTGCAGGTAGCTGATCAGTACCTTGGAGCCGGGAACATCTTCCAGCGCGCAGAAGCCTTCAGCCGCATCGGGATCGCGGTTGCCTATAATCGTGTCGGTGACGAGAAAGAGCGGACGCTGAACATCACGATCGCAGGCACCAAAAGCTGCAACTTGCAGAGCAAGGCGGATCCAGAAGATCGCAGCCTCGGTTTCGCTCTCCTCAAGGCATGGGGGATCCTGAGCGCATTCCGGCAGATTGCGGCCGACGACCTCCGCGAAATCTTCCCGCAACTGGCTCAACTCCATGATCGGATCGATGACGAGGTCAGCGGAGGGTACTTGCTGGAACTTGGCCTCGACGCGAACCGATTGATCGAAGGTGGGCTGCTCGAGCGACGCGACCGGCAGGATGTGGTCCTCATCGACGAGGACGACCTCGAAGGGGAAGGCACCATCAAGCCGTCGGCGACAGAAGGTATGGTCCGTATTGTCGGCCCGTTCGGCGAGGATGCTGGCAAACAACCGGTGTCCGATGTCGAGATGTACACGATCAATACCGAATGGCTTCACGAGACGCTCATGCGTCTGATGCAGCCGCTTCTGGGCAAGCGGACAGCCCAGATTCTCGATCCAGACATGACCTTTCTTGGTACGATGAAAATCGATAGCGGCGAAGTGCCAGTCTATTTTGCGCGCCGTCTCAATGACCCGAAAACTGCTCAGAGGCTGGATCTGGCCCTGCGCGCGCGTAATACAGCCGGCGTCGGCATTATCCTTGCCGCTAGCGAGGGAATACCATCGCATCTTGGCCCGAATGTGGTTGTACCGCTTCTGTCCCACCTAGCATCGACTGACGAAGATGTCCTGATTGTGCGGGACGGGATCGAACTCGCATATCGGAGCGGCCTTTCGCTCGCACGCGGAGGTATATCACCGCGGGTTGTCCGAACAGGCACACAGTCAGGCACTCTGTTCATTCCGGGCAAAAAGCCGCTGCACCTCGCCGGGAACGATCAACTTACAATCTTCGAACGCCTCGTCGCTGCAGATGTTCAAGGCAGCCCAGACATTCAGGTCAAGACGCTAATGAATGGCTTCGACTCCAGAAGCCCCCAGCAGGCATTCCGGAAGGAGATGTGGGAGAGCATTCGAGACGTCTATATTGGTACCGGTGCCAAGCGTGGCTATTGGCGCCTGCTCGTCGCCGGGCAGCCGGTGGAAGACGCCGCCGAAGCTCTGGTCGAAGGCCCCGTCTAACAACGGTCTAACATGCGGCGGGTGACGGTCTAACAACTCGCTGCTTACTGGGTGTGCTCCCTGAAACGAGGAGCACCCCGATGACGACTCCCTACATATCCCGCCGCGTGGCCAAACAGAGCCCCATCGCCGGCACTTCCCCGCACACCAATGAACGCGAATGGCGCTGCAGCAGCTGCGCCAAGCTGCTCGGTGTTTGCCGTGACGGCCAGATGCACCTGCGCTTTGCGCGGGGGAACGAATACCTCGTGGGCTTTCCGGTGGTGGCCACCTGCCGCGGTTGCGGTTCACTGAACACAGTGACCAGTCCCGCGCTGCGCTGAGGCGCGAACTCTCCAAAATCCCAACAACGCAGAGGCGCGCGACGCCCTGACCTGGCCGGAAGGAGGCGCTGGACGCCCGGCCGCAAGGCAGGCGTCCAATGTCCTTCACGTGGCACGATTTCCACGGGAATCTCATGCAATCAGCTTCCACCCTCAACTTCCAGCGCGGTTTCGCCACGGTGCGCTCCAGCCACCGGGAATTGACCCGTTTTGCGGATCCGGCCGCCTTGCTGGATCACCTGCATCGCGGCGATGCGCCCTCGGACAGGAAGAACGCCATCTTGGCTGGCCTGATCGAGAGCGCGAAATCGAACGACCGTGCCGGCGACTGCGCACTCACCCTCATGCTGCTGGCGCTGTGGCCCGGGCTTGACGGTGTATTCCGCCGGTCGCGCGGCCGTCGACTCGGACATGTCGACGAAATTGCCTCTGAGATCCTCGCACGGGCTACCCAGTCGATCCGTGAACTGGACCTCGATCGCGTAAATTGGGTTGCAGCGACCATCCTCAAGAATGTCGAACGCGACGTACTTCGTGCACACAAGCGGGAGACCAGCCGTCAACTCGTCCAGGACGAGTTCGACCCTGATCTGCACGGCGGAATCGCCGACTTCGTTGATCCCGCCCTGTCGCCGGAACGGCTGCTGGCGGAGCTGACCGGCCTCATCGGCGTGGAAGCCGAACTTGTCCTGCGCGTGGTGATCGATGGCTTCACGCAAGCCGATGCCGGCAAGGAAATTGGCCTGTCAGAACCTGCTGCCCGCAAGCGGTTCCAGCGCGCCCTGAGGCGCCTTCGTGAATACGCCGAAGAAAAATCCTGAACCCGTTGTCCCGCTCGGTGCGCCTGGTTGGCTTTTCAACTTCAGACGCACCGAGCGTCTTCCACGAGAAGGAAGTCCCAATTGATGAGCGATACGACTGCCATCCCGACTGAGCCTCTGAAGCGGATCCCCGGCCTTTATCGTCGCTGGGAGTTGCCGGAAATCTTCGAGGTCCAGCGCCGGTACCACATCGAAGAGGCCGGCACGCACGCCGACGGCACCCCGCTGTTGGCCGTCTACTCCAGCGAGCCAGAAGCTGATGCAATGGCTGAAGGGAGTGCCAACTGATGGCGATATCCCTTTCCTCCCTGCAGACGTCGAGCACGCTGCGTCCGCCCCGTATCCTCATGCACGGCGTGCATGGGGTCGGGAAGACCACCTTCGCAGCCGGAGCCGACGCCCCCGTCGTGATCATGACCGAGGACGGTCTTGGCATGCTGAAGGTGCCGCACTTCCCGCTCGCCGCCAGCTATACCGATGTAGTCGAGGCGCTCGATGCATTGCTCAACGAAGAACACGCTTACAGCACTGTGGTGATCGACAGCGTGGACTGGCTGGAACCGTTGGTCTGGGCCGAAACCTGCCGTCGCAACGGCTGGGCCTCGATCGAAGCCCCTGGCTTCGGCAAGGGTTATGCCGAGGCACTTACGGTCTGGCGTGAATATCTCGACCGCCTGAATGCTCTGCGTGATCGCCGCAGCATGGCGGTCATCCAGATCGCGCATACCGACATCAAGCGTTTCGATAGCCCAGAGCACGAGCCCTACGACCGTTACGTCATCAAGCTCCAGGCCCGCGCTGCGGCACTGCTGCAAGAGCACTGCGATGTCGTACTTTTTGCCAACTACCGCATGTCCATCACGAAGGCGGACGTTGGCTTTAACAAGAAGGTAGCTCGGGCACTCGGCTCCGGTGAACGCGTCCTGCACACCGCCGAGCGCCCGGCCTTCCTCGCCAAGAACCGCTACGGCCTGCGCGACACGCTTCCGCTCGACTGGAAAGCCTTCGTCGCGGCCATGCCCCAGCCCGAACAGTCCTGATCAGACCGGAGATTTCCACCATGGCACGTTTTGATACCGCCTTCGATGCGACCGGCATCGAACCCACCACCGGCTGCGACGTTCTCCCCGCCGGCAAATACCGCGCCCAGATCGTCGAGAGCGAGATGCGCGTTACCCGCAACGGCATGGGCCAGTTCCTCTGGCTGATGCTAGACATCATCGAGGGCCAGTACCAAGGCCGTAAGCTGTTCGACCAGCTGAACCTCGTGAACTCGAACCCGCAGACGGTCGAGATCGCGCAGCGCACGCTGTCGGCCATCTGCCACGCAACCGGCAAGCTGCAGGTCAACGACAGCGTTGATCTGCACCTGGTGCCAATGACAATCCAGGTCGGGGTGAAGCCGCCCAAGGACGGGTATTCGGAGAAGAATACGATCCGCTATCTCGTCCCGGACAAGACCGCGCCGGCTGCACATCAACCTGCTCCCACGACCCCGCAGTCGGCAGCGCCGGCCGCAGCTCCCTGGAACCGTAACAGCTGATCCCTGCAGGCCGCTGCGGGAAATCGCGGCGGCCTCAGCCAGACAAAGAGACTGACCATGACTGAACCGCTCAACGCGGCCCCTGTGGCCGCGAACGCCCCCGGCTTGCCTGAAAAACAGCGCCGCCTGATCGAACTCGACGACGCCATCGCCAAGATCCGCACCCAGATCGCGACCGCCGATCTGACCCGCCAGACACAGGGCAAACCCATCGACCCCGTGTGGTTCAACCGCGCCCGGACCGCGCAGCGCCACCTCTACCGTGAACGGGCTGAATTGCTCGCCGATGGCAGCGGCTGGCACCGCCGCAACAAGGTCAAGGACGCGCTGATCGACATCCTGCGCGCCCGCCATGATCCCGCCGTCTGGGCCGAGCTTCTCGCCGAAGCGCGCGTCCGCAGCGAAGCGAAGGATCTGTGATGGCAGAACTTCCCACCCCGCCGACGCCCACACTGACGGCAATCTATGCCGTGTACGAAAGCCGCCAGGGTGACGGCTTTCGCGAACATCTCGGCGCATCGCTGATCGGCAAGGCCTGCGGCCGCGCGCTGTGGTTCGATTTCCGTTGGGTCACGCCTTCGCGCTTTTCCGGTCGCATGCTTCGCCTGTTCGAGACCGGGCAGCGCGAGGAAGACCGGATCGTCGCCAACCTGCGTTCGACTGGTGCCACGGTGCTGGAGCTCGATCCCGAAACCGGTCGCCAGTTCCGGGTCGAGGCCCATGGCGGTCATTTCGGCGGCTCGCTTGATGGCGTCGCCCTTGGCCTGCTGGAGGCACCGAAGACCTGGCACGTGGTCGAGTTCAAGACCCATTCGGTCAAAAGCTTTGCGGACCTAGTCGCCAAGGGCGTCGAGAAATCAAAGCCGCAGCACACCGCCCAGATGCTGACCTACATGCACCTGACCGGGCTGACCCGGGCCATGTACATTGCGGTCTGCAAGGACACGGACGCACTGCACATCGAGCGGATCGAGGCCGATCCTGAAGCTGCGACCCTACTGCTCGACAAGGCCAAACGCACCATTGATGCCCAGCATCCGCCAGCCCGGATCAGCGATGATCCAACCTGGTTCGAGTGCCGCATGTGTTCGCACCATACGGCCTGCCACGCTGGTGAGGCAGCGGCCGTAAACTGCCGGACCTGTCTGCATTCCACGCCCGTAGAGGGCGGTTGGCACTGCGCCCGTCATGACCGCAGGCTTTATGCCCAGGATCAGCGCCGCGCTTGCGCCCGCCATCTTTTCATCCCTGATCTCGTCCCCGGAACCGTCACCGACGCCGGTGAGGACTTCGTCGCCTATCGCATGGCCGACGGCTCCGACTGGCTGAACGACGCCCGCCAGAAGGAGGCCGCAAATGATTAAGCTACGCCCCTATCAGCAGTCGGCGATCGTCGCGATCTACAGCTATTTCGAAAACAAGAACGGCAACCCCCTGGTGGTCATCCCGACCGCTGGCGGCAAAAGTCTGGTCATGGCCTCGTTCATCGACGGGGTGCTCAAGGCCTGGCCCGATCAACGCATCCTGGTCGTAACCCACGTCCGCGAGCTCATCGCCCAGAACCATGCCGAGATGCTGGGCCTCTGGCCGGAGGCACCTGCCGGTATTTATTCGGCTGGCCTCGGGCGCCGTGATGCCGAAGCGCGCATCCTGTTTGCCGGGATCCAGTCAATCCACCGCCGGCCGGCGGAAATCGGCCACTGCGATCTCATCCTGATCGACGAAGCCCACCTGATCCCGGGCAAAGCCAGCACGATGTACCGCAAATTCCTTGATGCGATGAAGCGGATCAATCCGAAGCTGAAGGTGATCGGGCTGACGGCCACGCCATATCGTCTCGATTCCGGAATGCTCCACGAAGGCGAAAACGCACTGTTCACCGACATCGCTTACGAGGTGTCGGTCCGGGATCTGATCATGGCTGGCTACCTCAGTCCGCTGATGTCCAAGCAACCGCAGACCAAGCTTGATGTGACCGGTGTCGGATCGCGTGGGGGCGAGTTCATCGCCCGTGATCTCGAAAAGGCGGTCGACCAGGACGCAATCACCAAGGCCGCGGTCGGTGAGATCATCGCCTACGGTAAGGACCGGAAGTCGTGGCTGGCCTTCTGCTCGGGCGTCAGTCACGCGACCCACGTTGCCGAGGAATTCCGCCGCTGCGGGATCAGTTGCGCCACGATCTTCGGCGATACCCCCAAGGACGAGCGCGACCGCATCATTGCGGAGTTCAAGGCCGGCAAGATCCGTGCGCTGGCTTCAATGGGGGTGCTGACCACCGGCTTCAATGCTCCGGCCGTGGACCTGATCGCCATGCTGCGTCCGACCAAGTCGGCAGGGCTTTACGTCCAGATGGCTGGGCGCGGCACACGGCTGGCGCAAGGCAAAGACAACTGCCTCGTTCTCGATTTCGCAGACAACGTGAAACGCCACGGTCCGATCGATCTCGTGAAGCCGAAGCGGCCGGGTTCGGGCGATGGTGATGCGCCGGTCAAGGTCTGCCCCGAGTGCGAGAGCATCGTTGCGGCTGCAGCTCTGGAATGTCCGGATTGCGGTTACGTTTTCCCGGCCCGCAAGGTGAAACTGGCACCAACGGCATCGACGCTTGCCGTGCTGTCGTCAGGCAGGCCCAATCGTCCGGAATGGCTGCAAGTCTCCAACGTCACCTACCATCGCCATGAAAAGCCGGGCGGCCGCCCTTCGCTCAAGGCCACTTATCAGTGCGGCCTTGGCTGGCACCACGAGTGGATCTGTCTCGAGCACACCGGCTACCCCCGCACCAAGGCCGAAGCATGGTGGCGTGAACGCGCGCCGGGCATTCCGGTGCCGGGCTCGGTCTATGCGGCTCTCCAGCTGGTCCACCGCCTGCGCCGCCCCAGCCACATCGCTGTGCGCCCGTCAGGCAACTACACCGAAATTACCAGGGCAAGGTTCGACACATGCCATACGCCAACCCCGGGCTCTGCTCCGTCTGCCACCGCGAATCCCGCGGCTTCGGCTGGTTCGTCCCGTACTACCGGGTTTCCGATCCCCGCCGGGACGAAAGCCAGAATTATCTTTGCAGCCGCGTCTGCCAGGACCTCTGTCACCGGAGGCAGGGCATGATCAATACCAGCCGCAATGAACAGGCCGCCATGGTGCGCGGCGGGCAAGCCGGTGGGCGCTATCTCGAACAGATCGGCAAGACCGACCTTGTAGCGCTGACCGACGCGGAGTGGTCCGCCTTCATCGAGCATCTGATCACCGGGTACTGCGACCACCTGCGCGAGCTCGCCGCTGACATGTCGGATTGCCCCTTCTGATGAATACGTCCTACATGGCGCGCCATGGTTCGCGCCTTCTGGCCAACGGCTATACCATCCTGCCCATCGCGCCCGGCGGCAAGAAGCCGGGCCGGTACCAGCGCGACGCATGGGTCGATTACCCCGAATGGAACCGTCATGCGGCGCGGCCGACCACTGAGGTCGAGGTTGCGACATGGTCAGGCTGGCCGGACTGCGGCATCGGTATTGTCGGCGGCAGCGTGGCTGCCATCGATATCGACATCCTATCGGACCCGGACCTGGCGCTCCGAATTGAGCAGCTGGCCCGCGCCCGGCTTGGCGACACCCCGGCGCTGCGTATCGGCAGGGCGCCGAAACGCCTGCTTGTCTACGGCACCAGCGCCCCGTTCCGCTGCATTCGCCGGGCTCCGCTGGAGGTCCTGTGTCTGGGCCAGCAGTTCGTCGCTTACGCCGACCACCCCGATACCGGCCAGCCCTATGTCTGGCCCGAGGAAGAGCTGTCCGAACTCGATCTGGACAGCTTGCCGATCATCGATGCGGACATGGCCGCCGCATTCATGGAAGAGGCGCTGGCTCTGGTCCCGACTGAACTGCGGCCATCCAGTCTAACCTCGGTTTCTGCCTGCGCCCCGGCGGCTCCGGCGCACGCACAGGCCGGGACAAAAGACGCGATCGCTTCCGCGCTCCAGCATCTGCCCAACAGCGATCTCGATTACGACAGCTGGGTGCGGATCGGCATGGCGATCAAGGGCGCGCTTGGAGAGGATGGCAAGGACCTGTTCACGGCGTGGTCTGACCAGGCCGCCAAGAACGTTGAGACCACGACCGACAAGGCCTGGGCCAGCTTCCGCCCGGACCGCATTGGCGCTGGGTCCATCTACCACCTAGCCATGGAGCGGGGCTGGAAGCCAGATCCCGGCATGGTGCTCGATGGCAGTCAGCCTACCGACGGTTGCCACCCGGCTTCCGGCCTGCTGGCCCGGCTCGACGTCGCGGCAGATGCCAATGCAGTGACTGCGCCCACCAGCTTCAACCTCAGGATCCCGGGCGGGCTTGTCGGCAAGCTGACCAATTACATGCTGTCGACTGCTCGTCGTCCGCAGCCACTGTTGTCGCTTGGCGCCAGCCTTTGCGCGATCGGCGCACTCATGGGGCGGCTTTACCGCACGGAGAGCAACCTGCGCTCCAATCTCTATGTGGTCGGCATCGCAGACAGCGGTTCGGGCAAGAACCATTCGCGTGAGATCATCAACGAGGTGCTGTTCGAGGCCGGTCTTGCGAACCACCTCGGCGGAAACAAGATCGCGTCCGGTGCGGGACTGCTGACCGCCTTGCATCGCCAGCCTGCGACCCTGCTCCAGATCGATGAGTTCGGGATGTTTCTCTCGGCCGCGGCAGACCGCAAACGCAGTCCGCGCCATATCACCGAGATCCTCGACAATATGACCGAGCTCTATACCTCGGCAGGCGGCGTCTTCCTGGGCGCGGAATACGCCAATCGGGACGGCACCAATGAGCGACGCGACATCGTCCAGCCTTGCCTGTGTGTCTACGGCACGACGACCCCGCTGCATTTCTGGGGCGCGCTGCAGGGTGCTAACGTGGTGGACGGCTCGCTTGCCCGCTTCCTGATCCTACCGAGTGACGAGGACTACCCGGACGAAAACGTCGCTGTCGGGCTTCGCACCCCGCCGCAGGACCTGATCGCAGGACTCCAGCTGCTGGCGTCAGGTCCCGGGCAGCAGCGCGGCAATTTGGCGGGCGCCACCTCTGGTCCGCAGACCGCTGTGGTGCTCACCACAGTGCCGATGACCGACGAGGCCCGCGCGCGGTTCAAGGCGCTGAGCAGGGAGCTTACCGGCGAATTGCGGGCGGCTGCGGGCACGGCCTTTACAGCCATCCTTGCGCGCATCGGTGAGATCGCCTTGAAGCTGGCGCTGATCGTGGCGGTGGGCAATGATCCAGTGAGTCCCGTCATCACGATTGATGACGCGGACTGGGCCATCGCTTTCGTGCGTCACTATGCGCAGCGGGCAATGGAGGCGGTGGATCGCCATGTCGCTGATACCGAGACCGAGGCTCACCTGAAACGGCTGCGTGAACTGATCCGGGCAGCCGGCGCCAAGGGCATCACCAAGTCTGAACTGACTCGCGGCTCCCAGTGGCTCAAATCCCGGGACCGCGACGATATCGTCCAGACCCTGATCGAGAGCGGTGACGTGATCACGGGCATGCGCAGTTCTGCCACCAGGCAGGCCATGGTCTACCGACTGGCGCGCTGGTCGGGTAATTGGCGGGACGTGAGTGGCAAGACGGTCGAGCCCCAACATGGGGGACCTAGATGACCCATTCCATCGAAGGGTGGTCCTTCAAAGGGGTGGAATAGGTCAAAAGCAGGATTTCAAGGCGTATCACAATGAATATAAACGATAAATCTGGACATCCGGGAATGTTCAATCTTTCAAGGGGAGCCTTATATATCCCCTCGCGTACGCGCGCGTTTTAAAGGTAGAGATGTATACCCCTATAAAAATAATAATAATTGAAAGATTATATATTACCTCGGTTGCTCAAGGGGTTGTCAGCTCCGATGTTTCAATCGGCCCGCATGAAACCTCATAAAGATTCCGGGTGGAGAAGTCCACCCCAATGACGACCTGACCAGACCCGCTTCGGGTTCGGGCGAGCTGCCAGCCTTCACCGGCCCACTGCGTCGCCCCGACCGCCCCACACGAAGAGGAGGTCGTCATGACCCTGCCTGAATTGCAGGCCGTTGCCTGCCCCAATCCAGCTCAACCCAATGTTGGCGGAACGATCCGTCACGGCGCTGTCCTTGCCCTCGGCACCAGCACTGGCTGGGCTCTCCAGTCCCCCGACGGTCAGATGACGACCGGCACGGCCTCGCTGAAGCACACCCGCTACGACGGCGGCGGGATGCGGTTCCTTCGCTTCCGGCGCTGGCTTGAGAAACTCGATCTCGATGCCGGGTTGATCGCGGCGATCTATTTCGAGGAAGTCCGCCGCCACATCGGCACGGACGCTGCCCATGTCCATGGCGGCCTGCTGGGCGTGCTCACGGCGTGGTGCGAAGAGCATCTGGTCGCCTGCCAGGGTGTGCCGGTGGGCACGATCAGGCGGTTCATCGCCGGCAAGGGCAATGCCTCGGAACTGGCGCAGGCGGTGCGCGGCTTTGCCCCGGCCGACGATAACGAGGCCGACGCCATCGCCATCCTGCTCTGGGCCATCGAGACCCGTGGAGGTGTGCGGTGAGCGCGGTCGGTTTCCTGAAGCGCGTGGCGCAGGTGCTGGCAGATCGCGGCGCGGCCTACGGCGATCCCAAAACCCGGATGGAGGCCATCGCCCGGCGCTGGTCGATCACCCTCGGCATGCCCGTGACGGCACAGCAGGTGGCTTTGTGCATGATCGACCTGAAGCTGGCGCGGCTCGCCCACGATCCCACCTGCACCGACGGCCTGCTCGATGTGATCGGCCATGCGGCGCTGATCCCGGAGATCACTCGTGGCTCGCGGTCGTAAGCGCAAGGCGGGCCGCCGCCACCCCTGCGGCAAGCTGGTTCAACCGGGCAAGGCCGAGACCTGCCGCGAAGTCACCGCGACCGTGCTGGAGGCCCGCCAGCACCAGTACGGGGTGAGCGCCCGGCAGGCGAAGGACAAGCGCCTCGGTTCGGCGATCGGCCGGCTGGCGTTGGCCGGCAGGATCACACCCGAGCAACTGATGGCGGCCGAGATCTACGGTGAGATCATGGCGCGCAACCGTGTGGTCATGGGGCTGCCCCCGGATCAGCCTCGCTCTGTCACGGCCCTGCTTGTCAACGAGGGTATCTTCGGTGGCAGCGTGCCTGACCCTGACCCGGACCTGGTCGAGAGGGTTCGCAGGCAGGCCGCCAGCGCAACCCTGATGCTGCGCACGGCCGACCGCGATGCCCCCGGCCCGATCGGTCGCAGGCCCAGCGTCCTTGTTCCTGCCGTGGTGTGCCATAAAGCCGAAGCATCGCACTGGTCGGCGGCTGACATCGGCAACCTTGGCCATGGTCTGGATGCCCTGTGTCGGTTGTTCCGGATCGGGCGGGTTAGTTCGTGATCGGGTTCTCTTGCCTGTCAGGTGAAGTAACAAACTGAATCCATTGTGCTATTGTTCGATTGCCTGTTGACAGGTCTTGCCGGATGCCGTAGACCTTCCGTAATACAGAGTTGAGAACTGCGCCCGGAGCCCACCCGCTTCCGGGCGTTGTTCGTTTTGGGCGCTGCGCATGACCGAACGACTTCGGGGCCGTCGGGCGGTGGCGCAGCGTCTGCGACGGTTGCGTGCCGAGCCGCTCTGCCGCGACTGTGCGGCCAGTGCCATCGTTCGGGCGGCCACGGTGCCTGACCACATCGTGCCGCTGGCCCATGGCGGATCGGACGACGACAGCAACATCCGCTGCCTGTGTGCCGAGTGCCATGCCAAGCGGACTGCCGAACAATTCGGCCAACGCAGAACGGTCGCCGTGGGCGTCGATGGCTGGCCGCTCGCCTGAGCGAACCCCGGGGGGGAGGTTGAAAGTCCAGGGTTTTCGCGCCGGAAACCGCGCCCCACCAAAATCTTTCACGCCCGCGAGTTGGCGACCGGGGGTGGCAATCAGGAAAATGACGCAAAATCATCTATTTGACTTGATAGGGTCCGCAAAAAGAGCGTCAGTCGTTTCACCAACAGCGGAGACGAACGATGACCAACGACCCGACCCTTCTGACCAACAACGAAGCATGGGGCTTCTACGGTTCGGCCGCCGGGTTCACGGATGCGGACGTGGCGTGGGCCGCCGCCTTTACGGCGATCGCCAAGGCGACGGGTGCCAGCGCTGACGGGGTGCGCGACTTCCTCGACAGCCGCCACGGCCGCCACTTCGCCGACGACGTGGCGAACGGGATGAGCGAAGGCCGCGACATTGTCGCCGCGACCGACGCCGCCATCACCCGCTGGATGGGCTGGACCATCGGCCGCACCACCTCTCGCGAGACCGGCATCCCCAAGGGCCTGCCCTACCTGACCGGCTTCGTGGTCCACTTCGACATTCTGGCCGAGCTGGCCGCCTGACAGCGCCGACAGCGGCGCTCAACCCAAGGGAGCGCCATGTCGCAGGATTGGCCGGCCCAGAGCAGCGAGCTCTGGCCGATAGAAAAGATCACGCCCTACGCGCGCAACTCCCGCACGCACGCGGACGAGCAGGTCGCCCAGATCGCGGCCTCGATCCGCGAATGGGGCTGGACCAACCCGGTGCTGGTCGACGAGGACGGCGGCCTGATCGCCGGTCACGGCCGCCTGCTGGCGGCCCGCAAGCTGGGTCTCACCCGGATCCCGACCATGGTCGCCAAAGGCTGGAGCGAGGCCCAGAAGAAGGCTTACGTCATCGCCGACAACAAGCTGGCGCTGAACGCCGGCTGGGACCTCGAGCTGCTGGCGGTCGAACTCGGCGACCTGCAGGGGTTCGACTTCGACCTGATGCTGACCGGGTTCTCGGATGACGAGCTGTCGAAGCTGCTGGCCGGGAAGACCGAGGGGCTGACCGATCCGGACGAGGTCCCGGAGGTCCCGACAGCGCCGGTCGCCAAGGCCGGTGACGTCTGGCTACTCGGCAGGCACCGGCTGGTCTGCGGTGACAGCACCGATGCCGATACTGTCGCCAAGGTGCTGAACGGTATCACGCCGCACCTGATGGTGACTGACCCGCCCTACGGCGTGGAATATGATCCGGGCTGGCGCGAGAAGGTAGGTGTCGCGGCTTCCGGTACCGCCAAAGGCAAGGTGCTGAACGACGACAAGGCCGACTGGCGCGAAGCCTGGGCGCTGTTCCCCGGTGATGTTGCCTATGTGTGGCATGCCGGGCTGTTCGCCGGGGTGGTCGGCGACAGCCTTGCCGCCAGCGGCTTCCAGCTGCGCTCCCAGATCATCTGGGACAAGGGCCAGCTGGTGCTATCCCGCGGCGACTATCACTGGGAGCATGAGCCCTGCTGGTATGCGGTCAGGAAGGGCGCCAAGGGCCATTGGGCTGGCGATCGCAAGCAGACGACCGTCTGGCACATCGCCAAGCCCAAGAAGAACGAGACGGGGCACGGCACCCAGAAGCCGGTCGCGTGCATGAAGCGCCCAATCGAGAACAACTCCAGCCCCGGTCAGGCGGTCTACGAGCCGTTCTCGGGCTCGGGCACCACGATCATTGCCGGCGAAATGACCGGCCGCCCGGTCCATGCCATCGAGCTCAACCCGGCCTATGTCGACGTCGCCATCAAGCGCTGGCAGGATTTTACCGGCCAGGCCGCAACCCTGGAAGGCGACGGGCGGACATTCGAAGTGATCGCGGCTGGGCAAACCAATGGATTGAACGATGAAGCCCGGAACGAAGCCCAAGCCCACCCACCTGAAGCTGATCGAGGGCAACCGCGGCAAGCGGCCGCTCAACAGGAAAGAGGCGAGGACGATCCCGGCACTGCCGGACCCGCCGCCCCACCTGACCGCTGACGCGCTCGAGGAATGGAACCGGGTCGCCGTCTGGTTGCACAGGATCGGCCTCCTGTCCGAGGTCGATCGCGCGGCTCTGGCCGCCTACGCCCAGGCCTATGGCCGCTGGGTGCAGGCCGAACGCGCGATCGCCAGGATGGCCGAGAAGGACCAGCTGACCGGCGGCCTGATGATCAAGACCTCCAACGGCAACGCCATCCAGAACCCGCTCGTCGGCACCGCCAACAAGGCCGCCGCGGACATGATGCGCTACGCTGCAGAATTCGGGATGACGCCCAGTGCCAGAAGCAGGATTGCAGCCGAAGCAACGCCGCAAGGCGCCGACCCGGCCGACCGATTCTTCGCCTGACCGCACGACCGACTACGCGAATGCTGTCGTGGCCGGCGAGATCGTCGCCGGGCCGCATGTCCGCAATGCCTGCCGCCGACACCTCGACGACCTGAAGCGCACCGACGGGGTCCGGTTCGATCGCGAGGCCGCGACCCATGCCTTCGGGTTCTTCGAGGAGGTGCTGAAGCTCTCCGAAGGCCAGTTCGAGGGTCAGCCCTTCCGGCTGGAACCAAGCCAGGCCTTCATCATCGGTAGCCTGTTCGGCTGGAAACGCGCCGACGGCCGCCGGCGGTTCCGCCGCGCCTATATCGAACAGGGCAAGGGCAACGGCAAGTCGCCGGTTGCCGGCGGCATCGGCCTTTACGGCATGACCGCCGCCGGGGAAGCGGGCGCCCAGATCTATGCGGCCGCCGCCAAGCGCGAACAGGCGGGTATCCTGTTTGCCGACGCGGTGAAGATGGTGCGCCAGTCGCCGGCCCTGGCGCGGCGGCTCGCGTTCTCGGGCGGACCGGGCCGCGAGTTCAACATCGCGCATCATGCGTCGGGCTCGTTCTTCCGCCCGGTGTCGCGCGATACCGGCAAGACCGGCTCGGGTCCGCGGCCCTATTTTGTGCTGGCCGACGAGCTCCACGAGATGCCCGACCGCTCGATCATCGAGATGCTGGAGCGCGGGTTCAAGTTCCGCCGCGAACCGCTGCTGTTCATGATCACCAACGCGGGCTCCGACCGCAACTCGGTGGCCTGGGAAGAGCACGAACACGCGGTGAAGGTCGCAGCCGGCAACATCGATGCGCTGACCGACCCGACCTATGTCGGTGCCGTTCTCGACGACACGACGTTCAGCTATGTCTGCGCGCTCGACGGGGGCGACGACCCGCTCAACGATCCCGGCTGCTGGATCAAGGCCAACCCGCTGCTGGGCGTCACCATCACGCAGGACTATCTCGCCGAGGTAGTGGCGCAGGCCCGCGCCATTCCGGGGCAGCTGAACGGCATCCTGCGGCTGCACTTCTGCGTCTGGACCGATGCCGAGACCGCCTGGATGACCCGGTCGACGCTGGAGCCGCTGCTGGCGGAGTTCGCGCCGCAGGCGGGCGCCATGGTCTGGCTCGGGCTCGATCTCAGCCAGAACCGCGACATCACCGCGCTCGCCGCGGTGCAGCGGACCGGCGAGAAGGACGGCAAGCCCTGCTTCGACGCGTGGATCGAGGCCTGGACGCCGGGCGACACGCTGGCCGCGCGCACCCTGCGCGACAAGCAGCCCTACGACGTCTGGGTGCGCCAGGGATTCCTGCAGGCGCCGCAGGGCGAGAACATCAACTTCCGGCACGTCGCCCAGGCATTGGCCGAATATGATCGCGATTACGATGTCCGGATGGTCGCCTATGACCGCTACGCCTTCCGGCGGCTGGAAGAGGATATTGCCGACCTCGGGCTGGCACTGCCGTTCGTCGAGCACCCGCAGGGCGGCACCCGGCGCGGCAAGCCGAGCGAGGGCATGACCGAAGGGCTCTGGATGCCCGGCTCGGTTCGCCGGCTCGAGGAACTGATGCTCGAGGGGCGCATCCGGCTCCGGCGCAACCCGGTGCTGGTCTCGGCGATCATGTCGGCGGTGATCGAGACCGACCGCTGGGACAACTACTGGCTCTCCCGGCAGCGGGCGCTCAACAAGATCGACGCAGCGGTCGCGCTGTGCATGGCCGTGGGCGCGGCGTCGGCTGCTGCGGACAGCGCCTCGGAGGTGACAGCATGGGTCGAGGGCTGGATCAGGGCATGACCACCAGAGGCCAGGTGATCGGCTCTCCCGCAGTGGGCATCCGGGTCGCGCGCGCGGTAC